>CAZXQZ010000022.1:0-28782 GCA_964642445.1 uncultured Anaerolineae bacterium
CGTAATAGAATAACTTCCGGCATTATGGCTGGAATTCGCCGCTCCGAAGGCGGTGGCGGTGGCACAGCACAGTTGCCATCTTTTTGGAAAGATGGCAACTGTGCTGTGCCATTAGAGCATGGGAAGTTATTCTTTTACAAGCCCTACGTGACACATTCCACATCTGATTGGCAGCATTGTACCGCAAAACGGCGCGTTTGTCTGCGGGACGAAGGTCCCAATTATGGCGAAAAACGTCCCTTGATTTGGTGAGGCGTGGGGTAATACGGTGGATCGTGTTACTTCAGCAAGCCGCGACGGTACCCTTCGGCAACTGCCTGACTGCTGTTGCGCACGCCAAGCTTGCGGTAGATGCTGCTCAGGTGGTTCTTCACAGTCTTCTCGGCCAGGTACAGCTCTTCACCAATCTCACGCGCCGTCCGGCCGCTGGCAACCCGCTGCAAGATGTGCTGTTCGGTCACCGTCAATGCCGCACGTTCGTGCGCCTCGCGGTTGGCCCGACGGTAGTCCCCCAAGACGTGTTGGGTCACGTCGGGATCCAACCAGCCCTGGCCACGCTGCACGATGCGTATGGCCTCGGCGATGCGTTCGGCCTTGGAGTTCTTGAGCACATACCCGCGCGCGCCGGCCAGGGTCGCGGCCTGCACGTCCTTTTCGTCGTCCGACTCGGTCAGGGCAATCACCTTCACCTGCGGAAAACTCGCCGTGAGTTCCTGGGTCGCCCGAATGCCGCCGGTGAGGTCGTGGCGCGGCATGCGCAGGTCCATCAATACAACGTCTGGTTTCAGGTCGGTCACACGCAGCATCACTTCGGCCGGGGAGCTGGCTTCACCGACGACCTCGATATCGGCCTGGCGCTCGAGCAGCCGGCGTAGCAGCTCGCGGTGCAAACCCATGTCGTCGGCAATCAGAACCCGAATAGGTGCCATACATCCTCCAACATCGTATGGCTTGGCGGCATCTCGCCAGCCGCCAGCGGCAGCGGCAGGGTGATCACCACCCGTGTACCCTGATCCGGTGCCGATTGTACGGCGGAGATCCCCCCGACCTGGGCCGCGCGCGCGGCGATATTCTGCAGCCCCCAGCCCCGGTTCCCGACCGGCCAGGCGGCAACGGCAGCCAGGTCGAAGCCCACACCATCATCGCCGATGATGACTTCGATCGCCTCGTCGAGCACTACGACTTCGACCCAGCCGCGTGTCGCACGGGCATGTTTCCAGATATTGACCAATGCCTCTTCGACGATGTACCCCAGGTGGCGCAGCGTATCGAACGGCAGCGTCGGTTCGTTGGCGGGCCGCCGAAATTCGACAGCCAGGCCGGTGTTGTGCTGAAACCGTTCGATGATACTGGCGATGACCGGATAGAGACGAATCTGGGTGGGATCGTCACGCAGCGCTCGCACCGTCCAGCGGATGTCGGCATGGATGTCGGCCGCCATGGCGGCCACCTGATCCAGTTCGGCGCGCACCGCCTCCGGTTCATCGGTTGCCAGCAGCTCGGCAAACTCGACGCGCCGGCTGAGTGCGGTCAGTCGACTCAAGACGCTGTCGTGTATGTCCATGGCGATCCGCCGCCGTTCCGATTCAATGGCCGAGCTGGCCTGCAGTGTATTCATGCGCTCCACACTGCGCTGCCAGAGCACCATGAGCAGTGCCACAAAGCCCAAGATCAGACCAAGCACCGGGTAAGTGGAAATGCGCAGGATGACTTCATCGACCTCGCGCTGCTGGATGACGGCGGCAAAGGTGTAGCCGTTGAGCCACAGTGAGAGGGCAAAACCGAAAGAACCCAAGGCACTGATGAAAACCAGCAACACACCGCGCTTCCAAAGCGTGGGCGCACTGGGCAGTGACAGGGCCGTGGTCAGCACCGGTGTGAGTGAATAGAGCGAAAAGACGTTGCGATAACCCCCATCAGCCACAATTAGAATGCCCATGCAGACGATGGCGTCGAGCAGCAGAAAAAGCGGCGCTCGCAGTACCTCGGGGCGCGTGAAGAGCAGAACCGCCAGCAGAGTCGTATAGGCCGCAGTCGCCCACCAGACCGCGACGATGATTGACTCGCGGGCCTGAACGACCGGATGCGGGTGGAAGTTGATCAACACAAGGGCATAAAACAGCGCCAGCACGCGGCACAGCATGGCAAACGCACTGAGCCACAGGTTGATGCGGCGGCTGTCCAAATCCAAGACGACCATGTCTGAAGTTTACAGCCCCCAGATCGTATCAGCAAATCGATTCATGTACGAGGATAGACCCTTCGGTTTTTTTCCCGCCAATCGGCAGTGCCGGGTGACGGGTGACACTCCCGCTGCGCGCCCTATCACGCACATTGGCGTGAAACCCGAAGGGTCTCACTGACCACCGCCTCCACCAGGCCAACCATGTCGCTGCCGGCGTGCAGGTGGTAGGCTGGGAAGCGCGTCAGCAGTGCCTCGGCCGCGTGCATGATGGTGTCCAGGAAAGGTGTTGCATCCCACCAGCCCAGGGCCGGAATGGCGTGGTCGAGCGCCGCTGGCGGGGCCAGGGGTGTGAGCTGGGTGGCCGGTCGGTGTGCAACCGATACGAACAGGGGCAGCAGGTGCCTGGTGCGGCGCGACATTACCGTCACAGCCTGCGGCCAGGCGCGCGCCAGGTCGATGCGGTACTTTTCACCTTCCCAGGTGTTGAGCGGCTCGGCCACGCTGGCCAGTTCGGGAAAAAACTGGAACGCGCCCCGCCGCACGCGCAGCTCGCGCGTCGGGCTGGCCAGCACTTCGACGGCATCGGCGTGCAGTGCCGTATACACCAGCCCGTCGGCCAGCAGCTGAAAGCCAGCGTGCAGCAGGGCCAGGGCAGTCGTCGATTTACCGCTGTGGTCGTGGCCAATCAGCAGGATCACCGCATCGCCGTGCGTGAGGGCCACCGCGTGCCACTGCACCAGGCCCGGCCGGCGGGTCAGCAGGTTGTACAACAACGTGCCGAAGAAGAACTTGCTCACCAGGGGACGGTTGCGTGCCAGCGCCGGCGAGACGAAGCCAGTGGCCTCCTGCCGTGCCAGGTCGGCCTGTACGTGGCCGTGGGCGCCGGCCGAAATCGCGATGCTTTCGCCGTAGGCGTCGTAGGTGAAGGGTGAGCGGCCCTCAAGATTGGCATCGTGCCAGGCCACCGCCACCTCGCTGGCCGCCGGCCCGGCGCGCACGAAGAGACGGATCTGCGTCGGTACTGCACCGGGCCGCGGTGCGGTCTCGCTGAAGCGGGCCACCCAATCGCCACACGCCGCCACCAGATCAGGACTGTTGGTCGTCAACACCAGGGGATAACCAAACACCCAAAAAGTGAACTGACCCGCCTCATCGGTGACGCGGCGCTGCCAAAAATCGGGAAAACGGTCGTAAGCATCGTGCATGACAGGTCTCGTATGGGTCAATAATGGGCCAGGCTGCCATCGCGGCGGGCACGGCCGATGGCGCGGCGGAACACCAGCAGGCTCAACGGCAGCAGGATCACCATAAACGCGGTGAGCGCCGCCAACGGCAGCAGCAGCTCGCGCAGGGTGCTGCCCAGGAACAGGGCGCCACGAATCGCCTCCAGCGCATAGGTCACCGGCAGCAGATAGGAGACGATGCGCAGCCAGGGCGGCAGCAGGGTGACGGGGAAGTAGACGCCGCCAAAGATGAAGGTGGTGCCTGCCACCAGCCAGGCGATCGGGTCCCCTTTTTTGAAGATCAGAACGAAACCGGCCGACGTTATGCCCCAGGCGCTGAAGGAGACCAGGGCCAGCAGGGTGACCAGCAGCACCGCTGGCCAATTCGCATCTGCAAAGCGAGCCCCCAACAGCCAACCCAGGCCCAGCTGAAAGAAGAGGATAACCAGCCCTTCGAGCAGTGTCCACATCGATCCCCCCAGCAGTGCCAGGGTCGGGTAGGTGACCGTCACCAACAGCGGTTCCACCGTCCCCGTGAGCATCTCCTCGCGCAGACCCAGGGCAAACTGGCGGAACACGATGTTGAAGTACTGCGAAAAGGCGGTGCCTACCAGGGCAAAGGTGAAATAGTCGACGCCGTAGCTGGCCACGGCGGCCGGTGGCGTCGCAAACAACTGACCCAGGAAGTAGACAAAAACCACCCCGGTCAGAGCCTCGACGTAGCGGGCGAAGAAGTTAGGCCGGTAGCTGCGCTCGAGCGTGTACCCTTTGAGCACAAAGGCCACCAGCTTAGGCAGCGTCAGTCCGCCCTTCGCTGGCCGCCACTTCTTTGACGATGTCGCGGAGGGAACGGCGGCGCTGTTGTTCGCAGCGTCGAAGCTGTCCGCCATGGGCCAGTACCTCCTGCCAGATGATGGGCCAGACCTGAGCCTCGTCTGCCCCCAGCGTAATCTCCCACGCCCCCTGCCCGGCCGTTGCACCGTCCAGCGGGTGCACGGCCTGGATGCCAGGCAGCCCGGCCAGCCGCGTGGTCAGGGTCAGGGGCTCGTCGGTTGCCACTTCCAACAAATAGGTCGAGATGCCGGGCAGCGTGTTCAGAACCTCGGCTGGCGTGCCTTCCAGGACGATTTCACCGCCGCGGATGACGGCCACGCGGTCACAGAAGGTCTCCATGCCGTAGAGCTCATGCGTCGTGTAGAACACGGTTTTCTTTTGATTGCCAACCAATTCATGCCGAATCAGATCGCGCAGCTGATCGGCCGCGGTGACGTCGAGACTTTTGGTGGGCTCATCCAAAAATACCAGCGGTGGATCGTGCAGAAGCGCGCGCGCAACGTTGAGCTTCTGGCGCATGCCGGTCGAAAAGTACTGCACCGGCGAATCGGCCGCACGCTGCAGGTCGAAAAACCCGAGCAGCTCATCCACCCGTTGGCGGAGCTGGCGCCAGGGTAGATCCTGCAGGGCACCGTAGAACATCAGGTTCTGACGAGCCGTGAGGCGTGCGTAGAAACTGCGGTCTTCGCTGGAACACAGGCCAATCGAGGCACGCACCTGCTGCGAATCGACCTGTGTGTCGAAACCATTGACCCAGGCCCGACCCGCGGTTGGGTCCAGGAGCGTCGTCAACAGGCGAATGAGGGTAGTTTTGCCGGCGCCGTTGTTGCCGAACAGGCCAAAGAGCAGGCCGGGTGCCACCTGCACGGAGATATCGTGCAGCGCCTCGACCTGGTGGCCGTCGACGGCGTACACCTTTTTCAGGTTCTGGGTTTCAATGGCGAGGGTCATCTGCGATCTTTCCCTGGGATGGCTGAAAACGCGTGCGGGCCAGGTGCGCCAGCTCGCGCGCGCTGGCCACGGCGTAGGGGCCGTAGGCCAAAAACCACCAGCGCGAGGCGGCCAGTCCGGGATAGTGATCGGCCAGGCGCCAGCGGTGCGGAAAACCCTCGTACCAGGCCAGGCGCAGCCACTCGGCGGTGGTGACCGTCCAGCGCAGCCGTTCACGTACGCTGCGCCAGTGCACGAAGTCGGTCAGCGGCACCGGGTCCAGCTGCGTTGCGAGCCACGACCGCAAAGCAGGTGGCAGGCGCTGATTGAGCTGAACCAGGTCGGCGGGGGGAACGCTGCCGGGAAAGATCGCCTCTGCCATGGCCAGGGCCGGCACCGTCAGGCGCGCATCGAGGCGGGTGAGCCAGGCCTGGGCCTGCGGCCACTCGCCCCGGTGCTGCACACGCTGGGCAAAGTAGGCCGTATCCTGCAGCCACACCAGGCGCGGTGGACCCTGGATGATGTGCGCTGCGGCATGAACGGTGGTAAAAATGAAATGCGTCACCGGATCTGGCAGGCGGCAGGGTATGCCCAGGAGCTCGCCCGCCACGGCGTGGTTCCACAGGTCGGCGGTGAAATCGGCCGCCAGCCACTCCATGCCTTCGGCGGCCTGCACGCCAATGTCGACCAGGCGCGCGTTGTCGGGGTGCCAGGTCCACGGGACACGCTGGGCCCAGCCCGGTTTCGTGTAGGTGCGGTTCTTCCAGTTGCGCTCTTTCTCCACGTAACCCAGCCGCGCCATGCAGGCGCTGACGGCCGGCCAGGCATCTGGCTGCACCAACAGATCCAGATCGGCCATCTGCCGATAGTCGGGTGTGGGATAGAGCTGGTGAGCGGTTACGGCACCCTTCAGCGGCAGCAACCGCACCTGGGCGTCAGCGGCCGCCTCCAGGATGGCCGCCAGCTCGGCGCGCTGCAAGCGGCTGCGCTCGGCACCCCAGGCGTGCAGCTGCGCCAGGTGGCTGCGCAGCCAGCCGGGGAGCGCAGCGGCCAATGCCGGCTGCTGGTCGAGGATGGGCACTACCCAGGGCACCAGGGTATGCAGGTAAAGCACACGCGGCACCTGCTGCCACGTTGCATCGTCCCAGCGGTGCACGCGGGCCGCCGCGGCGTCCCAATCGGACTCGCGCAACCAACGCGTCAATTCGGCCGCCGCCGTCGCGTAAGGAATGGGTTCTAGTTCTACCATGGGTGAAAGATTGTACCGCAAATGCAGGCAAACCACAAGTATTTTGGATTTTGGATTAGTGGAGGGGAGGGTGTGGTGTCTGAAGTGCTGAAGTGCACGGGAAATTGACAGGGGACGGGGAACACCGTTATAATCGTAGCAGATACGCATTCCAACCGTTGCCAAGAGGAAGGTTCGTCGTGAAGGGTACGCTTTATGTAGTTGGGCAGAAGAAGCCCGTTGCAGACCTGAATTGCACCATCTTCGAGTACACGGACAACCACACAGCCGAAGACCGGTATCGGATCAACTACGAATATGACAAGCGGCTGCGCAAATACCGGGTCGAGCTGCGGCGCGAAACACCCCTCTTGTTGAAGCTGGAGGATGGACGCCAGGCCCATGTGAAGGTGCAGGCAGAAAGCAGCACCCCATCTGGCATCGCGATTGGTGTCTTCCGCGTCGAGGGTGGATTCACCAAAGCCGCATGACTCAGCGCGCACCTGGCCGGCTCTCCAGGCGATATCTCGCAGTATTGACCATTCTCACCCTGGTCGTCTGGGTCACCGGGTCAGCCCATGCTGGCGCACCCGGTGGTTTGGCCGCGCGTGCCCACTGGCAGAACGTCGAAGTCAATTTTGCCGGTGCACCACAAACTGCCACCGGCCAGGCCGCCACGGCCGCCTTCACGACCGTTGTCGATCCGGCGGAGCTCGACCTGGGGGGTGATGGTCAGGTCACGGTGGGCGTTACCAACGTCACCGCGCGCGATTTTCCTTACGTCAAGCTCGAAGTGTGGTCGCGCGACGACCGCAACAACGGTAATCCCCGGCTTTGGGTATTCTTCTCCGGCACGGATGACCAGCCCGAACTGGTCGAAGTCCCCGTGGCACCGCCGGGCACGCGCCGCACGTGGGACGACTGGCGCATGACCGCCGCCTACAACCCGCTGCGCCTGACCACGGCCAACCTGGGGGTTCCCTATGCCCGGTTCGATCCGCGTGCGCCCACCGATATCGCCGCCATTGCCCAGCAAAAGGTCCAGTGGCTCACCCTACCACCGGCCAAGCGCACCGAAATCGCCATGATCGCCCTCAGCCGCTCGCTGCTTGGACTCAATGCGCGCCAGGTCGAAGACACCATCGAGCTCGCCGGTCTGGAAGAGCTGGAGAAACAAGGAACCGTACGTTTTTTGCGTGGGCCTCGTAATGCACCAGCTTACATCCTTATCACGCAGGGCGAGTATGCACTGACCGCCGACATGGTAGATGCACTGGCCGCCGGCTGGGATTTTTTGCGCCAGACCGACCCGGCACTGGCAGACACGATGGTCGGCACCTGGAAATCAGTGGCGGCCGCCAACGGCACGGACACAATGTTCGGAGAAAACGACGTACGCGCCACTGGCAGTGTACTGGACGCTGACCTGGGGATCACCTACTTCAACGGACGCCGCGCCTTCGCCGAGGCGGATGGCCTCGACCCGGCCTCCGAGGCAGCCCTGCGCCTGGTGTGCGAGTCCCGCCAGATCGACGACCAGCGCTATTGGGGCGTGGCCGAGGGCGAAGAAGCATGGCGCGTGCTGCGACCCGATGCCTTCGCTGACACGATCGAAGCCGATGCCAATGGTTATGTCAATTCAGTCGTCGAGCGCTGGCACCTCTACAAAAAGATCCCGAACGACCTCTACCTCACCCTGCGCGACGCCGTAAACACAGTTTGCCCCGCCCGCTAAGGGCATCCTACCTCTGCAATCTAAAATCCCGAGCTGCGAGTCGCCTGCTCTGCCTCTGCATCCACCATCTAAAATCCAGAATCCAAAATCCAAAAACGAGACAGGTAGCGTCGATACAGGGCCGCATTAAAATCCGACGTGCGTTCCTGGCGAAATTCGCGCAGCCGGGCCACGTCAAGGTTGGCCACCAGCACGGTCTCTTCCCAGGGATCCGCCGCCTGAACCACTGTGTCACCCTGCTCCGGCGGCAGCAAACCGAGCGGAGCAAACACGCCGCTGCGCCCAGACCAGTTGAGTCCAAACCGTGGCGCGACGATGTTGACTTGAATGCCGTAGGCGTGAGCTTCCTGCACGCGGCTGCGTGTGCCGCGCGCCTGCAGCCAGGGTCTGTCGCCGTGATCGTCGGCCGAGGGGTTGACCAGGATGTCGACGCCCAGCAGCGATGCCAGGCGCGCCGTTTCCCAATACGTATAGTCCATACACACGGGCATCGCCACCCGCCCAAACGGCAGGTCGAAAACGTGCAGCCGTTGTCCAACGTCCAGCCAGGCATGTTCGGTGGTATAGGCGTGCAGTTTGGACTGCGCGCCGATGTACTGACCATCCGGCCCGTAGAGGTGCGCGGTGTTGAACAACTTACCATCGCGCGTGGGGCCCGGCAGAGTCCCCGCCATCAAGTAGATGTTACAGCGGCGAGCCACGATCCGCGCCGTCGTATCAAAAACCCGCCAGGCGGCGGGTCCCACGTAACGCAGCAGGTCGCCGAGGGTGATGCCCATCCCGGCCAGGGTGTCTTCGAGGCCGGGGGTGCGGCCGTCGTTGCCAGTATCGTTGGCCAGTTGGGTGATACCCGGCAGCAGCCCCACCAGACAGGCACCCGTATATTCTGGAAAACAGACGAACTGCGCCCCCTGCAGCACCGCCTGCCCCGCCAGCCGCGCCACGTGCCGGGCATAGGCCGCGGCGCTGGGCATCAGGTCGAAACGCATCTGTACCGCCGCCACCGTGACCTGGCTCAGCGACGGTTCGCTGGTCGCCTGCGGCAGGGCCATGTCATGCAGCGCAGCCTGCACCCGCCCAGGTTGTGAGCGCCACCACAAAATCAGCCGTCCCAATTGCTGGCGCATGCGATCGGCCCCGCTCACGGGTACGCTTCCAGCAGCTGGCCGGCATACAGCGGACGATTGAAATAGCGCGTCACGTCATAGCGCGCCAGGACGTGCTGGCGCGCAGCCAGGTCCAGGTCGGCCAGGACAACCTCACCCGTACCGCCGGACGATGCAGCCGCCAACACGCCGCGCTGATCGTCGGTCAGCTCAGCCGGGCCCAGGATGTGCGAACCCAGGCTCTGCGCGGGCACATCGTCTTCGTCGAGCAGGCACGCTTCCAGGCCGAACACCTGGTTGCCCTGCACGTCGCGCCAGAGTCCGGCCAGCAGCCCCGCCTCGCCCGCAAAACGCCGGAGGGTCGATGCAATCAACACCTCGGCGCCTTGCAGCGTGAGGATACGGGCCACCTCGGGATAGTACACATCCTCGCCGACGACGAGGCCCAGGGCACCCACCGGCGTCTCGAAAACGTCGAGCCGATCGCCGCCGGCTGCACCCATCGCCCGCTCCGCTGGTGAACGGTGAGCTGCCCGCTGCACGCCGATGATGTCACCATCGGCACCAAACAGGAATGCCTGGTGGTACAGTGCACCCTCGGCGTCGGGCAGCAGCAGCGAACCGGCCGCCAGCACGACGCCGTGTCGTGCGGCCAGGCGGCCAAATGTTCCGATGTAGGCCTGCTGCAGGGCCTGACCCTGGGTGCGCCGGTCGATGCCAGGAGCCATGGTCTGCCAGGCCTGCGCCAGGCCGTCCCGTCGCGTCAGGGAGGCCAGTTCGGGACGCTGGCGGGCCAGCAATGCATCACCGCTGTGCGCTGGCAGGACCACGAGCTGTGCACCACCCGCCACCGCCTGGCCTACCAGGGACGACCACAGCCCTTCCCAGGCATCGCCGGCGACTGCCCAGGCAAAGCGCCACTGGATCACGGCTGCCGTCACGCGGTTGGCACTCATTCGTCGACCGGTAGCCCTTGTTCGATCATCCACGTCTTGAGCCAGGTCACCACACCCCACTGCTGGCGGCTGAGGGCATCGACCGCCCAGGCCTGGGTCAGCGCGTCGGCGGCCAGCTGCGCCACCTCCGTCTCCGTCAGCGGCTCCACGCCGGCCAGGTACAGACCAAGCAGCCCGCGGGCGCCGTAAATGTTGCCCAGCGTTCGCGCCAGCTCGACCGGTCCCACCAGCTCAGCGGGAAAATCGCCGCGCTGCGCGCTGACGTGGTCGATGGTGCCATGCAGCGCTGCCGACAGGGTCAGCAGATCGGCCGCATGCTCGCGTGCCAGGTAGCTGCCCAGGCCTACCACCTGGTCGAGCGTCTGCAGTACGTAGGCTGGCTCCATCTGCAATGCCAGGCCTAACGCACGCGCCACCTGGTTCAGGCCGGCTTCGACCTCACCCAACTTGAGCAGCAGAAAAGCCCGGCTGCGAAACGCAATCAACAGACCGGGCGCATCGCCATCAGCCAGGAATGCGACTGCCGCCGCCTGGTTGAGCTCGAGCGCCAGGGCCAGGTCGCCCGCATCCTCCGCGGCGCGGCTGCGTTGGCCCAGGGCCCGTCCCTGCACAGAACCGGCCGCGGACGGGTCACCGGGATCGTTGTGGTTACCGTGATCGCTCAAGTTAGAAGCTCCGTTGGGTGAAGGGGCCCGCGCACATTGCGTGCCCTTCAGGCCTCCTGAAGTCGGGACATCGTGCCGCGAGCGGTCGCCAGGTAGACACGGCTGTGATGCACGTAGGCCTGCGCCACGCGCCGGATCATCGCGGCCTGGGCGGGCGAGACCTCGCCCCGCACCTTGCCAGGCACACCGAGGACCAGCGAATGGGGCGGAACCACCATACCTTCCGTAACGATAGCTCCGGCGCCGATGAGCGAGCCGGTCCCGATATGCGCACCGCTCAGAACGGTGGCACGAATACCGATGAGCACGTCATCCTCCACCGTGCACCCGTGCACCAGTGCTGCATGCCCCAACGTGACCCGGTCGCCAATGCGCAGGGGTTTGTCTCCGTCGACATGCAGGATCGAGCCGTCCTGGATGTTGGTTTGGGCACCGATCGTGATCGAATTGACATCGCCGCGCAGCACACTGCCGTACCACACGCTCGATTCGGGGCCAATCGTGACCTGTCCCACGATGACCGCATTCGGAGCAATGAACACCGTGGTGGCAATCAGCTCGGGATGAAAGTGCGGATCGAGCATAAGTCGTTCACCTCACTCAGCCAGGTCCAGCTCTTCCACCAACTCGCGCAGGAAGAGCTCAGCGTCGGTGACGATACCGACGGCCTGGAAAGAGCCGCGGTCGGCCAGTTTGGTCACAGTGGCCGGATTGATGTCGACCGCCACCACCTTCACATGGCTGGGCAGCAGGTTGCCGGTGGCAATCGAATGCAGCATCGTGGCCAGCATGATGCACATGTCGACGCCGTGCAGCGCGGCGCGCATCTGGCGCTGCGCCTCGCTGATGTCCATGATGACGTCGGGCATCGGACCGTCATCGCGCACCGAGCCAGCCAGGACGACATCGATACCGCCCTGGTAGGCCTCGTACATGACGCCGGAGCGCAGCTGACCGCGCGCCACGGCGTCGCGTATCGAGCCGGCACGGCGCATGGCGTTGATCGCACGCATGTGATGGCTGTGTCCACCCGGCACCGGCAGGCCGTTGTGCAAATTGATGCCCAGCGAGGTGCCAAACAGCTGCGATTCGACATCGTGCACCGCAATCGCATTGCCGCCAAAAAGCACTTGCACGTAACCGCTGCGGATCAACCGCTCCATGTACGGACCAGCACCACTGTGGATCACGGCCGGTCCGATCACAAAACAGATGCGGTGTCCCGCCTCGCGTACGGCACGCATGGTGCGTGCAATTTGGGCTATGGCCAGCTTGTTGGGGCGCTCCGACGAGACCTCGCTGCGCATGAAGCTGAAGACTTCTTGTTCGCGTTCGCGCTGCGGCGGGTGCACACGGATGCCGGCATGTCCGACCACGATCATGTCGCCCGCGACAACCTCGTTGATCGGCACGTTGTGTGCCTTGCCGGTCAGCGGATCGACCACGACGACGAGATCCATTTCGGTGCCGGCGACCGGCTGCCAGCGTCCATGCCAGCGAATTTCGGTGGGCAGGTTCGTCGTCGAATAGAAGCCATCGGGTAGAGCACCGTCGGCGGGAGCGGGCGTGAGCAACACATCACCGCTGTTTTCCAGCTGTGCGCCAAACTCCTGCAGTGCCGTCAAGATGGCATCCATCTGCTCCGGACTGTCGGCAAAAACCTTCAAGCGCGCAAAACTGGGGGCCAGCTTGTGCGTTCCGACCGAGATCTCCAAAATGTCGAAGTTGCCGCCCGCATCCATGATGATGTCCATGGTACGCGGCAAGATGAAAGAGTCGATAATGTGCCCTTCCAGGCGAATCGACTCCGTGTAGTGTAAGCTGGTATCGTTTGGCACAACGACCTCACATCCGTTGTTTGGGATCAGGCTTGCACAAGCGCCAGCAGCCCGTCCAGGCCGATGTCGGCCACACCCAGGCGTGCCGCCTTATCAACCTTGCTGCCCGGATTTTCGCCGCGCAGGAGATAGCTGGTCTTCTTACTCACGCTGTCGGTGACTTTACCGCCGTGCGCTTCGATCAGGGCCCGGGCCTCCTCGCGGCTCATGCCAGGCAGCGTCCCGGTGATGACAAACGTCAGGCCGGCCAGTTTTTGCGACGCAGTGGCCGCTGCCGCTGCCGCGGGTACGGCCAGGACCAGACCGGCCGCCTGCAGCCGCGCCACGACCTGCCGGTTGGGTGCATGACTGAACCAGTCCACCACGTTGGCGGCCAGGACCGGACCTATGCCGCTGACCTGGGCAAAGTCCTCGGCCTGCGCGGTCATCAACGCATCGATGCTGCCGAAATGGGAGGCCAGGGTCGCAGCGACCACCGAGCCGACGCCGCGGATGCCGAGGGCCGTCAGGAGGCGGGCAAACGGGCGTTGTTTGGAGGCTTCGATGGCAGACAGCAGGTTATTCACCCGCTTGTCGCCAAAGCCTTCCATGGCCAGCAGGGTTGCCTCGTGCTCGTGCAAGTAGTAGACATCGGCCAGGCTGCGAATCAGGCCAAGCTCGACGAACTGCTCCGCCTGGCGAATGCCAAACCCTTCGATATCCATGGCGCCGCGCGAAACAAAATGCTCGATGGCACGCACCAGCTGGGCAGGGCAGGCACTATTGACGCAGTAGTAGGCAACTTCATCTGGCGCGCGCTGGATGGGTTCGCTGCACACCGGGCAGTGCGTGGGCATAGTCCACACCTGCTCGCTGCCGGTACGCAGCTCGACAAGCGGCC
Source organism: uncultured Anaerolineae bacterium (assembly GCA_964642445.1). Lineage (GTDB taxonomy): Bacteria > Chloroflexota > Anaerolineae > SSC4 > Amarolineaceae > SSC4. The sequence continues at coordinate 13,581 of CAZXQZ010000022.1, forward strand.
GCAGTACCTGCGGAATGACTTCACCTGCACGCTTGACGGCCACGTAATCGCCAACCCGAATGTCACGCTCTGCGATGTAATCGGCGTTGTGCAGCGTGGCATTGCGCACGATGACGCCGCCCACGGCCACGGGTTCCAGCACGGCGTACGGATTGATGGTGCCAGTGCGGCCGACGTTGACCGCGATGTCCAGGAGGCGGGTCACCGCTTCGCGCGCCGGGTACTTGTAGGCGGTCGCCCAGCGTGGTTCTTTGCCCACGGCACCCAGTTCTTCGTGCAGCGCCAGGTTATCGACTTTAATCACCAGGCCATCGGTTTCGTAGGGCAGCGCCTGGCGCAGCGTCTCGAAGGCGACGACGTAGTCGACGAGCTGCTCGAAGTCCTGAAACCGACGGATGGGACCGCCCAGTTCGATCACCGGGAAGCCGAGGTCACGCAGGTAGTGGAGTGCGGCCCACTGTGTCGTCTGCGGCGGTCCCCCTTCCAGGTTGACCACCTGGTAGGCCCACAGGCGCAGGGGGCGTCCAGCGCTGATGGTGGCATCGAGCTGGCGCAGCGAACCTGCGGCGAAGTTGCGTGGGTTTGCGTAGGTGCGCCCCTCGTGCGCCGCTTGCTGGGCGTTGAAGCGCTCGAAGTCATGGACCGTGACGTAGGCTTCACCGCGCACCACCAGGCGCGACGGGGCCGCCAGGGTCGCTTGCGGGTCGGCCGGAATCAGCAGCGGCAGCCCACGCACGGTGCGCAGGTTGGCGGTGATGTCTTCACCCTCACTGCCGTCACCACGCGTCGCTCCCAGCACAAAACGGCCCTGCTCGTAGTGTAGCACCACCGTCAGGCCGTCGATTTTTGGCTCGACGACGTAGGCCAGCCCGGCAGCGGCACTTTCAGGCAGCAGGCGCAGCAGGCGATCGCGCCAGGCTCGCAGCTCTTCCACTTCGAACGCGTTGCTCAGGCTCAGCATGGACTGCGGGTGGCGAACCTTCACAAAACGATCGGCCACTGTGCCGCCCACCCGCTGCGTCGGTGAGTCGGGCGTCACCAGGTCGGGGTACGTGGCTTCGAGCCGCGCCAATTCGTGCAGCAGCGCGTCGTACTCGGCATCGCTGATAGCCGGATCGTCCACGACAAAATATCGGTATGCGTAATAATTCAGGGCACGGCGCAGGCCTGCCGCCCGCGCCGCGACCGTTTCACCCGCCATAAGACTCACCCGCGTTCACTCCCTGGTGCCGATGAAAATGCTGTCTCTGTTACTAGTTTGCGACTTCGAGCCAGTTGTCGGCAATCCAGCCGATCGTGCCATTTTCCATGCGCACCCGCCACCAGGTGTACCCATCGGCCGGCGATGGGTAGGCCTCATTGAACCCGGCGGGCGGCTCGAGCACGGTCAGCAGCATCCCATCCTGCAAGGTGGTGAGGCGAGCGTAGTTGGTGCCCCCGCCAGCCCGTAAGCTGACACCTTCCGGGGCCGAGTTGATCACACGCACGGTGACACCGGCGGCGATCGGGCCCGCCGGCACGACCGGTGCCTGCGTCTCACTCACCGCCACCGTGGCAGTCAGCACCAGGGGTGAAACCAACGTGGGCGTAACCGTCGTGCGGAAGACGGACGGCAGGGTAGCAACGGGTGTGGGTGTCGGTTCGCTGCGCCCCACACCGCTGGCGCCCCAGATAAGGGCCAGCGCAATGAGGGCAATCACAACACCGCCGGCGACCCACGGCAGTATACTGCGACGGGGCGGCGGCGCCTGCTCTTCAGTTTCCCATGCATCCTCGGTCATGGGATCATGGACCGGATCCTCGACGCCAAGCGGGCTGTCGTCCGCGGTCTCGTCCGGATCGTACGGCGGTGCGTCTGAGCTCTGAAAAGCGGCCGGGTTCCAGCGCTCGTCATCATCCCAACTGTTCGTCGAGCCAGGCGTGGTTTCGTTGGGGTCATCGTATTCAGGTGTGGGCATTGATCAGGATCTCCGTTGTGTATGGTGGCGTTCAAGGTGCCTGGGATGTCGTAACCTCATCTTGCCCCACATTATACCAACGTTGTCTGTGCTTGACAAAGCGATCAAACAGATTGCAGCGCATTTGTCAAAGGGCGCACGAACTGATAAAATGATGCAGTTGAAGCGTATTCGGAAAGAGGACTTTACCAGCGACCGAGGAGGCATCGCGTTTTGATGCGACGAAACACCCAAACTGCCGCGTACTGGCAAGAATCATTCAAGGTCAATGCCGAGGATTTGGACTATCTGGCCGGGACCATCCTTGAAAAGGACGAACCGCAGAGCATGGATGACCTCCTCTATGCATTGATCGTCTTCCGCTGCCAGCGCGAAGAAAACAAGATCAAGAGCGAGCTCAACCGGGGCGAAATCTATCAACCCAGCAAACATTACGAAGTGGGTCAGCAGCTGGTCTTTCCCCTGTTCGATTACGCCCTCGGCACCGTTGTAGGCATCCGGCCCGGTCACAATCCCGAACATGGGGAGTTTATGGTGGTCCGCGTGCAGATCGAAGGGGAGGGCACGCCACGCGAGTTTGCGGCCGACCTGAAGGTGGCACACCGGCTGAGCCGGGGGGATGGCGAAGGAATCGCCGGGAGCGAACATTCTCACTCACCGCGTGACCTGTATACCATGTATGGGTCCGCCATTCGCAACACGGTGTACGCTGCACTGACACAGAGCGCTCAGCCGGCGTTCGTACAAGAGCAGGGCCTGTGGCTGTTGCGCGATATGCTGGTTGACATCCACGTCGGACTGCTCAACATCGCCGAGGCCATCATCGAGGTCAAAGCGCAGCCCGTGTCGACGACCGATCTCCTGACCGAAATGAACCTGCCGACCGAGGTGCCTGAGCGCATTCGGCGTGTCTCGGTCAACGCGGCACTGCGTAGCGATGGCCGCTTCGACGACGTGGGCAGCGGCGATGAATCGGCCTGGTATTTGCGGCGCCTGGAGCCAGTCGAATCCTACGCCACGCCGGAAATCCTGCACTATCGTCCGACTGCTTACGACCGGCTGGTCTTGGGTGTGGAACTGCTGCAGTTGGAATGGGAGCTGGACGACGAATGGTCCACCGATGCCCTGGTAGTGGATACGCCCATGCTGGTGCCCAGCACGACGATCATGTTGATTTATCCCCACCTGCGCTCGGGCACCCTGCCGCTGAGCAGCCGGGCACGCAGCCTCTTTCCGGCGGGCCAGGGCACACGCACCATGATTACGCTCATCGATGGGCGTTGGGGCGCGCGCTTCCCGGCCTGGGTGAACCACGAGGGTCGTTACATCGCCGGCGTTGGTGCCTGGCTGGAGCAGCACAAGCTGCCGGTGGGATCATTCATAACCCTGGAACGCACGCGCGAGCCGCTGGAGTACGTGGTCGATTTCCGGCCGCGCCGTATGCGCCGTGAGTGGATCCGTGTGGCCGACGAGCGGGAGGGTGAGCTGACCTTCCAGCTGCTGAAACAGGCTGTGTCCAGTGACTACGATGAATACCTGGCCGTGGGTGAAGCGTCACGCGAGGCGCTGGACAAAGTGCGGCTGCAGATCGACGAGCGGTCGCTTCCCCTCCCCGAGCTGGTGCGCCACGTCACCCGCGAATTGGTCGGTTTGAGCCCGCAGGGCACCGTTCACGCAAAAACTGTCTACAGTGCAGTCAACATGGTGCGTCGCTGTCCGCCAGGGCCGATTTTTGCCAGCCTGGCCACCGACACCAGCGTGCGCAGCGTGGGCGGCGGCTACTGGTCCCTGGCGAACCGGGCCTAGGAAGAGGGTGAGAGTCAGATGACAACCTGGGTAGTTCCAACCGTAGATACCAAGTTTCACATCGATTTCCGCTGGTGGGAAGAAGGTAATCGCAACTTCCGGCTCGCGCTGCGCGATCAGTTGTGCGAAGAGTGCCGCTCGCGATTTCCCGACCACCGCAATACGGAGATGGTCGACTGGATCGATCCTGAGACGGCAGAGGTAAAGCGTACCGATGCCCTGTGGCAGTGCCTGCGCACCCTCTGTGCTCGCAAGCCTGACTACATTCACAACCGGTTGCCGCTGACTACGGCCGTGTTTCGCGTCTTTCTGGCCAATAACAACGAGCCATTGAGTCCCGATGAGCTGCACGAACACCTGCCGTGGAAACTGCCCGAAACGATCCTGCGTACGCTGACAGCCGGAACCAATTACATGGGGATTCGCCCCTTGCAGTTTGTGGAGTAGAACGAACAGCCTATGCCGGCACCGATATTTCCCTTCACGGCCATTGTCGGTCAAGATCGCATGCGTCGGGCCTTGATTCTGAATGCTATCAGCACCCGCATTGGCGGTGTCCTGATTCGCGGCGAACGCGGTACGGCTAAATCGACCGCCGCGCGTGCCCTGGCCTATCTGCTGCCCGAGATCGAGGTCGTGGCAGATTGCCCGTTCCAGTGCGATCCCAACCGCCCCGACGTGCTGTGCGACAACTGCCGCGGCCGGCTGGAAGCAGGTGAGGTACTCCCCTCGGCCATCAGGCGCACCCGCTTTGTCGACCTGCCCGTCAGTGCCACCGAAGACCGGGTAGTCGGTACGCTGGACATCGAACGTGCCATTCAACGCGGCGAACGCCACTTCGAGCCCGGTATCCTGGCGGCTGCAAACCGCGGCCTGCTCTACGTCGACGAAGTCAACCTGTTGGACGATCACGTGGTGGACCTGCTCCTGGATTCGGCCGCCATGGGGGTGAATGTCGTCGAACGCGAAGGCATCTCCTTCCAACACCCGGCCCGTTTCATTCTGGTCGGCACCATGAACCCCGAAGAGGGTGACCTGCGGCCGCAGCTGCTCGACCGCTTTGCGTTGTGTGTCGACATGCGCGGCATCAACGATCCCAACCAGCGTGTGGAAATCCTCAAACGACGTATCGAATTCGAGCAGGACCCAGACGGATTCCGCGAGAAGTGGGATTTCCAGGAGCATCACCTGACGACCGAGATCGAGCAGGCACGCAACCGGCTGCCGCTGGTGGCCTATTCCGCCCGCGACCTTTATACCATCGCCCAGCTGACCGCCGATTTTCGAGTGGACGGTCACCGGGCCGATATTGCGATCCTCAAAACGGCCCGCGCCAATGCCGCTTACGAGGGCCGGCTCAGCATCACCGATCGTGATATCCTGCTGGCAGCTGAGCTGGCCCTACCGCACCGCATGAAGAAGGCGCCGTTCCAGGATTCAGCCCTGGAACCGCGCCAGCTGGAGGAGCGGCTGCGCCAGGTACGAGCCGAATTAGGGCCGTCGGAAGAGCAGAACGAAACGGGCGATACCCCCACCTCGATGCCCAGTGTAAAAAAAAAGATGAGCTAGGTTCCGAGCAAGACGAAGGCACACCCCAGGGCGCATCGGGTGTGCCAGACCTGGCATCCAACCAGATCACCTCTGCACAGAAAGACTCAGCCCCCACCGGGCGCCCGGTGAAGATTGGGGATGCGTTTCGCGCCAAACGCCTGGACACACCCCTCGACCGGCTGGCACGCCGGCAGCCCGGCAAACGATCCTTCACTCGCACCGACCGCAAGCGCGGTCGGTACATCAAAGCCCGACCTGCGCACCAGAAACCGACCGACATTGCCTTCGATGCCACGATACGCACCGCTGCGCCCTTCCAGCGAGACCGGGCCGAGCTACGTGCCGAACGTGACGTCGCCTTTGCCGTGGCCCGCCAGGATATCCAACAAAAGGTCCGGGTCCGCCGCGCCTCCAACCTGGTCCTGTTCGTAGTGGACGCCAGCTGGTCGATGGCCGCCTCCGAACGCATGGAAGCAACCAAGGGCGCGATTCTGTCGTTGTTGATGGATGCCTACCAACGCCGCGATCAGGTGGGGCTGATCGTCTTTCAGAAGGATCGTTCGCGCCTGGTCCTGCCGCCCACTTCAAGTGTGGACCTGGCCGAGCGCGCTCTGCGCGATATTCCCGTGGGTGGCAAGACGCCACTCAGCAGCGGCTTGCTGTTGGCCTACGAAGTGTGTGTCGCAGCGCGCCAGCGCAACGCCGAGGTCATGCCGCTGATCATCCTGCTCACCGATGGTGCGGGCAACGTTTCTATCACCGGCATGCCACCGCAAGAAGAGGCCATGCGCATGGCCAGCCTGATCAAGGGAAACAATCTGCGGGCCGTCGTGATCAACATGGAGCACGTGGCGTTCGATCGGGGCCTGGCGCAGAGCCTGGCCGATGCCATGGGCGCACCCTGCTTCTGCCTGCCCGATCTGCACGCCGAAGCGCTGGTGGCCACTGTCAAAGATCGTTTGAACGCGCCAAAGAGCTGAGGGCTCAGCCTAACAAGCTTGCGAAGCCAATCCAGGCCAGCACCACGCCGGCCAATGCGCACAGCCCTGCACCCAGGTAGACGAGCATCTGGACAAATGTGCTGCCCAGCAGGCGCATGCTCTGCTGACCGGTGGAGGTAGCCTGGAGCGCGGCCCCGCCGTACCGCACCGCCCCAAACGCCACCGAAAACATCACACAGGCTGCGCTCAGGCCCTTGATCGTAGCCCCTACCGGCAGAAACACCACGGCGACTGTGGTGGCGACACTCAACAACAACACGACAATCAACGCGTGACAGCCGCGCGCCTGCATCACCTGGGCCAGCGGGTCATTGGGTGTGGCCGTCATGGCCTGGGCCCGGGTCCGGATGACTGCCCGCAGGTCGGCCTGACAGGCAGCACAGCGTCCACCCGGCGGATACCCGGTATGGCTGTGGCCACACGATGGACAAACGAGCGGATGCGTGAGGTTGATCATGGATCGTGGTTGGCTCACTGATGGGTGGATGCAAAGATGCGTGCCAGCCGGGCCATTTCGCGCGTTTCGATCGTCGCGATAAATGGCTCGATATTGCCCGCACGGCGGAGTGCCTTGTAGCCGCGAACCAGGAAATCAAGCGTTGGTTGCCAGCCCAGGCGTCTTGCGGGCAGCCGCAGGGCATTCAATTGCAGGTCGATCAACGGCAGCCGGCCCAGCTCACTCACGGCACGCAGTGTTGCCCCCGTTCGTTCGATCTGTTCGACGCGCGCCTGGTAGTTGTCGCACACGCGATAGGCCCATTCGTAATTCTCGAGCGTCAACGCGTACGCCCTGCCGTGTAAGACCAGGACATCGAGCAGGTAGTCGTCCAATACCTCCGTCAACTCGACCAGCTCGATGGCCTCACGCATCAGCTCCAGCGGTCGTGGGCCCACAATGGCGACCAACTTGCTGTACAGCTGGCGAAACCGGGCATCCCGTTCGTAGAACTCTTGCGGGCCGTAGATGTCCTCGAAAAAGAACTCGGCCAGCGCTGCATAACGTGGATTCTGTGCCAGGTCCTGGTGAGTCTCGCGTAAGCGCCGGCTCTGCAGGGTTTGCAGGCGGGTACGCAGGTACCGACGCTCGCTGTCTGCCAGGCGCACAGCGTCGCGCGTCGGTTCGTAACGAACGTGCATCCAGTCGGGCATGGTCATGTGTGAAGCAGGTGTCGGAATTTTCTCCGACGCGCCTTTACTGATCAACACCCGTGGCAGTGATCAGGCTGTCGTCGCGGTGTTTGCGTCCTTCATCGATCAACATCACCGGGATGCCATCGCGAATCGGATAACGATAGCCATTGCGGGGATTGATGAGCCACTTACCGTCCGCACTCAATGTCAGCGGGCCTTTGTCCAGCGGACAAACCAGGATGCGCAGCAGATCGGGACTGACCTCGCCCCCCAGCTGTGATTCGTCGATCTCCTGCGACTCCCATCCGCCAGGACCGGTCGCCCCCGACAAGTCGACCGTCTGTTCCTGGCTCATCAGCTTGCGCAGTACGATGAACGCCACGATGGCGATAAGGGTCAGCGGCAGCAGCCACACGAGGACTTTCTTCATAGTGTTTCTCTCCCACGTAGATTCCAGGTCAGTTGCAGCCCGTCTTGATCACAGGCGCTCACTGCATCGTGCATCTTACGCCGAAGGAACCAACTTGGCAAATTTGCATCTCTGATCGATTTGGCATCGGGGCAGCGGCGGCCTTATAATCGAGCGCATGCCGAAAGTACGTGAGACAGCACTCTACGGACCAATCAAACAGTTTTTCGAAGGACAGGGCTTTGTCGTGCGCAGCGAAGTGAACGGCTGTGACCTGGCTGCGGTGCGTGACGAAGACCTGGTTTTGGTTGAGATGAAGTCCAGCTTCAATCTTACCCTGGTTCTGCAAGGCATCGACCGTCAGCAGTTGGGTGACACGGTCTATCTGGCGGTCGATCGCGCACACTGCCGCCGGCCCCAACGACGGTGGCGCACCATCCAACGCCTGTGCAGCCAGCTCGGCTTGGGGCTCATCACCGTCGACCTGGGGCAGTCACCGGGTAGGGTGGAGGTGATCATCGAGCCGCAGTTGCCCGAGGTGCGCCGCAACCGCCGCAAACGGCGTGCCGTGCTGCGCGAGTTTCATCACCGCTCAGGCGATCACAACGTGGGTGGCAGCACGCAGCAGCCCATTGTCACGGCGTATCGGGAGAATGCACTGGCAATTGCCCGCTATCTGCTGGAACACCAGCCTGCCACCGTCGCACAGGTGCGGAGCGGCACCGGCATCCACCGCAGCGGCAAGATTCTGCAGCACAATCATTACGGCTGGTTTGCGCGTGTGCGGCACGGGACCTATGCCCTCAGCGATGCTGGCAGCGAAGCCTTGCAGACTTACGTTCACGTCATCCACGACCTGCACCTGCCGTGGGTTACCGGCAGCTCATCGTAACACAATCGCAGAGAGAAGCCTGCAAGGACTTGTGCCGTGCCCCAGATTTGCGATTTTCCCCGGCATCTTGAAGCGTTTGACAATTCAGACAAAGCGGTTACAATGGCCCTGCAATGAAGGTGCTCGTTATCCACTCACCAAAATCTCACCAATTGTCTGCCTGACAGGGCGCAATAATGGGAGTAAAATGCGGGCAGTTTTGCGCTGGTCTGGTGCCACAGCTCAGATGGCGTGCGGTCAGGTTGTCGCGAATTCGGCCAGCCGCCTACCGTACGACCGCTGGGTGCCGGCACCCAGTCGTGTGTGTTTGTGGAGGAGCAGGGGTATGACCGAGCGACCGCGGCGTCGCATGTGCGAACGATGTGGGCGGCAAATCGAAAGTAAACAACCCGACGTTTACCTGTGCCGTCTGTGCTCCCGTGATGAACAACTCGAACGCGAGCGTGAGCGGAGCAAAGGCCGTCAAGGTGTGCGGCGCAGCCGCGGACGTGACGATGGCTGGAATGAGGTGCCAGTCGATTACGCCGTCTACTCGCGCGGTAGTCGAACAGGACCAAACGCCCGCAAACCAAAACGGTCCTACGACGAGCGCGACTGATCTAGGGGCATGTAGAAGAATCACTTCCTGCAAAATGGCCGGAATTCGCCGCAATGAGGCGCCTGGGGGCAGTGACTCAGACAGGCTCTGAGACAGGCGTTCCGTGGCACGGCAGTTCACATGAGTGGACTGCCGGTCGCATGGTGCGGCAGCGGCGCTCTACCGGCACAGTCACCAGGTGTTTCCCCTGGACAGGTGCCACGTCGACGGGGCAGAATAACCCAAAACGGGTGCACAGCCTGGCCGATGATAGGGTTGGGCACATCGACTGCGCCCGATTTTCGACAAAGGAGAACTCCCATCCATGGGTGAGTGGGAATGCATGGAATGCGGGTATGTGGCACCAGGGCAGAAGCGACCAGACCTCTGTCCTGAGTGCGAATCACCTGCTGAAGCTTTCGAGTATTTTGAATACGAAGAAGATGACTTCGAAGACTTCGACGATATCGATTATGATGACGAGGACTTCGAGGACGAAGAAGAGATGGTGACACAAAGCAGTGCTAGCGATGACTGAACAGGCCGTTCGCCGCGCCCGCTTCATCTATGGGGTCGCGTACGGTTGTTAGACCTTATTTTGTACGCACCCTGTCATTCATTCATGTCGTGCTAATCCCTCGATATCATGGGAGCCAGAAGGAGACTGCTGAAATGACCAAAATTATCTGTCCCCTGTCAGACTGCGGCAATTGGGACGAAGGTATGTGTGGTGCCGAAACCATTCGGCTGAGTGAAGAAGGATACTGCCTGACGTACGAAGAAGTGGGCCAGATTGAAGCAGAAGCGGTAGAAGAAGATTGGGACGATGAGGACATCGACCTCGATCTGGATGAGGACGACGACTGGCTAGACGAAGACGAGCTGGAAGACGACGAGGATGAAGACGAAGATTGGGGCGACGACATCGACGATGACGATGTGTCGAACTGGTAGCTAGCCTTCAGGCCCGATTTGGGGCCAGCAACTCGGACATGATAGGCTTGCAGACCGCGTTGCGATCTGCAAGCCCCTTTTTTCCTGGTCAGACGTTCGTGCGCCGTTGTCGCGCCAGCAGGAAATACCCCACCAACGCCACAAGCAGGACACCGCCAATGATGACCACAGGCAGGACATAGTTGGACGGCAGGCTACCAGCACTGTTCCCACCAAACGCCAACTTGACAGGCTCGCCACCAATTTGCCCCTCGAGCGCAGTGCCATTGGCCCCCGCCAGCTGAAGGTTCTCCAGTTTGAGCTCGGTATCACCGGTGCCCTTCGATTTCCAGCGTAGCGTGGCCAGCAGGCCATCACCGCTTGCACCCGGCGTTTCGGCCGAGCCCAAGGTATAACCGCCCACGGTGGCACCCGAGCCACTGCGGCTGGGTGCCGGGCCGAGAGGTGCCGGGCTCCGTCCCGTGCTGCCCAACCAGGGCCCTAGCTCGAAGCCAGTCAACTCCACCATGGCGGCGTCGAAGACCACATCGAACTGAAAGCCCAGCACAGCATCGCCACCCTGGATCATCACGGAAGTGGCGAATTCGCTCCCCGGTGCGACCGGCTGGTCGGGCGGGCTCAAGGTCACAGTTGCGCCGGCGGCACCGGCCAGGCCGGTCAGCATGCTCAGCAGCAGCAGGGCCAGGACCGCAACCAGGCCAAAGCGTCGTACGAACATGGTTATCCTCTCCTCTTCAAGCTCTCCTGTGGGCCAACAAAGAACGTACTGCCATCATGACGGGTGCCTGCTCGCCAGGACAACGCTGCCTGATTGGGGGGTGCTGCCGCAGCTCAACGCACACGGCGCCGCACAAGTGCGAACGCGGCCACGATCAGCACCAACACCGTGCCGGCCGCGGCTGCCAGCAGGGGTGCTGACGTCAGCAAGGGCGACGGCTGGGCAACTGGATTGTCCAGTTTGGTCTGCACGCCGGTCGTCGTGTCGCCACACGCGCCGCCGTCGAACAACTCGTCCTCGGCGAACTCGTAGGGGTCGACTGCGGCGTCGAACATATCGCTGACCGGGCCGCTGAACTCTTCGGTGCCGGTGCGCAGGTCCACAATGAAGCCCTCTCTGCAATCGGCCCACTTCAGCGTGGCCAGCACGATCTCTTCGCCGCTGACACCGACCGGCAGGCTGGTGGTGCAGAAGCCGTTGACAATCACGTCGTTGGGTGTGGGCAGGTACTCTGGGTTGGTCACGATGTTGGTCGCGAAACCGCAGTTCAGAGCCTTCCACACGGGGCCTGGTTCGGCGCTTTCGAGACGTGCCAACGCATGGTCGAAATTGAAATAGACGTCCCAGGCCACCGCCGGTTTGGCGCCCGGCGCGGTACCGACGTTGCGTGCCACAATCTGTGATGTATTGGCATCGATGGGGATGACGTGCAGTGTGGCCGGGCCGGGTGAAGCCTGGGCAGCCCGGCCAACCACCAGCAGACCAGTCACTGCCAGCACCATCACACAAACGGCCAGCATGCGGTGTGTTGTGAGATGCAACGGAGTCCTTTTCAGACGGGAAAACAATCTCATGTGGGCCAAAATGGTTCAGTGAGTCGCCACAGGGTAGCCTTGTCCGTAAAAACAACAGGGGCAGCCCTATGCAAGGGCTACCCCTGTCCCCACGGAGACGAAACCGATCAGTGTTTGCGAGTACCGCGCAAGGCCAGGCCAGCTGCACCCAACAGCGCAGCGGCGGCCGCCGCCAGGTAAATGCTGTTGGCCACTGGCGCCACAGGGCTGGCGGTGACATTGCTCAGCGTGACTGCGGTGGGATTACCACAGGCGCCACCATCTGTCAGGGCACCGGCCGGGAAGATGTACGGCGTGCCGTCGGGCTCGAAGAGCGAGGTGTTTTCACCCTCGGCCGTCAGATCGACCAGGAAACCACCGGGGTTGGCGCTGCACGATGCCGCCGAGAAAGTCAACGAAGCAACCAGCACATTGCTGCCCGTCACACGGGGACCGCCGGCAGCACCGGTGCAGTAACCGTCCAGCTGCACCGGATTGCGTCCTCCAATTGGCGGCTGCGAAGTCATCGTCGTCGAGAAGTTGCAGTTCTGCGCAAGCCATGCCGGGCCAGCAGCCGCTGTAATGTCAGCCAGCGCCACATTGCTGGGCACGGTGAACCAGATCGTGAATGCGGCCGCACCGTTACCTGGAATACCACCGTCGGTAATGCCGTCGGCAATGATCTCGGTCACATTCGGATTACCGGTTGCGCGGGCACGCAAGGTGGGGTTACCGAGCCCATCTGGGCTTGATGCACCAACCAGGGACACCACACCGATCAACAGGGTTACGGCCACAAGCACAGCAACAAGCCGGAATAGTTTCATAAGTCATCGCTCCTTCCAAACAAAATTGTCTTCGGGTGGGACACGTGTCCGGGACAACAACAGTGTCTCAGGCACGAGCAGACCGGGTTCTAGACCAGTCTGTTGGGCCCGTCTTTCCCCGTTGCACGACTTAGTTCACGCACGCAGCTGTCGTCGTCTGGCCCAGCTTGCCCACAACTGCCGTCACATCACCGGCATTGATCGTGCTCTGCACCAGGTTCGTATTGTACTGGTAGTTGGTGCCGCAAGGACTGACCGTCGCCTGGCCCAACCGCTGTACGACTGCCGTCACGTCACCGGCATTGATCGTGCTCTGCACGCCGTTGGTATCGTAGCGGCTGTAGACGCTCACGTTGCTGCCGGTCTGGGCCGTCAGAGGGATCAGGGCGCCGTTGATGTCAACCAACTGCGTTTCACTCATCGTCAGTGCTGCCGAGCCACAGGTGGCGGTCGGCTTGATGTTCACCGTGGCCAGCTGGCCCGCCGCCAGGTTACCGGGCGGGTTGTTCGTGCCCCAGGAATAGGCACCAAACTTCACAGCACCTGACGTGACCGCCTTCAAAGCTGGCGTGCTGCTGTCACCGGTCTGGAAGCGCGTGCCACCATTCGTCAGGTACGGCGTGAGGGCAATCGTCACGTCAGCATCAGCCGAGCTGAAGCGGGCCGGATCCCACGCGATCTTTGTCTCATAACCACCGAGCCCAGCGCTCAAGCCTGAAATATTCACAGGCACGGCGGCTGAACAGGTATGGCCATTCCACACACTCGCAGTACCAGTGGTGATTGTACCGGCATCGGGCTGGGCGGGGATGGCTGGAGCAGCTGTCGCCACGGCTAGAAGTGCCAGCAGCCCCACAACTGCAGCCAACCGCCCAAATAGGGATACACGAATCATGTTTCGCCTCCTAGAACGTTATGTGATCTGAGACTATCTCTGTGGGGAAGCGAGCACGGCCCACGGCCAGGTTGCTCAGCTACCCGATTCTAGCACAGTTCCTGGCATTTGTCCAGTACGGCATTCGGGCTATTTTGAGACCATCCTTCCCAAAGCACAGGCTGACCAACCGGCCACACCTGGCTGTTTGTTACTGTAATTGACGCCTGCACTGAACGATACGTTACAATGAAAATGTGAATGAAAATGTGACTACCGAAGTCTGCTGCATGCCTTGACGAATAACCGAAAAGGTTGTATCATCCGCTGCGTAATCGATAGAACTCCGTGGGGGTGGATGGGTCCCGGTGGGCTCCCCGGTCTTCAAAACCGGTGGCGGGTGCTGTCGAGGCGGCCGCGGTGGGTTCGACTCCCACCTACTCCCGTCGCCATCCCTGGTGTCGGTGCCGGGTAGGTATGTGGTGACCCAACCGCTGAGAAAGGGGCGATGTCACTGACCACGCGCCCGGCACGGCACCAACCTAAACCGATCGGCATCTATGCAAATTCAACTTAACTGGGAAGATGATCCTGTCCGCATCGTGGATGCGGTGGTATACCCCTATCCGGACCTGCAGCGGCTCTGGCTACGCGTGGCCGTGAGTGCGTTTGCCGAATATCCCGACCTGGATGCACGCGTGATCGACCCGACCGGCCACGAAGTGGCCAGCCTGGCCGTCATCGAGCTGCACGATCAGGAGCTGTCGCACACGATGCACCTGCGCCGCCCACCCCAGCCCGACGCAGTCTACCAACTGGAGCTGCGCCTCACCCGCGGGGGACAGCTGCTCGACCAGCAGATACGGGAGTTTCCTTTGACCTTCGTCGATCCTGATTCAGTGAGGAGTGTATGAACCGAGAATATCATCAATGGTTTAGCCCTGTCTTGAACCGCAAGATGGAGCTGCTGGTCTTCGGCCATGCCGGTGCCCGCATGATCGTCTTTCCCACCTCACAGGGCCGCTTCTTCGACTACGAAGACCGCGGCATGATCTGGGCACTACAAGATCACATCGAGCAGGGCAACCTGCAGGTCTATACGGTGGACAGCGTCGATGCTGAAAGTTTTTACTGCAGCTGGGCACATCCCAGCGGCCGGATTCAGCGTCACGTCCAGTACGACCAGTACATCACCGAAGAAGTAGTACCCTTCACCCAGACCCATAACCCAAACCCATTCCTGATTGCGCACGGCTGCAGCTTCGGCGCATACCACGCGATCAATTACGCCCTCCGCCACCCCGACCTGGTGGGACGCACGATCGGCCTCAGTGGGAAGTACGATATCCGCAACATGCTCGACGACTACTTCGACGAGAATGTCTATTTCAACAACCCGGTAGACTACATCCCCAACGAACACGACGCCACACGGCTGCAGATGCTGCAGCGGCTCGATATCATCATCGCCATCGGTGACCAGGACCCACATTACCAGAACAACCGCGATCTTTCTAACGCCCTGTGGAGCAAAGGCATCTGGCACGCGCTGCGCGTGTGGGAAGGCTGGGCGCACGATTGGCCATATTGGCAACAAATGATCCGCTGGTACGTCGGCGGCGCATGAACCGCGTGGGAATACGCGTGTGAATACGCGTGGGAATACGCGTG
>CAZXQZ010000022.1:28882-33459 GCA_964642445.1 uncultured Anaerolineae bacterium
GAATAATGGAAGGAGATCACATGACCGGTCTGTTGAAGGTGGGTGTCATGGTGGGGCGCGAATGGTCGTTTCCACCCGCATTTATCGAAGAAGTCAACCGTCGCAACGAGGGTGTGACCGCCGAGTACGTCAAACTCGGCGGCACCATGCAGAACGAGCCCAACGAGTATCGGGTGATCATCGACCGCATCTCGCACGAGATCCCCTATTACCGCGCCTATCTGAAGAATGCGGTCCTGCAGGGAACCTACGTGATCAACAACCCGTTCATGTGGTCGTCCGATGACAAATTCTTCGAGGCCTCCCTGGCGACCCAATTGGGTGTCGCCAGCCCACGCACCGTGGTGCTCCCCAACAAGGATTATGTCGAAGGCATCGTTACCGAAAGCCTGCGCAACCTGGTCTATCCCCTGGATTGGAACGCCATTACCGACTACATCGGCCTGCCGGCGATCCTGAAGGACGCCTGGGGCGGCGGCTGGCGCCACGTCTACAAGGTCAATACGATCGATGAACTGATCGCGGCCTACGATCAAACCGGCCAGCTGACCATGGTGCTGCAAGAGTTCATCGAGTGGGATCACTACGTGCGCTGTATGTGCATCGGCCAGGACGTGGTGATGCCGATCAAGTACGATCCACGCGAACGGCGCTATCACATCGAACACGCCCACCTGTCGGCCGACCTGGGTGCGCGTATCGTACACGATGCCCTGCTGCT
This sequence comes from uncultured Anaerolineae bacterium, assembly GCA_964642445.1. Taxonomy (GTDB): domain Bacteria; phylum Chloroflexota; class Anaerolineae; order SSC4; family Amarolineaceae; genus SSC4. Next base: position 29,604 of record CAZXQZ010000022.1, read on the forward strand.
CAACCGCGCCCTGGGTTACGACATGAATACGGTCGAGTTTGCCGTGCGTGATGGGGTACCGTACGCGATCGACTTCATGAACCCGGCACCCGATATGGACGTCAATTCGATTACGCCATTCTATTTCGAATGGGTGGTCAACGCGATGGCCGACCTGGTGATTCGCCGCGCCAAGAGCGGTGATTGGCAGGGCGATTCGTACCCGTGGGGCAAATACGTGCGTGGCTGAGATGAGCACCGAATCCAACATCCTTGATGCCATCGATTTTTATCACGATCTCTGCACACCCGCACGGGCCACGGCCACCTGGGAAGCACTGACCGAGGGGCAGCGCGCAGGCAATCTCTTCTTCGGGGACCGGCCGCTGCTGTCGGTGCTGCGCCCGCACTTTTTCTCACGCGCCGAATGGGCCTTCGTCAAAGGCGCATCCACGCTGCTGGTCGAGGCCTTCAACAAGGTGTACGCCGCCATGATGGCCAACCCCGCGCTGCGCCAACAGGTCCACCTCACGCCCGAAGAAGAATACCTGGTGCACCTGGACACTGGCTACGATACGCCGGTGCCGACGGCGCGCCTCGACTCGTTCTTTAGTCACGATTATACGCTGCAGTATCTCGAGTACAACGCCGAAAGCCCCGCGGCCATGGCCTACGGCGATGTCCTGGCCGAGTTGTTCCTGCAAACACCCCTCATGCAGGCCTTCCAGGAACGGTACGCCGTCCGGCCGCTGTACGCACGCCATCACGCCCTCGACGTCATTCTCAACATTTATTACCAATGGCGCGGCAACCGCCAGGCCCTCCCTACGATGGCGATCGTCGACTGGAAGGGGGTGCCCACGACCAGCGAGTTCCACCTCTTCCGGGACTACCTGGGCCAGCACGGCATCACCGTCGTGATCGTCGAACCGGATGACCTGGAGTACCGCAAAGGGGTGTTGTATGCGGGCGGCGCCGGCGGCGGCCTGGCGATCGATTTCGTCTACAAACGCGTGCTCAGCACCGAGCTCCTGCAGCGCTACGGCCTCGATCATCCCATCATCGATGCCCTGGCCGACGGCAAAATCTGCATGATGAACCCCTTCACGTGCAAACTCCTGCACAAAAAGGCCAGCCTGGCCGTCGTGAGCGATGAACGAAATGCCTATCTCTTCGACGACAGCGAACGTGCCGCCATCGACGCCCACATCCCCTGGACACGCGTCGTCGAAGAGCGCAAGACCCTCTTCCACGGCCAGGAGGTCGACCTGCTGCCCTTCTGCGTACAGAACCAGGATAAGCTGGTCCTCAAGCCCAACGACGAATACGGCGGCAAAGGGGTGCTCATTGGCTGGGAAACCGATGCCGCCACGTGGGAGAACGCACTGCGTTCGGCACTCGACGATCCGTCGATTGTGCAAGAAAAGGTCAAAATCGCCTACGAAGATTACCCGGCCCTGGATACCGCGGGCAACGTCGTCATCGCCCAGCGCCTGGTCGACAGTGACCCCTTCGTCTTTCACGGCCAGCGGATCGATGGCTGCCTGACACGCCTGTCGACCGTGACCCTGCTCAACGTCACCGCCGGCGGCGGATCGACCATACCCACGTTTGTTGTGGATTGACGTAAAAGAGGTGCACCATGCCCAGAAAGCCAGCCCTCAGTATCGGCATCTCCGAAGAATACCAGATCATCGATCCCGAAACACGTGAGCTGAAATCGATCATCTCGCGCGTCATGGACCTGGATCGGCTGGTGCTGCGCGAGCAGGATGCCATGGGTGAGATTCAGCTCGAGATGCCCGCCTCGTTGGATCTGGGTGTCCCCATCTCCCAGGACATCAAGGAGGCGCGCCAATCGCTCCTGCAGCAGCGCCTGGGCATCATCGAGCTGGCCCGCGAGCGCGGCTTCGTGGTGGCGGCAGCGGGTACGCACCCCATCACCTCCTGGCGCCGCTCGCAGATCCCGCGACCGGGGCACCTCGAAGGCCTGGTCACCGGGCGCGACATGCTGGCCCAGCGACTCCTCATCTTCGGCACCCACGTGCACATCGGCATCGACGATCCCGAGCTGCTGATCGACGTGATGAACATCGTGCGCTACATGATCCCGCACATCTTGACGCTGTCGACCAGCTCACCCTTCTGGGCTGGACGTAAGACCGGCCTCAAGTCGTACCGCAACGTCCTCCTGGAGAACCTGCCGCGCAGCGGCATCCCCCACGCCTACGCCTCCTGGAGCGAATACCGGCAGTACATGGACATGCTGATGGCGACGCACTGCATTGGGCATGAACGCGAGATCTACTGGGACGTGCGCCCGCACTGGCGGCTGCCCACCCTGCAGTTCCGCGCCTTCGACGCCTGCACGACGTTGAACGAGACCCTGGCCGTCGCCGCCCTCGTGCAGGCCACGGTAGCCTGGCTGATCGAGCTGCGCCGCCACAACTTGCAGTTCCGCCCATATCCCCGCGGCTTGATCGCCGAAAACAAATGGCGCGCCGTCCGCTATGGGCTGGACGGCAAACTGGTCGATTTTGGCAAAGAACAGCAGCTGCCGACGCGCACCCTGGTGCGTGAGCTGCTGCGCCTGGTCGATCCGATGGTCGATGAGCTCAACTGCCGTGAGGAGATCGAGCACTGCTACGAAATCATCGAACACGGCACCAGCGCCGACCGGCAGCTGGCGGTGTACGAGCATAACAACGGCAACCTGCGGGCAGTGGTCGACCACCTGGTGATGGAAACGGCCCTGGGCCTCGATCAGTAGCGGGAAAAGAGGACGATCATGTTGAAACGACCATCCCTGACCATTGGCGTCGAAGAAGAATATCAGATCATCGATCCCGCAACGCGCGAGCTCAAGGCGGCCATCACCGAGCTGATGGAAGATACCGGCACCCAGAACGTCGAAAAAGGGATCCTCAAAGAGCATGCCATCAAACCCGAAATGCACCAGTCGATGGTCGAGCTGGGTACGCCGGTGTGCGACAACGTGGCTCGCCTGCAGGATGAGCTGATCAAACAGCGCCAGATGATCGTGAAACTGGCCGAGGATCATGGCCTGGCCATCGTGGCGGCGGCCACCCACCCCTTCTCACACTGGTCGCAGCAGGAGATCACGCCGTTCGACCGTTACAAGGGCGTCGTGCAAGACATGCAGATCCTGGCCCAGCGCCTGCTGATCTTTGGCATGCACGTCCACATCGGCATCGAAGACCGCGACTTTGCCATCGACTGCATGAACGTGATCCGCTATCTGCTGCCACACGTGCTGGCACTCTCGACCAGCTCACCCTTCTGGCAGGGCAGCAACACCGGCTTCAAATCGTACCGCAGCATCGTCTTCGAGGACTTTCCACGCAGCGGCGTGCCGGAGCGCTTCGACTCGTGGGGTGATTTCCAGCGCTTCATCGAAACGCTGATCAACACCGGCTGCATCCCCAACGGGTCCAAGATCTGGTGGGACGTACGCCCGCACTACTCGTTCCCCACGATCGAGTTTCGTGTGTGCGACATGGTGACGCGCGTCGACGAAGCCATCGCCCTCGCAGCCTTGTTCCAGGCCATGGTCGCCTGGCTGTGGGAGCTGCGCCGGCAAAACATCACGTTCCGCGTCTACCGGCGCGATTACATCCAGGAGAACAAGTTCCGCGCCGTGCAGCACGGCATCGACGGTAAGCTGATTGACTTCGGCAAAGGGGTCGAGCTGCCGGCGCGCACCCTGGTCCGTGAGCTGCTGCGCCTGGTAGATGATCAAATCGAAGAGCTGGGCACGCGCGAGGCCATCGATCCGATCTACCGCATCCTCGAACACGGCACCAGCGCCGACCGCCAGCTGCGCGTGTACCAGCAAACCGGCGACATCAAGGCGGTG
>CAZXQZ010000023.1:0-29121 GCA_964642445.1 uncultured Anaerolineae bacterium
TGCGCGGTTCTATTGGCTCCTGGTGCCGTATGGTATAATGGTTGCAGAACAATCCACCCAATGAGGACGCCCGATTATGCCTGGTGCACTGTCTGTTTCTGATTTGCCGCCGGCCGGCTCGCCGTTTGTTGTCGGGCGACCGTTGCGGGCGCAGGAGCCGATATTTGGCCGCGACGCAGTATTGCGCGCCCTGGGCGATGCGTTGGCGCACGGGTCGTCGGTCAACCTGGTGGCGATGCGGCGGATGGGCAAGACCTCGCTGCTCCGTACTCCCTACTCCCTCCTCCCTCCTCCCTCCTCCCTCATCTCATACGCCTCGCGCAGCCCATACACTTCCTGCCAGATGCTCTCAAAGCGTGCGGCATCGAACACTGGTTTGCGCAGCATACGTTGGCAGAGGACCATCTGCTGCTCGGTGCTGCCCGGTTTGCTGTAGAGCTGCAGGGCATAACGTGACACGTCCCGCACCATGAAGTCGAAGATCTGGTCGACCAGGCCAGCCGGTACCTGGTAGATTTCGGCGTTCTCCAGGATTAGCTGCGCATAGACGACCTGGGCGAAGAGCTCACCCACCGCCAGGATGAAGTCGGTGTCGCGCACCTGCGCCTCGCTGGGCGTGGCCCGCGCCAGGAGTTCTTTGAAGACGGCAACCTGCTCCTTGAACACGGCGACGTTCGGCAGGTCGAAGCGGTCGAAGACCGGCTGGTAGTCGTGGAAGCGGATCTTGCCCAGGCCGCGCGCCGGCCCCTGGTTGAACAAGAAGTCGTCGTTGACCGGGTCATCACGCCGTGGCACCGGTGGGTACGCCAGCGGGTTGAAGAAGTAGTTCGGCATGAACTTGACGATCAGCGCGATGTTGACGTGCACGGTGCCTTCGAGCTTGGGCAGGGCGCGGATGTCGCGTGCCGCCATCTCGAAGTAGGTGTCGCGCTCGAACCCTTTGGCGGCGATCACGTCCCACAGCAGGTTGATCACCTCCTCACCCTGCGTCGTTACCTTCATCTTGACCAGCGGGTTGTACAAGAGGTAACGCCGATCCGACGGCGAGGCCGACCGCAGGTAGTCGGCGGCACGCAGGGCAAACAGCTTCATCGCCACCAGGCGCGCATAGGCGTCGGTGAACATCTGCTGCACGTGCGCGAAGTCGGTGACGGTCATGCCGTAGAGGTGACGGTGCGCCGCATGGTGGATCGCTTCGTACAGGGCATGCGTGCAGATACCGATCGACGCCCAGCCCAGGTTGTACTTGCCGATGTTGACCGTGTTCAGCGAGGCGTCCCAAGCTTCCTGCCCCGTCGACAGGATGTCCGCCTCGCTGATCGGATAATCGTGCAGGTTGAATTCGGCCACGTAGGATTGGCTGGCCACCACATTGCGCACGCACTCGTACGTCGGGTGCTGCGAGTCGACGGCGAAGAAGACGTACTCCTGCGTATCGGCAAACTTGCCGAAGGTCGACACCAGCGCGGCCTGGTTGCCGTTGCCGATGTAGTACTTGTCGCCGCGCGCGCCGAACGTGCCATCACCGTTAGGAACGAGCAGCATGTCGGTGCTGTAGATGTCGGCGCCGTGCTCCTTTTCCGACAGGCCGAAGGCAAAGATGCCCCCCGCCTGCAGCCGCCGCGCCGCCTCCTGCTTGAGTGCAGCATTGGCGCTCATCCAGAGCGGGCCCAGGCCCAGGATGGTCACCTGCCAGGTGTACCAGTACGGCAGCCCATAGAAGCCCAGGATCTCGTTGAACTCGCAGTTGCGCCAGGTGTCCCAACGGGCATCGGCATCGCCCAGGCCGGCCGGGGTCAGCAGGGTGGCAAAGATGCCCTCCCGTCCGATGAACTCGAGAAAATCGGCATACCAGACGTGATCGTAATCATCGGCCTTGAGCCGGCGTTTTCCCTTTTGTTCGAAGAAGTCGACCGTCCTCCGCATGATGGTGCGCGAGCGCTCGTCAGGGTAATAACGGTCGAGGTGTCGCGGGTTGAATAGAATCATAAAAAACTCTCTCTGATCGCTGTTTCCTCTGCGGCCAATCCCTACGGGCAGGCCGTGCCCCACATCGACGCCACTGCCTGCACGTCACGGACATCGTTGATCCCGTCGCAGCCACCGCTGGTACGGCAGTTCACGTCACTGGCCAGCGAGTAGGCGCCCGTGGTCTGGTACGCCTGCCAGGCCGTGGCCGCCACGGTGATGTCGAGCGTATCGATGGAGCCACCCTTGCTGCACGAGCAGTTCACGTCGGCCCAGAAGCAGGCCGGCCCGGCTGCCTGGCACGACTGCACCGTGACGTCGTCGACGTCCCAGCCCGCACCGGCCACCGAACTGTCAGAACCAAGGCGCCAGCGGAACTGGGCCGTTGTGCCCGCCAGGCTGCTGACGTCGGCCACGCTGTTGATGTATGACGTCGTGCCACACCAGGCGTTCAGCCCGCCCAGCGGGTTGCCAAACGAACCAGAGACCGGGCCCTGATAGGCCCCTGCCAGCAGGTTGCTTACCTGCGTCCACGTCGTGCCGGCGTTGGTGGTCGCTTCCAGGATGCCACCGTCGTAACACGCCGTGGTGCCGTTGGGTTCGAGGTTGGGCACGTGCCAGAACTTGAGGATGACCGGATTCTGGCCCGTTGGGAGAAGCACTCCTGGTGAAACCAGACGCTGGTCGCTGACGACAGCCGGGTCATTGGCACGGTAGTGCGAGGTGCCGCTGTGGGGGTTGGCCGTGACGATGGCCCAGCTGTTGCCGGTGCCGCTGGACGTCCAGCCGCTGGCGCCGGCCTCGAAGCCGTACTGGTAGACGATGTTGGCCACGCTGCCCGGCCCGCAGTCACCCGGTGCGGCCACGGTCGTGAAGTTGAACACCGGCGAATTGCGCCCGCTGCCGCAGGCGTTGTTGGCCCGCACGCGCCAGAAGTAGGTGGTGCTGGTGTTCAGGTCGACATTGGGCGTATACGTCGTCGCCACCAGCCCGCTGGCCGAGGCCACGACGTTGCTAAAAGCACCATCGGTGGCGATCCAGATATCGTACGTAGCCGCCTGCGACGCGGCCGTCCAGGTGAAGGTGGGCCGTACCGGCTGGTTGATTGCACCGATAGCGGGGGCTGTCAACGTGGCCTGGCCGGGTGCTGCATTGGCCAGGTTGAGCGTCAGATTGACCGAATGCACCAGCGGCAACGAGGTACCCGTCACGGTGAGCGGGTAGGCGCCCGGCGCGGCGGCACCGGTATTGCCAATCGTAAACGTGCTGCTGCCCGGCGGTGTCACCGGGTTCGGTGCAAAGCTGGGGATCGTGCCAATCGGTGTACCCGAGCTGGATAGGGTTACCGGTGCGTTGAAACCGACCAGCGAACCGATGTTGATCGTAAACACGGCATTGGCCGGTGCACAAACCGCAAGCGTTTCTGGCGTGGCACCCACTGTAAAGTCGGGGCTGAACGCATTCTTGTCGAACCAGACGTCGGGATCCGGATGGCCGCCCTGGATGTTGCGGTCGTCGGACCACTGGATGTAGGCGAAAGCTCCGTCTTGAATCTGCTGGTCGTAATCGCCGTGGTAACACGTCGCTAACGACGGATCCAGGTAGACCGGTGAGGAGACGTCACTGACGCGTTGGCTGGGCAGCCAGGTCACGCCGCCGTCGTCCGAATAGCGCATGTAATAGTCGAAGAGCAGGTTGTTGGCGTCGAGCCGCCGGTCGTACCAGGTCGCCACGACCCGCCCACCAGGACCGGCGCTGATCGTGGGGAAGAACTGGTCACGCGTCGTGCCGTCGTCGTTGAGCTGCACTTCCGTGCCCCACGTCGTGCCGCTGTCGGTCGAGCGCCGGTAGTAGACGTTGATCACGTCGCCGACGTTGTAGCCATCGGGGTCACGCACATAGACAACGTGCAGGTGACCGTTGGGCGTCAGGGTGATCTGGGGTGAGGGCAGGTAGCGGATATTGCCATTGAGCGCAGGGCGACCACACGAGTTGGTAGGTGCCTGGGCGCGCGGGTTGACGCCGCCGGTCAGCGGGTTGGTCACGGCGCTGTAGCTGACGGCGCCGTTGGTCGAGCGCACGATCTGCATGTCGATCGGGCCCGATGGGTAGGGGTTCCAGCGCACCCAGGCGACGTAGACGTCGCCGTTGGGTGCCACGGCGGGCCAGGCGCCCTGCACGTCGAGGCCCGCACCGCTCAGCGCCACCGGTACCGACCAGCTTGCGCCGGCGTTCGTCGAGTAAGTCGAATAGATGCGTGCATCGGTGAAGTTGATCCAGGCAACGTAGATGCGGCCGTAATACGGGCTGGCCGGGTTGTTGTCGATCGCCATCAGCTCTTTGTCGTCGTTGGCACCAGAGTGGACCATGCCCACCCAGCTGAAGGTGTCGCAGTCGTTGGTCGATTTCCAGAAACCCAGACCGTTGGTGTGCAGGGATGTGAAGTAGAATGCGCCATCGGTCTTACGCCAGACCATGCTGGGATCACCACGGCTCTGGCCGCCGCCGCCGGCAGGAATTGGCCCTTTATCGGTCCAGGTGGCGCCGCTGTCGGTCGAGCGGCTGTAACCTGAAAAACCAAGACCCTGCGTCACACCGTGGTACGAGTCGTTGTAGGCCGAGCAGAGGGTGCCGGTGGTTTCGCTGCGTGTGAGTGAGGTTTCACTTTGGGTGTGCGAACCGCTCAAGTCGCCCGCCGGGTTGTTGACCAGCACGTCGACGCCGAAGGCAGGTGCCTCGGGCGGCAGGGCGGGTCCCACCGGCGCGGGCGCCGTCACCTGGCCCAACTCGTTTTCACGGTCGCAGGCCTGCAGGAGCTTGACCTCGAACATGCCCGACATCAGGCCGCGTGCGGTGGGGTTGTCCAACAAGGCACAGTCGACCTGGGCGGCGGGGGCGTCTTTCGAGGGGACCTTGGGCGTCGTGACGGGCCCTTCCTGCGCCATCGCTGGCAAACCCGTGATCAGGACAACGACGATGAGCAGGCAGAGAGAAAGTACGATCGAACGTTGCATGGGCTTATCTTCCTTTGCTGGATGGGACGGATGACGCAGCGAGAATATCGGGACAACCCGCTGACTGGACCTGTCTGGGGCATCACGGCCGGTTGCCATCTGTTGGGGCAAAGACCCGTGCTGCAATCGACCCAGGCATCTCATAGAATTATCTGCCCAAGTGCACAGACCTGCAAATATCGATTGGCCTCAAAACTGTTCGCAAACCTGTTGCACCTCGGCAACCTGAATTCGACACGGCAACCCGTTTGGCCGGTCAGGTGCGGCGTTGCCAAGAATCACTGCTTGCAGAAACCGCCCCAGGCTGCTATAATCGAGTCAAGTCGAACGTCCCAAGCCTGTGGAGTCCGAAAGATGATTGACGAATCAACCCTGCAGCAAATCGTGAAGCGCATCCTCGTCACGGCACAACCGAGCCGGGTTATCCTGTTCGGTTCCTATGGACGCGGAAATGCTGACGAAGGATCTGACCTGGACCTGATGGTGATTCTGCCGGAGGTCTCTGACAAATACGATCAGATGGTGCGCCTGCATAAGGCTGTGGGCAGCGTAGGTGTTGGCATAGATGTGCTGGTATACTCAGAAGCAGAATACCAGCGCCGTAGTCAGGTGCCCGGTACCGTGCTCTATTGGGCCCGCAAAGAAGGCCGGCAAATCTATGCAGCCGCACATTGAGGAAGCCCAGCGTTCACTGAAAGTTGCTGATCGCGATATCACGGCCTTCAATATCCTCAATGAAGACCCGGATGCTCATGATTCAGTCGTGAACTTTCACGCTCAGCAGGCCGTCGAGAAATCTCTCAAGGCCGTCCTATATGCATACCAGATCGAGTTCGAGCGAACCCACGATCTGGTCAAGCTGGCGCAGCTGCTGGCCCATTCTGGCCTGGTGCTCCCAGTATCGGATGATCAGCTCCGTCTACTGAATCCCTTTGCCGTTACCTTTCGCTATGACGACCTCGAATTCGATCTTATCTATCAAGCCGACGTCGATAACCTGGTTGTAGATGTACGCAAGTGGGCTGAAGACCAGGTCAACCAGGTGATGAACGAATAGAATCCCCGCACAACTAACCTCTCCTCAGCTGGCGTCACCTTCCGGTCGGTTAACCGTCTATCATAATGCAACGACACGTCGCCCGATGGCCGGACATCGATGCGCGTCTGTCGCAGGGAGGATCATCGCATGCTGCCAAACCAGCGCCGCACCACCTGTTCGATGTCGCTTTTGCTTCTGTTGCTGCTCCTGGCCCTGGGGATACCGCTGCCGGCGGCGCGCAGTCAGGCACAAACACCCATTGGCTCGCAGTTGTTCCTGGTGGAATCAGGTGCCGTGCCGGTCGAAGCCGTATGGACGACTGCCCTCGTGGTGCATGCGGTGCTCGACAGTGACCAGGTCATCGCCAGCGGCGACGTCGCAGCTCGCGGTGAAGCCACGACGGCCGGCCTGGCGGTGACACTGCTGGACGAAGATACCGCAGATCGGGTCTACTACTTCGTCGACGCCCAGGCCCCTGGCGCCAGCAGCCTGGCCGCGACCTACGGCACGGCCATCTACACCGACACGCAGCAGCTCCTGGTGTCCGTGCCGCTGGCCAACGAAACAGCCTTCGTCGAGACGCTGCCCGCCCAGGGTGTGCCCGTGGCGCACCTCAGCGCGGCGCCAGCCGCCCCGGAACAGCTCGTGCCGCCCGCCGCGATCCCCGAGTCGACCGATCCGATCATCACCGCACTGCTTGGCCAGGTGACAGCGAGCGCCCTCTCCAACCGTATTGCCGATCTCAGCGGCACACACGCCGTCGTCATTGCCGGCCGCAGCGTGACTCTCAATACGCGCTACACCTTTGCCAGCCGCATCCGCGACGCCGAGGATTACCTCGTGCAAGCCTATCAGCAGATGGGGATTCCGGTCAGTTACGCAAGTTGGACCTACGGGTCCTACAGTGGGCGCAACGTCGTGGCCGAGCTGCGCGGTACGACCCATCCCGAACGGGTATGGCTGATCGGCGGTCACTTCGACGACACCTCGGAGGTGCCGTATTCGCTGGCCCCCGGCGCCGATGACAACGCCAGCGGCAGCGCGGCGACGCTGGTGATTGCGAACCTGCTGCGCGGCCATTCGTTCCATGATACGATCCGCTTCGTCCACTTTTCAGCCGAGGAACAGGGCCACTGGGGCAGCCAGGTGTATGCGGCCGGGCTGCAGGCTGCCGGCACGCAGGTCATGGGCTACATCGACCTCGACATGATCGGTTGGGATGGCAACGGCGATCGCGTCATCGAGCTGCACAGCGGCACGCGCACGAACTCGATCAACCTGGCCAATGCCTTCATCTCGGCCAACAGCCGCTACGCCCAGGGCCTGACCGTCGAGCTCAAGCAGAGCAGCGCCAGCCGCTTTTCGGACCACGCCTCGTTTTGGGACCGCGGTTATGCGGCCTACCTGGCGATCGAAAACTTCTTCGACGACACCCGGCCACGCGACCGCAATCCCTGGTATCACACGACCGGCGATACGTTGAATCGCGTCAACCTGGATTACGTGGCACGCTACACGCGCGCAGCCCTCGCCAGCCTGGCCGAACTGGCCGGCATCGAGGGTGGCGCCACGCCAACGCCTACGCACACCCCCACCGCCACCCCGACCCCGGAGCCCGGCACCTGCCAGGAGCTGGTGGCCAACGGCGGCTTCGAGGCCAGCACGGGCTGGACCTTCGGCTCGACGCCGCGGCGCGCCGCGTACGTGACGACGCCGGTGCACAGCGGGGTGCGTGCCGTACGCCTGGGTATCCCACCCGGCACGGCCAACGCCACCGCTTACTCCTCGGCCTACCAGACGGTCAGCATCCCGGCGTGGGCCAGCAGCGTCACCCTGCACTACTTCCAGCGCCCCGGCGGGGGTGAAGCAGGGGATTACCGTGAGGTGCTGCTGCTCAACACCGGCTACGGCCTGGTCGCCACCATCGAACGCAGCAGCGCGGTGGGCAGCAGCCAGTGGCAGGAAAAAACCTTCAACCTGACATCCTACCGCAACCGCACGCTCGTCCTCTACTTCAACGTCTACAACAACGGCAGCGGTGCCATCACCTGGAACTACCTGGACGATGTTTCGTTGCTCGCCTGCACTGCCACACCGCCGCCGACAGCCACCGCGGTTGCCACGGCGGTTCCGTCGCCAACCCCCACACCAACGTCGGCGAGCACGGCGACTGCCACCGTAACGGACACCCCCACGCCGACCGCGACACCAAGCAGCACGATGACGCCCACCAGTACCCCTACGCCGACGACCACTTACACGGCGACACCTACGCCCACCTCGGCCCCCGGCACCTGCCAGGAGCTGGTGGCCAACGGCGGCTTCGAGGCCAGCACGGGCTGGACCTTCGGCTCGACGCCGCGGCGCGCCGCGTACGTGACGACGCCGGTGCACAGCGGGGTGCGTGCCGTACGCCTGGGTATCCCACCCGGCACGGCCAACGCCACCGCTTACTCCTCGGCCTACCAGACGGTCAGCATCCCGGCGTGGGCCAGCAGCGTCACCCTGCACTACTTCCAGCGCCCCGGCGGGGGTGAAGCAGGGGATTACCGTGAGGTGCTGCTGCTCAACACCGGCTACGGCCTGGTCGCCACCATCGAACGCAGCAGCGCGGTGGGCAGCAGCCAGTGGCAGGAAAAAACCTTCAACCTGACATCCTACCGCAACCGCACGCTCGTCCTCTACTTCAACGTCTACAACAACGGCAGCGGTGCCATCACCTGGAACTACCTCGACGACGTTTCGTTGCTCGCCTGCACCGCGGCACCGACAGCCACCGTGACACCGACGCAAACGCCGACCAGCACACCCGATGTCGTGTCGACCGCAACGGCCACCCCCGAACAGGCACCCACCCCGACGGCAACAGCAAGCGAGACCCCGGTACCCCGCATGACCGACACCCCGCCACCGACGCCCACGGCGACCGCGACGGTGACGCCACCGCCACCGCGCCTGTTCATGCCACTCGTGATGGTCGCCGTCGCGGCAGAAGGCTACTGAGCAATGGGATGGCCCGGGCGCTGAACGTCACCACGCCGGCCATGCACCACGATTTCCCCGACGAGCGCATGGCCTGGGATGCGAACCACCAAGACACAAAGGCACCAAGATTTCCCATATGTAGAATCTTGGTGCCTTTGTGTCTTGGTGGTATCAAAAAAAGGTTCTGGCCTGACCGGTGTCGGTCACGCCGGTGAGACGCTCCGGCTCAGGGCATGTAACCATCCGACAGGGTCTTCATGAAGGCCACGATGGCGGCCTCTTCTTCTGCGGTAAGGCCGAGATTGCCCAGCTCGTCGTCATTCACGTTCATCGGCACTTCAGGATCGGGCCACATCGGATCGACGTCGCGCGTGTTGTAGAAGTGCGTAATTTCTTCCAGGCTCTTGAAGTAACCGTTGTGCCCGTAGGCTTTGACAAACCCTGCGAATGGCCGCAGGTCGACGTTGCGCAGGGTTGGGACCTTGTGTTTGCCCAGCTCGGCTTCGTACACCTCTTCATCGAATCCGGCGCTCATCAGGAACCCGCCCAGGCCATAATCGACCCAGTTTGCGCCATCGGGATTCCACTTGCGCGGCATGCTGTAGAAGGGGTTGGCCGGGTTCTTGGGAACGCCCAGGTTATCGTAGGTGAAGTCGGTGAAGAGCGGCGGCTCACCGTTCAGTCCTGGCTCGCTGATGTGGCAGGCCGCGCACATGGCATCGCCCTCGAACAATTCGAGCCCCCACATTTCCTGGTCCGTCAGCAGAGCCTGCCCTGCCAGGTAAGCATCGTACTTCGAGGAGAACGGGTTGGCCTCGTCCGACTTTTCGTACTCGGCAATCGAACGGGCGATCTTCTCGTAGGTGCCAGCTACATTGCGTACGCAGTCCAGAGAGCCAGGACCCCAGACATCCTCGAAGAGGCCGCTGTAGGACGACGCGCGCACTTTCAGACAGACTGACTTGGGGTTCGGATTGTTCTGTTCGAGGGGGTTCAGGAAGGGTCCCTGTGCCTGCTCGGCCAGGGGATCGCCCAGGGTCCAGCCGGTGGCGCGTCCGTCCCAGAACATGCCACCGATCCAGACTTCGTCAGCCTCATCGTAGTACAGCACCGGACTTTCACCGCCGTACGAGCTGTTGGGCGGCTTGCGGTTGCCGAAGCGGGTGTGCACGGCGCCGGGGTAGACGGTGCCAGCGGCATTGATTTCCGAGTCAGGCCCGGTAAACCCGGTTTCAGGTGCATGGCACACCGCACAGGCCTGGCCGGGTGGTGTCGAAAGATTGTTGTCGAAAAACAGCAGCTTGCCCAGCTCTTCTTTGGGCGTCAGCGTGTCTTGAGCTGACGTCCCGACGCTGAGCAGCAGCGTTGCGGCGAGCGCAACGGTCGCTATCACCCAGAAACGTCGAGTGAACATGAATCATCCTCCTTTGGAGACTCCGCACGGGAACGCACCACTGAAACAATTTGTTGAACCAAGGCCTACCTGATCACATACGGGCGTAAGCTGAGTGTAACATCCTCTGCACTGTCACAAGCAGCACGCCGGCTTGCCGACGCCGTGCCCCAGCCACGAAAAGGTCTATTTGTAGGAAGCTTACACACGCACAGATAAAAAGTGAGGTCTTGTGAAAAACTGCACGGGTTGATTGTATTGTAAACGCAAACCTGCCAAATGTCAACAGCGGTGAGGCGAGTTATTAGCGAATCCTTAACGGCTGCCGGCAAAGATGGCGCAAGCCGGCGTTGTGTTTTGTTCGAAACAGGTCCGCCGTCGAAATACCGGCCTGCCCGCGAGCGAGGGTGGCTGCGGATTCCTGGGACAGCACGCAAACGTAACTTCGGGATATGATTCATATCATATTGTACACCGCATGTGCATGATAGAATGAAACACTTCTGTTGCACCATTTTCCCCTGTCGTTTGGCCTTGTCAGTCACCTGGTAGCATCGTATACCCATGCGCTGCGGTGACGTGTTGGATGCCCAGGCCAGCCGCTTCATCGCTGGGACCCCATGCCTACCTGGTGGACTGGCAGAATCGACTCATTCTTCAAGGAGGAGGATTGCATGAGATCAAAGTGGTTGATCCTGGGCGGGGTGTTGGTCGTTGCGCTGGTGCTCCTGGCCGCGTGCGCCAACAACCCCACCCCCACGCCGGTGCCAGACGCACCTCAGGCGCAAGCAACGCCCGAGGCCTGCCCCACCTGCCCGCCGCAGGCAGAGTGCCCCGAGGCGGCACCCTGCCCCACACCCGTTGCCGAAGTCCCGTTTCAGGATTTATGGGTAGATTCCCCGCATAACGACATAACGGCAGAGGCTTTCACACACTGGAACGAAGAGGACCCGGCCGAGGTCCCCGAAACGTGTGCCAAATGCCACAGCTCTTTGGGTTACCAGGACTTTCTGGGTGTCGACGGTACGGCCGCCGGTGTGGTTGACAGCCCGCACCCGGTTGGTACCACGGTCGATTGTGTGGCTTGCCACAACACCGGTACGATCACCAAAACGACCGTGATCTTTCCCTCCGGCCTGGAAGTCACCAACCTGGGAGACGAATCGCGGTGCATGGAGTGCCACCAGGGTCGTGAGTCCAAGGTGTCGGTGGACGCCGCGATCGAAAAGGCGGGCGTCGCCGACGAGCCAGACACGATCAGTCCCGACCTGGGCTTCCGCAACATCCACTACTTTGCGGCTGCCGCCACACAGTTCGGCACCCAGGCCAAGGGTGGTTACGAGTACGACGGCAAGAGCTACGACATCAAGTTCGCCCACGTCGAGGGCCTGGACACCTGCAAGTCTTGTCATAACCCGCACACACTCGAAGTCAACGTCGAAACCTGTACGACCTGTCACGAGGGGGTGACCACGGTCGAGGACCTGTTCGACGTCCGTATGGCCGGCTCGGAGATGGATTACGACGGTGATGGCAACGTCGAGGAGGGTATCCTGGCCGAGGTGCAAGGGGTGCAGGAGGTTCTCTACGAGACCATCATCAGCTACACCAAGGAGCTGACTGGCACACCCATCGTCTATTCACCCACCGCCTATCCTTATTTCTTCTACGATACCAATGGTGATGGCGAGGCCGGTGAAGACGAAGCGGTCGGCGACAACCGCTTTGCGGCGTGGACGCCACGCCTGCTGCGCGCAGCGTACAACTACCAGGTAGCCAACAAGGATCCTGGCAAGTTCGCCCACAACTCGAAGTACATCATTCAACTGATGTACGACTCGATCGAGGACGTCAACAGCGCCCTCGAAACGCCGGGTGATATCAGCATGCTGACGCGCAACGATGCGGGTCACTTCGCCGGCTCGACCGAACCATTCCGCCATTGGGACGAAGAGGGCGCAGTACCGGCCAACTGCGCGAAGTGTCACAGCGCCGGCGGCCTGCCACAGCTCATCAGTGAAGGGGTCGTCTCCCAGCAGCCTGTGGCCAACGGCTTCGCCTGCACCACCTGCCATGCAAACCTGGACGACTTTGCGCGCTACGAGATCGAGAGTGTCACATTCCCCAGCGGCGCCGTGCTCTCCTTCGAAGAAGGGGATAACAACCTCTGCTTGAGCTGTCACCAGGGCCGCGAATCAACGGTCAGCGTCAACCGTCTGATTGGCGACCTGGGCGACGACGAGACGAGCGACCGGCTGCGCTTCCTGAACGTGCACTACTTCGCTGCGGGTGCCTCGTTGTTCGGCACGCAGGCCAAGGGCGCCTACGAGTTCGAAGGCAAGACCTACAACGGCGCGAACGCGCACGTGCCCGGCTTCAACACCTGCGCCGGCTGCCACGACGTTCACAGCCAGGAGGTCAAGACCGATCTGTGCAGCACCTGCCACGCCGGCATCACCGATGTCCGTGATATCCGCGGGCCAACCTCGACGGCCGACTACGACGGTGACGGGGATACCACGGAAGGCATCAACGGCGAAATCGACACCGTGCGCGAGAAGCTGCTGGCCGCCATGCAGGCGTATGCGACTGCCACCGCGGGCTCGGCCATCGCCTACGATCCCGCTGCCTATCCGTACTTCTTCATCGACGGCAACGGCAACGGTACGGTAGATCCCGACGAAGCCAACAGCGACAACCGCTTCGTCGCCTGGACACCCACCCTGCTGCGCGCGGCGTACAACTATCAGTACGCCGGCAAAGATCCAGGGGCCTTCGCACACAACGGCAAGTACATCCTCCAAACCCTCTACGATTCGATTGCCGCTGCGGGTGGAGACACAGCCGGGCTGACGCGCCCGTAACCTTTTCGTTCACCCATTCAAGCAGCCCATGCAGGCCGGATCAGTGTCCGGCCTGCTTTTTTCTTGACTTTTGCAGCGGTCTCTGTTATCCTGTGGCCAGAAGCCTCTGCTGCCGCTGTTACAAGCTTCCCCGCCTTGATGCACCAACCACAACGATGCTGTTGAGCTGCTGACAGCCCTGGTTCACCCAGGATTGGCACCCGCCGGCTGTGCAGCGCCATGGAGGCAACCCGTTCATGACTCGCTTCTTCAACTGGCTTAGTAGGTTGAGCCGCCCCGTGCGATGGCTGATCGTTGGTCTTTTGTTCGTGGGCAGTTTCACCGTCGCCGTTTTCGTCAGCGCCACCGTGTGGGAGTATACCAACAGTCCCGAGTTTTGCGGCACGACCTGCCACACCATGCCACCTGAATATACAGCGTATCAGCATTCACCGCATGCCCGGGTCGATTGTGTCGACTGCCACCTGGGGCAGGATTCCCTGATCCTCACCGTACCACGCAAGGCCCGCGAGATCAGCCACGTCATCTCGGCACTTACGCAAGACTACGAGCCGCCGATTTACGTGAAAAACCTGCGCCCGGCACGTGATACCTGCGAGCAGTGCCACAACCCTGATAAGTTCTCATCGGATACGTTCAGGGAGATCAAACGCTACATCACCGATACGCAAAACAGCGAAGTCCGCAACCTGACCGTCATCAAAACCGGCGGTGGCACCAGCCGCCAGGGCCTGGGACGTGGCATCCACTGGCACGTGGAGAATCAGGTCGAGTTCTATTCGGATGATCCACTCAAACAGACCATTCCCTACGTCAGGACGATCGGTCCGGACGGCGAAGTCACCGAGTACTTCGATGTCGAAGCCGGCTTACCGCCGGACTTCGGAACCACCGTCGCCTCGGAACTCCACCGCATCGATTGCATCGACTGCCACAACCGCGCCTCCCACCTCTTCCGCTCTCCATCCGATGCCATGGACAATGCCCTGGCCACCGGCCAGATCGACCGCGAGATTCCGTACATCAAGTTCCAGGGGGAGCAGGCGCTGGATGGTCAATATTCGACCACAGAAGAGGGTGTTGCGGCGATTCGGGGGATCAAGGAGTGGTACCAACAGAACGAGGCCGATTATTATGCTGCCAACCAGGCCAAAGTCGACGATGCTGTCGCCGTCATCCAGCAGATGTTCGAGGAAACTGTGTTTCCCAATATGAAGGTAGGCTGGCAGACCCATCCCAACAACCTGGGGCACAAAGACTTCCCCGGCTGTTTCCGCTGCCACGACGGCAAACATACGTCACCCGAAGGTGAAACGGTGCGCCTGGAGTGCAACGTCTGCCACTCGATTCCAGAGATCGTGCTGCCCGGCGAGCAGGCACCGGTGATTCATATCGAAAAACCGAACGAACCCGATTCTCACAAAGATTCCAACTGGCTGGCGCGTCATCGTTACGTGTTCGATGAATCGTGCACCGCGTGTCACGACGTTGGCAATCCCGGTGGCACCGACAATTCCAGCTTCTGTTCCAACAGCGCGTGCCACGGCGTCGACTGGAAGTATGCCGGGCTGAATGCTGTGGCGATTCGCGAGTTGGTGGCACCCCCCAAAGTGCCAGGCAGTGGCACGCCGCAGGCGATTCCGCATCCCATCGATACGCGCACCGATTGTTCGATCTGCCATGGCGCCGAAGGTGTGCATCCGTATCCGGAGAGCCATGCCTCGTTCGATGCGTCACAGTGTACGCAGTGCCATACGCCGCCCACAGGCGGCGTCAGCGGTGCGGTACCAGTGGGACAGGGACCGCCGTCGATTCCACACTCGCTCGAGGGTCGTGCGAACTGCACGACCTGCCATGGGCCTGATGGACTCCGGCCCTACCCGGCTGATCACGCCGGCCGGCCGGTGGAATCGTGCACGGGGTGCCACAAGGTGGCAGCAGCCAGCGAGATAGCACCTACGGCCACACCACCACCGGCGCCGACGAATACGCCAGCCGCTGCGACCGCCGCACCATCCCCGACGATCGCAGAAACGACAGCCGTCACTGCGCTGCCAACCATCGCCGCAACAACGCCCCCTCGGCCAACGATCGCAGCCACGACGGTGCCACGCGCCACAACCGCCGCTACTGTGGCACCCAATGCCACTGTCGAAGCGGATGGCCAGCCACCCGAGATTCCCCATCCCGTGGCCGGTCGCGAAACCATGTGCGTGACGTGCCATGCGGCTGGTGGTGTAAAGCCCATGCCCGATGACCATGCCGGGCGCACCAACGAGATGTGCCTGGCGTGCCATCGGCCAGAGTGAGACCATTTTGGATTTTGGATTGGGCAGCGGGACTGGGTGGTGGACCTGGTTCCGCTGTTGTGTGGTAGGGTAACACGGTGCGGACTTTGGCGGATGGTCCGATGCCCGTGGTTTTGTCAGGCAGGTAGAGAGTAGTCGGTGGTGGCTGGCAGGGTGTGGCGCGCAGCGAGCAGGGCGGCGGCGGCGTAGAGGCCAAAGACCTGGGCCACGGCACGCTCGTAGGGGTCGAACGCGCGTGGGGTATGGTAGTTCACGAACAGCACACCCAGTTTCTCGGCACCGGCCTGCAGGCGCAGGCCCATAAAGGCATGGATGCCGCGGGCGTGCAGATAGGCCGTCTGGCGTAGATCCGCGCTGAGATCGGTGTCAACGTTGGCCACCACGACCGTGCCGTGTTTGATGACATAGGCGCTGACACCATCGGCACGCGGGGGTGCCAGCTGACCCCCCTCGGGCCAGGTCGCCGAATGACTTGCCGCCGGCAGGAACCGGCCAAGCGATGCCGCATACTGGTGCAGCGTGACATCGTCAGCGTTCAGGGTGTGGGCGGCGGCGCGCACGATGCAGGCCCTGAGCGCAACCGGCTCGGTGGTCGCCAGCATCTCCGCCACGTCCTCCAACGCGTGAAAACGGCTGTAAACCCGATCGTAGAGCCGGCTGCGCTGAATGGCCGTGGCCGCATACACGCCCAGGATGTTGGCAATCGCCGTTTCGTCGGGCCCCAACGGGCGCGGCCGGCGGTAGTTGAAGAAAAGCACACCCACCGTCTCGTCCACCACCCGCAGCCTCACGCCCAGAAAGGCACGCGTGCCCGTCTCCACCAGGTGCCTGGTTTGTGCCAGGCCCGACCACGGGTCAGCCGCCACATCGGGCACGGCCAGCACGCCATATTCCACCACATACGCACTCAGACCATCCACGCGCGGCGCGGCCAGGTGTCCCCCCAGCGGCCAGGTCACCGCATACTCGTCGGGATCTCGAAAGGAACCGTTGAAGCTGTCGAACTGATGCAGGGTGATGCTGTCTGCCGCCAGCTCACCGGCCGCTACGCGCGCAATTTCGTGCAGCAGTGGCACTTCGTGGTCGAGCGCGTCCGAGAGCAGATGGCCACCCAACTGCTCCAGCGTGTCCAGCCGCGCAATCAAGATGCGGGCGCGCACCTGGGCGGCGACGGTTTCCAGGGCTTCACTGCGCGCCGCATCCCCCGGCACGATGAAGTCGGCGTATTTTTTGCTGGGCTCCACGAACTGGTCGTGCATGGGACGTACGGTCTCGCGGTACTGGTCGACCACGGAACGCACGGTACGCCCACGCTCGATGAGGTCACGCTCGATGCGGCGCAGAATCCGCTCGTCGGCGCTCAGATCGACGAAGATCTTGAGGTCGAACAGCTCACGCAGACGTGCCTCGGCCAGGGTCAGGATGCCATCGACGATGATGACGTCGGTCGGCGCCACGTACTGGCTGCCCGGCTGCCGCACACAGGTCGCGAAATCGTATACCGGAACCTCCACCGGCTGACCACTGCGCAGCTGTACGAGGTGCTGGATGAGCAGCCCGGTATCGAGGGCGTCGGGGTGGTCCAGGTTGGTGTGCAGTCGGTCGGCCAGCGGCAGATGGCTCAAGTCTTTGTAGTAGGCATCGTACGCAATGACGGTGACCCGGCGCGGCCCAACGGTGCGCACGATCGTATTGGTCATCGTGGTCTTGCCCGAGGCGGTGCCACCGGCAATGCCAATCAAGTAGGGGCGGTGGGTCAGTGATGGGGCTGCACCTGTCATACGTTGAACTCACGCAGAATGGACCCCCCAATGAACTCGCGCAGCAGCGAGTTGTCGGGCACCAGGTCGGCATCGAAGGGCAGCACCCACTGCAGGAATGCCAGCAAGCGGCGCGCCTCCACGTAGGCCAGGCCGTTCGGTTCGATCTGCAGCAGCAGCGGCTCGACGAACGGCTTGAGTACAGCCAGTTCGTACACCAGGGCCGAATTGAACATGGCGTCGGCGTTTTCCTGGTAAGGAAAAATGAATGCGGTCTCACCGCGCCGTACACTCTCCCAGCGCTCGATCGTCGAGCGTGCGGTGTAACCCCGATAGCGGGCATCACGCACGATACGGCGCAGCAGGCGCGTGTCGGTGGTGGGAATCCGGTTGTGATCGTCGATGTTCAGCTGGGTCAACGCCGACACGTAGATGCGGTAGACGCGCTCGGAGGGCACCTCCGGCAGCAGGTCCGGGTTGAGCCCATGGATCCCTTCGGCCAGGATCAGGGTGTCGGGGGTCAGTTTGACGGTTGGGCCTGGCTCGCGCTGCCCTTTTTGGAAGCTGAAGCGCGGCAGGGTCACCGCCTGGCCGGCCATCAGGGCGAGCAGGTGCTGGTTGAGCAGTGGCCGATCGAGCGCATCCAGTGCTTCGAAGTCGAAGTTACCCTGCTCGTCACGCGGTGTCTGCTCGCGATCGAGGAAGTAGTCGTCCATGCCCAGGGCAAACGGCCGTATGCCAGAGGCCAGCAGCTGCACGCTGAGGCGTTTGGCGAACGTGGTTTTGCCCGACGAGGAGGGCCCCGCGATCAGGATCAGGCGGACCTGGCCACGCCGCTGCACAATGTCGCGGGCGATGTCGACAATACGCTGTTCGTGCAGTGCTTCGTTGACCAGGATGGCTTCCTGCATGCGGCCGCTGGAAATCGCCTCGTTGAGCGCACCGACGTCTTCGATATCCATAATGCGCATCCATTCCAGGTGCTGGCGGAACATCGCAGCCAGCTTGGGAAAGTCCTGGAACTCAGGCAGCTCAAACGGTGCGCGCCGGCGAGGGTAACAGAGCAGCACACCGGGTGGGTAAGGGCGCAGGGCAAACTGGTAGAGGTAGCGCGTCGACGGTACCATGTAGCCAAAAAAGTAGTCGGATACACCGCGCAGCGTGTAGAGCGGCAGCGTCTCTTTGCGGCGATAGTTGAGCAAACGCACTTTGTCGGCATACTGCTGCTGGTCGAAAAGGGCCATCGCCTCTGCCACCGGCACGTCGCGGCGCACGATCGGCTCGTCGGCGGCGACGATCATTTCCATGCGTGCCTGGATGCACGACACCACGTCTGGGGTCAAAGGCGGCCCCCCAACGATCTGGCAAAACAGGCCGCCCATGGTCAGCGAATGATCGACGAGCACGCGTGCTGCGGGAAACAGCTCGTGCACCGCCACGATCAGCACAAAGGCCAGGGAACGCTGATAGATACGTGCGCCATCACTGTCGGCGATGGTGAGTGGCTGCACCGAGATATCGTGTTGGACGACCCGCGTCAGCTCCGCCAGGCGGCCATCGATCAGAGCCGCCACGTCAGGTGGCTGGTGGGGCTGGTGAGCGCAGCGTATGAAATGCTCGAGCCGGGTGCGGGTGGGGCCTTCAAGGGTACGGCCGTCAGGGAACCGCACCTGCACGGTGGCGCGGGGCGACGCAGGGATAATCGTGGGAGTCGATGGGGTCGGGTCGTTCATCGTTACCTGTCGAGTTTGAATGTCAAGAGCGCTGCCTTTTTTGCCCGTCCATTATAGGTCAATTTGCCGGGCTTGTCCATTGCAGAAGGTAGCTGCTCAGCCCGAACGAGAGCTGCGCGCGACCCAGATCATGCTGTGCGAATCGTCAACCAGCGCACCACCCTCGAAATCCCCGTACACGGCATCGACCGCAAACCCCACCCGGCGCAGCAGGTGCTCCATCTCGAAGCGAAACACACAGTGCAGGCGCATGGGCGGCCGCTTCCAACGGGCCAGAACGACACCATCCGCCGTGATTTCTTCCCACACCGTGGTCACGCCTGCGGTTTGTGTGGCCGGCTCGTATGTCCAGGCGTGCGCGGTGCGGATCAGCTTCCCGGTAACGGGATGTGCAACCGGCGCACCGAACTCCAACGCCGCGGGCGGCACCGCGCGCAGGCTGCCCAACCAGCCGAAATCCAGGTGATCCAGGTGTACGACCAGCACACCGCCGGGCACCAGGTGACGCCGGATGCACTGCAGGCACCGCACCTGGTCAGCGGGTGTCAGCATGAATTGAAACGAATGGCCAGGAATGATCACCAGCCCGAACGGCCGGCCCAGGTCGAAGGTGCGCATATCGCCCTGCACCCACGTGACACCCGGCAGACCCACACTCTTGGTCTGTGCCTGCGCCAGCATTGCGGATGACAGCTCGAGCCCGGTGATGCGCACGCCGGCCCTGGCCAGTGGCAGCGTCACGCGCCCGGTGCCGCAGGCAATTTCCAGCACCTCCTGGCCGACTGCGGCCTGCGCCAGCGTTCGATAGAACCCGATTTCTCCTGGCCAGTCGGGCACGGTGATGTCATAGAGGGCGCTGTACAGCGCATCGACAGCATCTGCCATTGTGGAGAGCCTCGCATTCTCGCTCACCATGCGCGGATGGTATTCGCGCATTCCCGCTCATCATTTGCGGACGGCAGTCGCCCACACCAGCCGAAACCGCTCGCACACCAGCGGCATATCGGTTACGGCGGTGCGGCCGATGCGTGGCAGGGTGCGTGTGAAGTAGCGCCAGTGTGCCGTTCGCCAATAATTCAGTGAGCGGTCGCCTTCACCCTCTTCCCAGGCAAACTGCGCATCGACCTGGTCATACGGACGCACGGTGACCTCGGTCGTCTCGATGATACACACCGGTTTGTCCCGCCCGTCCAGAACGATGGTGTGCAACCCGACCTGCGGCAGTGGTTGCCCTTCGGCTTCCCACTCCCAGAGGGCTGAACAGGTCGCCGTTTTGGTGCCCGCAACCACCAGCGCAGCCAGCTCATCGGCCAGGGCCGGATTGTCACCGAATGACTCGGCGACGTACGCTGCGTGTCGCGCCGACGCATCAGCCGGCAGGGTTGCGAGATAACGCTGCCAACAGGCAGCAATTGGGTCTTGATTCATTCTCCAGTCCTTGACCGTCTATTGACAGCGTAGTACACACCGGTCAGCGACAGCACAAACGGACACCCCTCGGCATGACCGCATGCGGTACAGGCGGCGGCGGTGCGCGGGTCGAGCCGCACCAGCCGGCCCATACGCACCAGCTCACCCAGCATGCCCTCCAGCACCACCGGATTTGTGCCCAACTGCCGGCTCAGTGCCTCCAGGCTGACGGGGCCGGGCCAGGTATCGAAGGTCTCGAGAATTTGACGCAGCATCGTATCTCATCCATCCAGCGCCAGGCGCCACGGGTTCAGCCCCCTGCCCACAACCAGCTCCCCACCTGGTAGGTCACAAAACCGGCCAGCCAGGCCAGGCCCAGCAAGTACACAAAACTGAAGACCATCCAGCGCGTGCCGAACTCTGTCTTGAGCGCGGCCAGGGTGACGACACAGGGGGCATAGAGCAGCACAAACACCAGAAACGCCGCCGCCGATAGCGGTGTGAAGTGGCTCTGCAACGCACTGCCCAGGGCCGTATTGCTTTGCACGTCCTCGGCAGCCACCAGGTTGACCCCGGGTATGAAGCTCAACACAACGCGCACCGTCTCGCCGATCGCCTCGCCAAAACCGACGACGACCGTCTTCACATCGGCGGCCACGTCGACCGGCTGTGGTGGCGGGGCGGGTGCATCACCCAGGTAAATGACACTCATGCTGCTGACCACCACCTCCTTGGCAACCAGGCCCGTCGCCAGGGAACCGGTGGCTTCCCAGTTGCCAAAGCCGAGGGGCGTGAAGACCGGGGCAACGACGCCCGACAGCCGGGCGAACAGGCTGTCCTCGGTTGCGCTGATGCCCAGCGGCAGGTTGAGCAGTAGCCAGACGATCACCGACGCGACCAGGATCACGGTTGCGGCCTTGTGTACGAACTCAGCGCTGTGCCGCCACATGTGAGTCACCAGGCCGCGCAGGGTCGGCCAACGATAGGGGGGCAGCTCGAGCACGAAGAGAGAATCGGTGGTGTCGGCAAACAGGGTGCGGCGAAAGAGCAGGCCCGATATCACGGCCAGGACGATACCCAGCAGATACAGGGCAAAGATCACGGCGCTGGTACGGGTTGGGAAAAACGCCGCAGCAAAGATCACGTACACCGGCAGGCGCGCCGCACAGCTCATCAACGGCACCAGCAGACCGGTCAGGATACGATCGCGGCGGTTCTCGAGCGTGCGCGTGGCCAGAATACCCGGCACGTTGCAGCCAAAGCCAACGATCAGCGGGATAAAGCTCTTGCCGTGTAGACCCAACAGATGCATCAAACGGTCCATGACAAACGCGGCGCGGGCCATGTAGCCGCTGTCTTCCAGGACGGCCAGGCAAAAATAGAGCACCAGTAGCACGGGCAGAAAGACCAGCACCCCCCCAACGCCGGCCAGCATACCATCCACCATCAGTGAATGCAGCCATTCCGGGGCCTGTACGGCGGCCAGCAGGGCCGTCAGCCAGCCGGCCAGCACCCCGTTGACGGTGGTATCGATCCAGTCGACAAATGGCGCCGATGCATCGGCGGTCAGCGCGAATACGAGCGCCATGAGCAGCAGGAAAATGGGCAGGCCCAGCACACGGTGCGCCACCACGTCATCGATGCGGTCGGTGATGCTGCGCTGCTGGCCGCGGCTGCGTTTGACAACCTGGTGCGCCAGGCCGTGCACCGTGCCGTAGCGCCGGTCGGCTACCAGCAGCTCGACATCATCGCCGTAGATGGTTTGCACGCGGGCGGCGGCCGCTGCGGCCTGCTGGCCCAGTGCCTCGGCGGGCGGCGCACTGCCCAGTGTCTGCCTGATCAGGGGATCCCCCTCGAGCAGTTTGATGGCCAGGTAACGCGGGGCGTCGGTTGGCTGCCATGCGGCCAGGGCGGGCTGCAGGCGGGTGATTTCCTCTTCCAGTTCGCGGCCGTAGTCGACGATGCGGGGCTGCGCACGGGCCTCGTCGACGGCACGCTGCAGCAGGTTCTCCAACCCCTGGCGTCGCGTCCCGACGGTCGGAACCACCGGCACACCCAGCAGTTCCCGCAGCATGGGCACGTCGATCACCGTGCCACTGGCTTCGGCCAGGTCCATCATGTTGAGTGCCAGGACCGTGGGCACTGCCAGCTCGAGAATCTGCACGACCAGGTAGAGGTTGCGCTCCAGGTTGGTGGCATCGACCACGACGATCGCAACGTCGGGTCGTTCGTCCAGGATAAAATCGCGCGCAATGACTTCTTCGAGCGAATGGGCACTCAGGCTGTAGGTGCCCGGCAGGTCGACCAGGGTGACTTCGCGGCCGTTCCAGCGAACAGTACTGGCTTTGACGTCGACCGTCTTGCCGGGCCAATTGCCCACGTGCTGGCGCGCCCCGGTCAGTGCGTTGAAAATCGTGCTCTTGCCAGCGTTGGGGTTGCCGGCCAGCGCAATGACGGGTCGCCCGTCAGGGTCATTACTGGGCATCGCCACCGTTCCGCAGCAGCCAACGCAGCCAGCGCGGGCAGCGCGACTGGCTGGTCTCATCACATTGACCACCCACTAACTGCGGGCAGTCCGCACAGGGCAGCGGCTCGACCAACACGTTGGCCGCCTCGCGACGGCGCAGCGACAGCCGGTAACCTTTGACCAGGTACTCGACCGGATCTCCCAGTGGGGCGACGCGCACCACCTCGATCTCGGCGCCCGGTACGATGCCCATGTCGAGCAGACGCCGGCGCAGGGCGCGGCTGCCACTCACTTCGTAGATCGTGCCCCGTTCTGCGGGCTGCAATTCACTCAGGTTCTGCACACAAGTCACTCCGTACGGTTTTGGGTGGACGTGCGATGGATTCTGTGTCGCCCAGCGCCGGTCAATCGACCACCCTGCACGATTGTCGCGCAATGGCATGCGTCGGCATATGATTTATGCCACATTGCGCGGGTTGCATCGACACGGTCCAACCTGATCGCCGGTCGGCAGCCCGGCCAGAGTATCGCAAGATGGTGCCAGCCGTTGGCACCCATCGTAACACCAGATGCCTGAAACGCAAAGCCAACGATCCCAAAGTATATCTTTCGTCGGTGATCCTGAACTCGGGCGCATCGAATCCAGCGGCGCCGGCTCGGTTCGGCCGGATTGATCCAACAGCACCACCAGGGCGCGAAGACATCAGCCAGCGAGCAGCTTCGTGCCCTGGTATTTTGACAGCCAGCTCAGTGCTTGATCTGACAGATGAGTGTGGATTGACAACCGATCGTTGATTAAGTACAATCGCCCGTGCCCGTGACATCATTCCCTTCATTCGGAGTCCACACGTCATGAGTTCGACAGCCCAAACGAGTGCACAACCCCTTTCAGCCGGAACCATCGTTAGGGCCGGTGCCGTTGCCGTCGTGGCCGCGGTCTTGGCCAACGTCATTGTCTACTTCATCGGGACGGCCCTGATCGACGTCCCAGCCGGGTTCATGCCGCTGAGCAGCGTGATCAACACGATTCTCTTCACGACGCTGTTTACCGTCATCGGCGTGATCGTTCTGATCATCGTTGCGCGCCTGTCACAGCAGCCTATGCGCACCTACTGGATCATTGCCGTGATCGCGCTGCTGTTGTCCTTCATACCCGACCTGATGTTGTGGCTCAACCCGTCGGCCATGCCCATGGGCACACCGAACACGGCGTCGATGCTGCTGCTGATCGTCATGCACGTGGTGGCGTTTGCCGTGTTCATGGGGGTTCTCGGTCGTATGCTGCCGCGCCGTTGACAGGTAATTGGGGACAGATTCGTGAACGACACACGCGCCGCAGGCGCGTGTGTCGTTTCAGAGAATATCACCCTGCCCGATGGCCCGTGTGGCCTGGCGGCCGCAGGCGGCGATGAGGTGGATGAGCGCGGCAAATCTCGGGTCCTGCGTGAAGCCCTGCCGGTAGCGGTGGTAGATCTGTTGGCCGATGACACCCACTTTGAACAGACCAAACACGTAATAGAACAGAATGTCACTGACATCCCGGCCGCTGTACGTCGCGTACCGGTCGACCACTGCGCGGCGGGTGAGATTGCCTGGCAGGCTGGTCAGCCCCAGCGTCTGCAGCGCAGGCGCGTCATCGGCCTGGACCCAGTAAGCCAGTGTGGTGCCGAGGTCCATCAAGGGATCGCCAATGGTCGCCATTTCCCAGTCCAGCACGGCCAACACGCGCGTCAGGTCGTTGGGATCGAGCACCAGGTTGTCGTATTTGAAGTCGTTGTGGATGAGTACCGCGCCACGGCCCGGTGGTTGGTGGCTGGATAGCCAGGTGGCCGCTGCTTCCATTTCTGGCAGATCGTCGGTGCGGGCATTGTGGTAGCGCCCAATCCAGCCGCTGACCTGGCGTGCCACATAACCCTCCGGCCGGCCGAGGTCGCCCAGGCCAGCCGCTGCGTAATCGACGGCGTGCAGTTCCACCAGGGTATCGACCAGGGTTTCGCTCAGGCTGCGCATCAGGCCAGGCGTCAGCGGCATGCCGTGCGGCGGGCGGTCGCGCAGAATGATGCCCGCCACCCGTTCCATCACGTAGAATGGCACGCCGAGCACGGCCGGGTCGTCACTGTACAGAAGCGGGCGCGGCACTTTGGGATAGACGTCGACCAGGGCACGCAGGATGCGGTATTCACGCTGCATGTCGTGGGCGGTTTTGATGTTGGCCCCGAACGGCGGCCGCCGCAGCACCAGCTCATGCTCGCCCAGGCGCAGCAGGTAGGTCAGGTTGGAAAAGCCACGCGGGAACTGCTCGATAACCAGGGTACCGGACGCGTCGGACAGGTGAGCGAGCAGATAGGCCTCCAGCGCAGTGTGGGGCAGGTCCTCACCAGCACGCACGGGGGCCGCTGGATCGATGAAGGATGCATCAGCCATGGCGCACCTCGTGGGCGTTGGGTTCGGGTGCCGATCTCTGCACCAACTCCACCAGGGAAGGTACCTGTGCCGGCCAATCACCGGCATCTTGTAAGATGCGAATGACACGCATGAGCGCCACCGACTCGTGGTGGTACTGTTCGTAACGGATCTCGCCTGGCATGGCATTCACGTAGTCCTGGATTTCGTTGAGCGCGGTGGCCATCAGCAGCAGCGGATCGACCACACTCAGTCGCCCCATCAGATCCGGCTCCTCGATGCGCAGCTCGGCTTCGGTGCGTGCCATGAGCACGGCCATTTGTGCGGCCATGAGTCCGGTGAGTGCATGCCCCTCCTCGCCCAGGTAGAAGATCGGTGCCGTGGAGCGCAGCTGGCAGGTGCGGTAGTGTGCGTCGGTGTGCAGGGTCATATTGCCACCGAAGGTCAGTACCATGAACGAGTCACCGCCATGCGCTCGCAGGGCCAGCTGACCCGGTGCCACGTGCATGACATCCGGCACATTGGCGGCGTAGTTGATGGTCATACGACGAGCGCGACCATATTCTTCGACCTGCAGCACGATCTGGGCCGTATCGAAAAGACGGTCATCAGGGTGGGGAGTCAAAAAAACGTCGAGCCCATGATGTCCTATGGGAGGCGTGTACTTGGATGGCAAAAAGAGGTATCCCTCGTCTTCGAGCATTTGATTATCCCCAGGACAGGTGCCCGCAGCCGCACGCGAAGCCGCGAACCAGGCCTGGATGGACTGTCCGGCTGGTTGTTTTTTTGCGTCTTCACCATTGGGTGCGATGGCTGCCCTCAAACGGTCACCGCCTCACGCGTGTCGACCCCGTACGGTTTCAGCACGTGGCGGGCCACAAAACTCTTATGCACCTCATCGGGGCCATCGTAGATGCGTGCGGCGCGCTCGTGGCGGAACCAGAATGCCAGGACGGTGTCGTCCGTCATGCCCAGTGCGCCGTGAACCTGGATGGCCCGATCGAGCACCCGCTGTAAGACGTTCGCGACGTAGAATTTGATGAGGGAAATCTCGATGCGCGCGGCATAGGTGCCGGCACGGTCGACCTTGTCTGCGGTATCGAGCACCATCAGGCGCGCGGCATTGATTTCGGCCCGGCTGTCGGCCAGGCTGTGTTGGACGACCTCCTGCAGGGCCAGGGGCTTGCCAGGCGCAAGCTCACGGCGCGCAGCATACTGGCACGTCATCTCGAATGCGCGCTCGCAGATACCGATCCAGCGCATGCAGTGGTGCACACGTCCCGGCCCCAGGCGCTCCTGGGCCAGGGCAAAACCGGCCCCTTCGGCGCCCAGGCGGTTACTCTGTGGCACGCGGCAGTCTTCCAGCCGGATCTCACCGTGGCTCATCCAGTCCGTGCCGCTCTCCCCCATCACCGGGATGTTGCGCACCAGCTTGAAGCCAGGTGTATCGGTCGGCACGATGATCTGGCTGGCGCGCTGGTGCAGCCTGGGCGCTTCCGGGTTGGTGATGGCCATGACGATGGCAAAGCTGGCGCCTTCAGCGGACGAGGCAAACCATTTGTGGCCGTTGAGCACGTAATCATCACCCGCTTTGACCGCTGTTCCGCTGAGCCACACCGGGTTGGAGCCGGCATGCGCCGGTTCGGTCATGGCAAAACAGCTGCGGATGTCGCCGGCCGCCAGGGGCTGCAAGTACTGCGTCTGCTGTGCGGCTGAGCCGTGCTGGAGCAGCACCTCCATGTTGCCGATGTCGGGTGCCTGGCAGTTGAAGACGTAGTGGCCGAGGGGGCTGCGTCCCAATTCCTCACTGACCAGGGCGAAGTCGCGCAGATGCAGCCCGAGGCCACCGTGGGGCGGCGGCAGGTGCGGCGCCCACAGGCCCAGGGCTTTCACCCGCTGCCGGGCCTGGTCGAGCGCCGGCAGTACAGCCCTGAAGCCGTGATGGAGCATCGTGGGTTCGAGAGGGATCACTTCCTCTTGAATGAAGGTCCGAATCGTGGCCAGTTGGGTGTCCAGGTCATGGGTTGTGGTCATATCGGTCTTCCTTACCATGTCGGCACTCTGTGTGGCGTATGCCAGCCGGGCGTGCACCGCGCTCCACTCGTTCGACCGCACCAGCAATTGCTTCGGCCTTTGGCGGCCCGCAGCGATTGCGCGTAACAGGTCTCTATTTTGCGCCGTCATGAAAAATGGGTTAAAGTTTAGGGTGTACCACCATCATTCTATGCCCGGCTCTACGCTTTGTCAAGGTGCTTGACAGTTGCCAATTCCACGAATAGGAGATCGAACCCATGCATACGCATCATATTGGCTGCCATCCCATACAGTGCATTCTGCCGCCGCACATGTTGGATGCGATGAAAGTGCGCGGCGATGCCAGCATCAAAAAGATGGCGGCAACCATCGAAAAAGCAGCGGCCGAGGTACGTGTCGAACGCGAAGCGGCCATGTCACCGAACGCGTTTCTGGGTACCCCGACCTTCCGCGCGCTCGATGACGGCGATCCGGTCGTCAAACGTAAGGTGTTTGATGGCCAGGGAAAGGCCACCCTGCCGGGTAAATTGGTGCGCTCGGAAGGAGACCCGCCGGTCGACGACGATATCGTCAACGTGGTGTATGACTTGACCGGTATCGTATATGATCTCTTCTTGAAAAAATTCCAGCGCAATTCATTGGATGGCCGGGGACTGATCCTGGAATCGACCGTTCATCACCGCCGTGGTTACAACAATGCCTTCTGGAATGGGACGCAGATGGCGTATGGGGATGGTGACGGCCGCCTGTTCAAAACCTTCACTGAACTGTCGGTGATCGGTCACGAGCTCTCGCACGGGGCCGTGCAGTTTGCCGGTGGCCTGGTCTACCGCGACCAGTCGGGTGCCCTCAACGAGAGTTTTGCTGACGTCTTTGGCGCCCTGGTCGTGCAGTACAATAAGAACCAGACGGCGGCTGAGGCCAATTGGCTGATCGGTGAAGCCATCCTGGGTCCCGAAATCAATGGCAGCGCGCTGCGCTCGATGAAGGCGCCCGGCACCGCCTACAACGACCCCATCCTGGGCACCGACCCGCAGCCTTACCACATGGACCTGTACGTCAACACGTCGAGCGATAACGGCGGCGTGCACATCAACTCCGGCATTCCCAATCATGCCTTTTATCTCCTGGCCCAATACCTGGGCGGTTTCGCCTGGGAAAAGGCCGGCAAGATCTGGCACGAGACGCTGCAGCGCATCCAGAACCCCATGGCGACCTTCGCCGATTGGGCCGACATGACCGTCGACGTCGCACGTGACGGCTTTGGCAACAACAGCCTCGAAATGATGTACACCCGGCGTGCCTGGAAACTCGTTGGGATCAACGTCTGAGGTCACGATGAAAATCTATGTGAACATCACCGGTGGACCCATTCCCTATGGGTTGCGCGGCCAGATCGATTTGGAGGACCTGCCGTCCGACCTGGCGCAGCGCGCCGAGACGGCTTTGCAGCGCGAGGCCCTGGACGAGGCCATCAGCAGCAATCGCGAGCTGCCCCTGCCCGACGAGCAGGTGTACGAGCTGGTGGTGATGGACCCATCGGGCAAGGAAGACCAGGCGCGTTACGTCTTCGCCGACTCACAGGCCTCAGCGGAGCTGATCGACCTGATGGACGAGCTGCGCCTGGCCATTACCGACCAGCAGATCAAACAGGTGCAAGAAGCTGCGGAGGAGCCGGAGGAAGCGTTGATGGAAGAGTCGATCGACGAGTCGATGGATGAGTCGATGGATGAGTCGATGGA
>CAZXQZ010000023.1:29221-33338 GCA_964642445.1 uncultured Anaerolineae bacterium
TGATGGAAGAGTCGATCGACGAGTCGATGGATGAGTCGATGGATGAGTCGATGGATGAGTCGATGGATGAGTCGATGGAAGCGTCGTCGACCTATCCAGAAACAACCAGACCCCCGCGCAAACGCAACTCGCGCACGCGTTGATTCGCGCACCCAGGCACCGCCGCGCTTTTTTGGCCTCTGTCGGGTTAGATGATAGACCGAACGTCCACCCAGCACCGGCACGACCCAACCGACGTCACAGGTCTTCAGCACCTGTGACGTCTCGTGCTGGAGCACTTAACGAGTCCTGTGGTAAGGAGTATCCATGCGTGATCGGGCTCATGGCATGTCATCAGTCAACGCGGCCGCGACTTCTTCGAACCCAAATGCACTGATCGTTGAGGCACCCGCCCGCATCCTCCCCGGCCCGCCGCCTGAACGGCTGCGCGACATTACCGGCATCGATGCCAACGCACCCATCGATCCCCTCGGCAACTTGCGGCCGCAGGTGGTGGACCCGGTCCTCATCGCCGGCAGCGGCGCCGGCTGGGTGCGGCTCAATTTCATCCTTGGCCCCTGGTCGCACGTGAACGACACGACGCGACACCAGGGACGTACCTGGCAGGAGACCTACCGCCAGCTCATCGACGGTTTTCGCAGCCAGGGACTGCAGATCTACGGCCTCATCGGCGTCGAAGCGGTGGGTGATCCGGGTGATGATTTCCGCTTTGCACCACCGGACGGCGTCACCACCCACCCCTGGATCCAACGCTACGCCGCGACCTTTGTCGCAGTCCTGGAAATGTTCGCCGCTGACCTGGAGGTCGCCGAGTCGTTCAACGAACCCAACGACTGGCACCGCACGCCCGGCACGACCTGGTCGCAGGCCTGGATCGAGCCAGGGTGGTTTGCCAGCATGCTGCAGCAGCTCTACGATGCAGTGAAGAACAACCCGATCACGGCGCACGTCGCGCTGGTGTCCGGTCCCTTGCTGGGTCTGGAGGTCAACGCGGGTGGCGTGAGCTATTTGCAGGACACCTACGCCGCCGGTGTGGCACGCTTCGGTTGGGGCAGCGGTGGCATCCCCTTCCCCTTCGATGCCGTGGGTTATCACCTCTACGTGCACGAGAGCAAACTGGACTGGCTCACCCAGTCCAGGTCGGTGCGCGCAACGTACGGCCGGCTGTTGGGTAGTGTCAAACAAGCCATCCAGCAGCGCGAAAAACAGCCCAAGCCGATCGTCGTTTCCGAAATGGGCTGGCCCAGTGACGGCGGTAAGGAAGACCAGCAGGCACAGAGTGTGGCGCTGGCGCTCGACCTGCTCGCCCATGACCCCTGGGTCAACCTGGCGGTGGCCTTTTGCACCCAGGATTTCCCAGGGAAGTACTATGGTCTGTATCCCGAAGGTTCGCTGATAGGCGCACAGCCCAAACCAGCCTACTTTGCCTTCCAGGCCGCCTGTGTGCGCCGCCTGGCCGATTCATTGGACAGCAGCGAAGGGGGGCCACGTCTCATGCCACCCGGCGTGCGCAACCAGCACATCATCACAGCCTTCAAGACGGTCTCACTGGTACATCAGCTTGGCAACTGGGGACTGATGGCGCGCGCGGGTCTGAAGCTGAATGCCCTCGTTGCCCAACGCAGCGCGCCTTACCGCGGACCCAGCATCGATGAACTGCCCAACCTGACCCAGGCACAGCGCGACCAGGTGTACGAGCAGCTGCGGCAGATGGTTGGGCCCCCGACCGGTCTGCTGAGCGAGGCTGGCTGGCTCAGAGGGCAATCCGAGCTGGCCATGGCGGCATTGGCCTTCCCGTCCAGTCTCCATATCAAACCATCTGCCGATCACGATGCCCTGGTCCGGCGCGTGGCTCACACCTGGAACCGTTACGGCGCCCTGCTCGTGGCGGTCGCCGATGCCCTGGCGCTCGACGTGGCCGCGACGGTGGCTGTGCTGGCCGCGACAGCCGGGCGCACTGGTTATGGCCGGGAAGGGCGCCTGCAGATCCGGTTCGAGGTGCCGGTGTTTTACGCCCACTGGGGACACCTGCACCCCGAGCAGTTTGCCACGTACTTCACCCTCGACCCGGCACGTCCGTGGCACCGCTCGCGCGTGCGCAGCACACCCGGTGGCCCAACCCAACCCGTGCACGCAGGTCAGGCCAGCGAATGGTCTGCCTTCACACTGGCGCGTTGCCTGGACGAACCAGCCGCCTTCGCCGCCACCGCCATGGGCATGCCGCAGATCATGGGTTTCAACCATACCCTGGCTGGTTATGCGTCAGCACCGGCGATGTTCCATGCGTTCGTGGCCAGCACGCGCGCGCAAATCCTCGCCTGTTTCGACCTGGTCGCCGGTCCGGGCCAGACGTCACCGGCGCTGCATGCACTGCGCCGCGGCGATCTGGACAATGCGGCCGCTCTGCTGGCCGGCCCAACTGCCGCGACCCGCCTGGCCCTGGCGCTGCCGCGGGCTGTGGAAATCTTCCAGCAGTCGAACCCTGGCATTGCCTGAGCGATACCAGGCAATGCGTAGCGTGAAAGCATCGAGTATCGTTTACAGGCACAACCATACACCGAATGGAGGCAAGACATGACCGTCGACGTGTTCGATTTCACCGGCGAGCGCCGGGACCTTGCGTGGCTGGAGCAAACCTACCGTGTGCAATTCCTGGACGGCGGGACGGGCGCCAAGTTCAAGCTGGCGCGGATCGACGTCACCGATGGACCGGCCGTCTTTTTTGTGCAAATCCTGGATAAAAACGGTGCCCCCAAAGTGAATCAGCCCGTGGCCAACCACTGGCCGGGGGTCGAGAACGACGAGAAGGCGGTGGACCTGCAAGGCGGCAGTAAGAGTGTCTGGCAGCGTCACGCCATCATCCAGCGCACAAGCGGCGTGGGTGACACCGGCTTTGGCTTTGGCGGCGGCTCCGTGATCAAGGAACAGGGCGGGCCTCATACCCTGTGGGTGGTCAGCCCCTCTTTGCCCAGCGATGGCCTGGCGCGCGTCGGCTGGCTTGGCGGCACCAATCACCGTGGTCCCTGCCGTCTGACGTTTCAAGAGGTCGAAACGACCACGATACCACCGGACGACGATGTCATGGTGAAGCTCCAAACGATTCACGCCGACCTGCGGCGGCTGATGCAGCATCTG
This sequence comes from uncultured Anaerolineae bacterium, assembly GCA_964642445.1. Taxonomy (GTDB): domain Bacteria; phylum Chloroflexota; class Anaerolineae; order SSC4; family Amarolineaceae; genus SSC4. Next base: position 32,357 of record CAZXQZ010000023.1, read on the forward strand.
GGTGTTGGTTGACTCAATCTCCGGTTCCAGGCGGAGCGCTGCACCCCCAGGTGCAGCACGGCTGCCTTCTGAAGGAGGCGCTGCACCCCCAGGTGCAGCAAAGCGCTGACGCGAAGAACGAGTCGGCACCCCCAGGTGCCGACTCTTCTCCCAGGTTCTTCTAACTTGGGAACCGCCAAGGGCTCGTAAAAGAATAACTTCCGCTTTTGGCATGGGAATTCCGGGCGGAAACCGGGAAGTTATTCTTTTACGATGCCCAAGCTGTGCGTAACGTCTTCTTAATTTGGTCGTCGCGGCGATTTGGCGCATAATAGTCTCCGCGCCGATTCCTCACAATAACTGGCGTGCCCGCCAAACGAAGCATCATCTCGGCGAGTGGGTACGCGCAAACCAGAAAGGAAGATACATCTTAATGAAACGACCGTCGAACCTGTTGCTGTTATCTCTTACCACCACACTGCTGCTGGTATTGCTGGCTGGCTGCGGTCTCTCGCTGCCGGCCGCATCGGCGCCAGCCGTCATGTTGCAGGCCACCCCGGCTGCCACCGCAGAGCCGCCGGTGACAGTCACTGCCACCGTGACCACCACGGTTGCGGCGACACCCACGGTAACCACCACGGTGGCCGCCACGCCCACGGTGACGACAACAGTGACGATCACCGATACAGTCTGGCAGTGGACCCAGTATCAGGACACCGCCGAACTCAACGACATTACCGTCGACGACCCGGCCCAGTACACCTTGACCCTGCTGGCCGACGGCACGGTAGCGATCCAGGCCGACTGTAACCGGGCCGCGGGTACCTACACCCTCGACGGCAGCTCGCTCAGCATCGAGCTCGGCCCGGTGACCCTGGCGGCCTGCCCGCCCGACTCACTCAGTGACGTGTTCCTGACGCGACTGCAAGAAGTGGTGACCTTTGTCATCGACGATGAAGGCCAGCTGTTCTTGAACCTGGTGGCCGATGCCGGCAACATGGTG
>CAZXQZ010000024.1:0-32838 GCA_964642445.1 uncultured Anaerolineae bacterium
CATCGGCCGCCGCCTGGAGCTGATCGCCCAACACAGCCGGGACCCGCAGACTGTCAGCGAGCTGGCTGCCGTGCGCCAGCAGGTCAGTGACGCGGCCAGCGAGGTACGGCGCTTCAGCCGCGAGCTGCGCCCCCTGGTGCTGGAGGACCTGGGCCTGGTGCCAGCCCTGCGCTACCTGTCCAACCAGCATGTCGAACAGTTTGGTACCCCGGTCAACCTGACAGTCCGTGGCTCTCTGCGCGGACTGCCCCCCGACCAGGAATTGGTCCTCTTCCGTATCTACCAGGAAACGCTGACCAACATCAGCAAACACGCCCAGGCCACCCGCGTCGACGCCCTGCTGGAGGTGGACGCCGAAGGCCTTTCGATGGAAATCGCTGATGACGGCCAGGGCTTCGAAGCAACTACCGCCCCAACCGACCTGGCGCAGCGCGGTCACTTTGGTCTCATGGGCATCCAGGAACGGGTACAGCTCCTCGGGGGCCGCCTGGTCATCGAGTCGACGCCAGGGCTGGGTACACGCGTCCGGATCTGGCTGCCGCATGAGGCCGAGAACAGGGAAGAAGTAACGTAAATCACGCCGCCTCAACCTGCGCAGCACGCCTGCCTGGTGCTGTGCCAGCCTCAGAATCAATCCCGCACCCTCGATTCCCACCACCGTTTTCTCATCTCGCATTTGACCTAGCCTCGATACGCCAAATAGCGTAGCCACGTAACACGCACAGGTACGATGTTTATGGGTTCAGGAACAAGCCCCGTGACCGATGCGCGCGTGCACCTCGCCTGTTATACTCGATGTATCAAGCTGCTGCACGCGTTCGACAGCAGCCAGGCGATGAAGCGTACGAGAGAAGGGGTGTACCATGTTGAAATCACAAATAAGTCTACAGCGTGTCATATCCGCCGGATTGATCTTGATCGTTGGTTTGGGATTGGCGTTGGTGTTTGGGGAACAAAACAGTCGCGCGTTGAACGCGCTGCCCGAAGGACGCGTCGTGCAAATCAGTGGGCTCCCGGACGGCCAGACCCTGGTCGCCGCAGTGGACGCGAACACAACCACTGGCACCACGGCCCTCTACACGAGTCGCGACGGGGGTCAAAGCTGGCTGGCCACCGGCACGCTGCCGCTGTCGTCAGTGCAAGCCCTGGCCCTCTCGCCCGCAAATCCTGATTTACTGGCAGCCGCCAGCACCAGCCAGGTCCTGCTCTCGCAGGATGGGGGCCAGACCTGGCGTGATCTGTCGGTCGATTTTGGCACACTGAATGCGGCCGATGCCCGCATCGAGACACTGGCCATCGATGGGCAGGACAGTGCCCACCTGTGGGTGGGTACGACGCAGGGTCTGTTCGAGTTGGATGGACAAACCCTGGTACGCAGTACCGATGATGAGCTGGGCAGTACGGCAATCACAGCATTACTCACCCCCAGCGGTCGCTTCGATCACCTCTTCGCCGCCACCGCACGCGGGCTGTACGCCAACACGGGCAGTGGCTGGGAACGTATCAACCTGGTCGCCGCCCCGGTCAGCCATCTGCTGGAGTCGAGCGGTACTCTGATCGCCGCGACCGGCAGCAATGGCCTGTACCGCAGCGTCGACGCTGGCCGCACCTGGGCCGTAGTGCGCGACCAGTTGGGTGCCGAGGCGGGCGTGAGTGTCGACGTGACGGCCATGGTGTCCGATCTGACACGGCCCGGTGTGCTGTACGCGGCTACCGGTTTCTGGTTGGGCAGCAGCGAGCGGCACTTCACCCCCGGCAGCGTCTACGTCAGTCTCGACCACGGCAGCCGCTGGCAGCCGATGGTCGATGCCGAGGGGCAAATACTCACCTTGCCTGCGCGGGTCAACCGCCTGCTGCCAGGCACAACGCAGCCGCTGCACGTGCAGGCTCTCACCGACCGTGGCATGGTCGAGGCACAGTACGGCAGTGTCGCGGATCAGTTGCTGGGCCTGGAAAGTGCCGATCCCGCTGTGCGGTCGTGGTCCGCAGCCGCGCTGGGTTGGCTGGGTGACCGCAGTGCCGTTCCGGCCCTGCTAACCCACCTCAGCGACCGGGATGTCGCCGTCGGCATGGCCGTCGTGCAGGCGCTGGGGCGTCTGGGGGATACGCGCATCGTGCCTGATCTGATCGACGTCGTGCAGGCGCCTGACCAGGCGGTGACCGGCGTTGCGGGCACGGTGCGCATGCGGGCGGCCATGGTGCTTGGCCTGCTGCGTGCCGACGAGGCGGTGGCGACCCTGGCCGAGGTCTTACGCAACGACGACACCGTCGCACGCGGTGCAGCCGCCGACGCCCTGGCCCAAATCGGGACGCCCGCAGCCGCCGCCGCGCTCGCGCAGCCGCTGGCCGACGAGGACATGTCACCTGCGCGCCAGGCCGCGATGCGTGGTCTGGAGCAGCTCGGTGCCGCGGCGGTCCCTACACTGGAACAGATCGTCCGCACCGACGGTTCTTCGGCGACACGCCGTAATGCGGCCGAGATGTTGGGTTGGATTGCCGCACCAGGCAGCACGCCCGCCCTTGTGGCTGCCATGGCAGACAGCAGCGCCGATGTGCGGGTAGAAGCCGCATGGGCGCTGGGTGAGATCGGCTCTTCGACGGCCGTGGAGACGTTACAGATAGCCGCACGCAGCGATGCAGACGCCGCAGTACGTGCCGCAGCCACCCTGGCCCTCGGCCGCAATCCCGAACCGGCGGTCCTCACCCAGGCGAGTGCCGATCAGACGTCGCTGTGGTCGCAGCTGTGGCAACTGCTGGCACCGCCGCGCGGGTTGATTTTGGTGGTGAGTATGCTGCTGGCGGCGCTGGTCCTGTGGCTGCGGCCGGGCGCGACCCTGGCTGGCCACCGTGTGCGTCATCATTGAGTGTTCGAGGCAGCACAACGCCCGCTGTCACAGCGGCAGTGGGCGTTGTGCGTGGCCGAACAGCCGGCATCCACCGCATCCACTTCTTAGCGTTTTATTAAAGCAGGTGCTGTCGTGTTACGTTGGACGACTCAATTACGTCATACTCTATGCAACTTCTCAGCGTTTCTTGTCCGAGGTCGTACCATGCCTGCAATCAACGCGTTTTGGTGGGGAGGTATCCTGCGCTCCGCCGCGGCCATTCTGGTTGTGACTGGCTCGCTCTTGCTGTCGGCCACACTATCGCCGCGCCAGCCGACCGTGCAGGCATTGGATGTTCAACCTGCGGTCGTCGGGCCGCCCGCCTTCTTCACGCTGCAGGACAACGTGGCGAATTATGCCCTGGAATACCCGGCCGCGTGGCGCGTCGATTTCGAGCCAGGATGGCTGACGACCCTCTATCCCAGCATGAGCCCGACCGCCCAGCCGGCCGATGCGTCCCTGTCGAAGATCGAGATCGTGCCGGTTATCGGTGTCACCACGCTGGGCCAGCTCTTCGAAGAAGTACGCCAGGAGGGACCCGAGATTCGCGACATAACCCCGCGCACGATCGATGGCGTGCCTGCGCTGCAGCTCGATATCACGACCTACACCGGTGAACTGGCGCGCCTGGTCCTTGTCGTGTTCGGTGACCAGGGGCTGCGGGTGATGGCTTACGGCGATCCCACGATCCTCCAACCGATCCTGGAGACGCTGCGCCCCGCGCAGCCACCGTTACCGGATGCCGATCGAATCTGATTCGACTTCTTCGCGTCTGCACGTCTTTGCGTGAGCTATTCAAAGACACCTCAAATCGCACGCCGAAAGACGCGGTGCCGTTTGTACCAGCGTACACCGATCGTCGCCATCTCGGCGTGGCTCTTGCTGTTCTGCTCTTCGACCTGCACCACATCGGCGTGCTCGAAATCGAACGCCGCCGCGGTTTTAGCCAGTTCGGCAAAAAGGATGGCAGTGCCGCCGCTGCCCTGGTGCGCGGGCAACAGCCCAAGCCCGTTGAAGTTCACCCAGCGGGTGCGTTTGAATTCGCGCAGCAGATAGAACCAGCCAATCGGCCAGATGCGGCCGTGCGCTTTCTGAATGCCGGCGGAGATGTCGGGAAAAGCAAAGACAAAACCGACGATCTCGTCACCCTTCATCACGAGCTTGATCAGGCGCGGATTCGAAATGGACAGCAGGCGATCGGCGATGACCTTCATTTCGGCCGGCGTAATGGGCGCATACTCCCAGTTTGCGACAAACGCATCGTTGTACACCTGGCCGATACGCCCGATCCACTCGCGCAGCTCTTTTTCACTGCTGAACGACTTGATCGACAGGCCACGGCGGGCACTGACCTTAGCCGCAACCTCCTTGTAGCGTGCCGGCAGATCGTGTTTGCCAGGCAAATAGCCGGACAAAAAATCGGTCTCTTTTTCGAAGCCGAGCGCCATCACCAGCCGCGGGTAATAATCGTAGTTGTAGGCGATACCCATAGCCGGCCGGTGCTCGAAGCCTTCGACCAACATGCCGATGCCGTCACCCTGCAGCATGCCCTTGGGACCCACCAGCAGGTTCAGGCCAGCCTCATGTGCCCAATCGTTTGCCGCATCGAACAGGCTGCGCGCAACGGCCAGGTCGTCGACGGTGTCGAAATAGTAGAAGAAACTGACGGCGCGCCCGTGGTAACGGTTGTAATTACGGTTGTCCATGACCGCAATGCGCCCCAGGGTTTCGCCGTTTTCTTCGGCCACGAAAAAGTCGGCCGTGGAGTGGGCGTAAAACGGATGTTTCTGCCGGTCCATGACGGCGGTCATCTCCGGCCAAAAGGGCGGCACCCACAGCTGGCTCTCCCGATAGAGGGAGAACGGGAAACGAATGAACTGGTGGACATCCTGCTTGCGCGTCGTATCGAGTTTGCGGATCTGCATGTCGGCTGCCTCACGCTGCCACAAAGAAGGCAACACCGAGAATCCCCGGTCCACCATGCACGATCACCGCGGGCGGCACTTCGTGCAGCGGCACCGTCGACAGACCCAACGCGCCGCCGAGTTCGTCGGCCAGGGCCTGCCCCGCGTCGGGCACGCCGGCGTGCATCACGGTCAGGTAACCGCTGCCATCCCGTGGAATCTGTTCGCGTACGATCTCGTGCAGGCGTACGAGCGCCTGGCGCTGCGTGCGCACACGCTCGTACGACTCGACGTGGCCATCGGTGAAGGTCAGGATCGGTTTGATCTGCAACACAGTGCCGATCAGGCCGCTGGCACCCCCGATCCGCCCGCCCTTGATCAGGTATTCCAGGCTGGGCACCAGGAAATAGATGCGGCTGCGCGCCATCATGCTGCGCAGCCGGCCCTCGATCGTATCGGCCGTTTCACCATCGGCCGCCCATTGGCCCGCAAGCTCGACCAGCGTCGCCACAGGGCTGGCAATCAAACGCGTGTCGATGACCCGGATATCGGCATCGGGAAACTCCATGGCCGCAGTCAAGGCCGAACGCACGGTGCCGCTGACGTCGGCCGAAGGATGAATGCACAGAATCGGATCCCCCAGCGGTACCAGGCGGTCGAACGCCTCGACGAACCATTCGGGCGGCGGGGCCGCAGTTTTGGGCAGCTCGCGTGAGCTCTTCAGCTGAGCCAGGAACGCCGGGATGTCCATGTCGATGCCTTCGCGGTAGGACGTGGTACCAAACACGACGATTTGTGGAATGATAGGAATTTGATAACGTTGTGCCACTGCCGCGCTCAAGCCGGCGGTGGTGTCAGTCACGATGCGGACCATATGCACCTCCTCTTACCGATCGACCAACCATGACAGTGTCATCATTGTACCATGATCTCCCACAAACAACCCACATCTGTACGCGCACAGAATGGTAGCACAATCCAACCTGACAGAGCACCACGTTTTGGCGACCGTGCGCCCGGCAGTGCCCGGCCCGTCGATGCCCACCTGTGGTACAATAGGTGCACGTGCATTACAGCCCAGACAAAGGACCACACGGCCATGACCGAAAGCAACCTGACCCTGACGCGCGTACCGGGCCTGCGTGCCGGCCATGCGCATGATCTGCAAGCCCTCACCGGCTGTTCCGTCGTGTTATGTGAAGCCGGTGCCGTGGCGGGTGTCGACCAGCGCGGCGGCGCACCGGGCACGCGCGAAACCGACCTGCTACGCCCCATGCACCTGGTCGACCAGGTGCACGCGGTGGTGCTGGCTGGTGGGTCGGCCTTTGGGCTGGATGCGGCCAGTGGTGTCGTGCGTTATCTGGCCGAGCGCGGGGTTGGCTACGACACCGGGCTGGCACGCGTACCGATCGTGCCAGCTGCGGTGCTGTTCGATCTCGGCGTTGGACGGGCCGATGTGCGGCCAGACGCGGCCATGGGTTACCAGGCCTGTCTCCTGGCCAGTGCGGCACCGGTGGCTGAAGGCAGCGTGGGAGCCGGGGCCGGGGCGACCGCCGGCAAGGTGTTGGGCATGGCCCAGGCCAGCAAAACAGGGATTGGGAGTGCGTGTGTGGTCCTGGCCGACGGGCTGGTTGTTGCCGCGCTGATGGCGGTCAATCCCTACGGCGACGTGGTCGATCCAGGCAGTGGCCGGGTGCTGGCCGGCGTGCGCGACCCGGTCGATGGCCACTTTATGGGTGCCCTGCAGGCCATGGCCACGACCCGCCGCCACCCTACGCACCTGTTGGACGGAGGCCCAGCCACGAACACCGTCATCGGCATCGTCGCTACCAATGCGATTCTCAACAAGGTGGAAACCAACAAGGTGGCCCAAATGGCGCAGGACGGCCTGGCACGGACCATTCGCCCCGCACACACGATGCGCGATGGGGATACCTTGTTTGCCCTGGCGACCGGCGAGCAGCCGGCCGACGTCAACGTGGTCGGCGGTTATGCGGCTGAAGTGGTAGCCCAGGCCATCGTGCGTGCCGCGCTGGCCGCGGAGGTCTAAACTCATGTTCTGGAGAAACCAGGAGTCTCGTGAGCCGCATGCTGCCTCAAAACCCCAAGTTTCAACGGAACATGAGTCAGGCGTGAACCAGCCGGCCAGCTTGCCCAATCGATAGCAGTCGGGTATACTGCATGATGGGTTCGCCCGGCTGAAACTGAGTTATCCCTGACCGATCGCAGGTCGTGCGTTCTAGAAAGAAGAGACTGTGATGGCTGAAGAAATCCAGGTGCAAATTGGCGATGTGCGTTACAGCCTGAGCGGCGGCGGATTTGGCGAGATGGTGGAAAAGGTCAAAGCCGTGCCTGGGCGCCGTTTCCGCGCCATTCCCAACGACAAACACTGGGTCCTGCCAGTGACCCTGGAGGAAGGCGAGCTCGCGCTCAGTCCTTACAAACTGACATCGGTCGGCCGTGCGCTCAAAATGGCCATGCTGGAAACGAGCACCATGCCCACGTCACCCGAAGAGGCCCTGAACGCGCTGCGCGACAACGCTGCGCAGCTGACCCAACTCATCCAGGATTTGCGTGACGTCCCATACCTGTTCGATCGGGATGCCGCCACCCTGGGTGGCGCCGAAAAAACCCTGGTCATGCGCTGTGCCCGGGCCCTGCTCAGCTGGAAGGCTTAGCTCCGATCGGGATGCCGCCACCCTGGGTGGCGCCGAAAAAACCCTGGTGGCACAGTTGCCATCTTTTTGGAAAGATGGCAACTGTGCCACCGCCACCGCCTTCGGAGCGGCGAATTCAGCCATCATGCCGGAAGCTATTTTTTTGCGCAGCCTTAGTTCAGACCGGAAACAGCGCCAACTGCGCCGGTGCCCGTCGCCCAACCAGGAGCAGGTAGGGTGCCGCGCGATTCACATCTACTCCCAATTTCCGTAAATCACCCAGCTCGCGCAGCAGTCCATCCAGGCGTGCCCGCAGCAGATTTCGCACCGTCTGCGGTCCGATGCCGGGTACCCGCAGCAGTTGCTGGGGAGCAGCCACGTTCACTTCCAGCGGAAAGAATTCGGGATGGTGCTTCGCCCAGGCCAGCTTGGGATCCTCGTGAGCCGGCAGGTTGCCCTGCTCGTCGAAGGGCAGCTCCTCAACGCTGAATCCGTAACGACGTAACAAAAAATCACCCTGGTACAGCCGATACTCACGCACTGCTGGCGTGGCAGGTGCCTCAGCCAGCGGTGTGTCGCGCACCGGGCTGAAGGCGCTGTAGTAGGCACGGCTGAGACCGATCTGGCGGTAGAGGAATTGGCTGGTGGTAAGCAGCTCACAATCGGTTTCACCCGCCGGCCCCACGACAAACTGGGTGACCATCCCCGCCGGTGCCAGGTGACGCCCTGCCTGCCAACGCTGCTGTTGGATGATGGCCCGTGCGCGTTTGAGCGGCTCGACCAGACTCTCGGCGAACGTCTTTTGTGGTGCCAGCCGCGCCAGGTGCTGCGGCGTAGGCGCCTCCAGGTTGGTCGAGACACGATCCGCAAGCTGCACGGCCTGCTCGATGTGCGCGGTTTCGGCGTTGGGCAGCATCTTCAAATGGACGTAACCACGAAACTGGTACTTGTGCCGGATGAGCGTCACAGTCTCGAGCATGCGGTCCATGGAAGGCACGGTGCCGATGATGCCGGAGCTCAGAAAGAGACCACTCACCAGCCCAGCCCGCTGCATCTGATCGAACGCGGCCGCCAGCTCATCGGGGGACAGCGTCTCACGGCGAAAGCTGCGCCCCGCGCGAAATGGGCAGTAGTAGCAGTTCTTTTCGCACGCACTCGTCTGCAGAACCTTGAGCACCGTCAGCTTACGGCCACCACCGGCGCTGACCTGGGTGACCGCTTGCCGCAGTGATTGCACCCGCGCCGCAGCAAGCGCTGATCCGGTGTCACCAGTGGGAAATGGCGCGGGCTCTCCGGCCTCCAGGCAAGCGTCGAATTGGGCCGCCTGCTGCAACGTTTCGATCCTGCCTCGCACGTCCATGGCTGCGCCACTCCTGCCATCGCGTCTCAATGGATGCTTACGTCCTCATTATACTAGAACAAATGTGCGATTGGCAAATTTGGTTTGCTCACACATGACGCGCAACATATGTGAAATTTGGCACCTGTGTTAAGATGGGCGCAAACGTAGTCTTTGTCTAAGGCAGCACCCGAGATTGGCACAGGTGCCAGGTGAGGCGTTCGCCTTGTGGGAGATTTACGATGAAGTCGTTACGGGTCCTGATCGCGGATGACGATGGCCAGTCACGGGCCAGCCTGGCCTCCCAGGTCGAACACCTGGGATACCAGGTCGTGGCCGTGGCGCGGGATGGTGCTGAAGCGGTGCGTCAGGCGGTACAGACCAGGCCGGATCTGATTCTGATGGATATCAAAATGCCCGTGATGGATGGTATCCAGGCCTCACGCGCCATCATGCAGGTTCGCCCCGCACCCATCGTGCTCTTGAGCGGGTTCAGTGAACAGGATCTCACGCGCGATGCCGTCGATGCGGGCGTTCAAGCCTACCTGGTAAAACCGATCAGCACCCGCGAGTTGGCCCCCACGATGGCACTGGCATATGCGCGCTTCCAGCAGCAGGGTCGAACGGGTATGCGGCCCACACTACTGGGCACGGAACTGCACACCCCCTCGGCGGCTGTCGAAGCACTGGTACAAAAGATGCTGGCCGAGCCGAACGAACTGCGAGTGCTCCTGGTCTACCGCAATCGTGGCCTGGCCTGGTGGGAAGAGAACGATTTGATTGCATTTGCTGGTGGTGAGCCGAAGGAGATTCGCGCGGCGATCTCCCTGCTGGTGCAGGAAAACCTGCTGGAGACACGGCATGCCGCCGGCCTGACCTTCTACAACATCTCGTCAGATCCCAACCGGCGGCAGGAGGTCGACGACTTTTTTGCCTGGCTGCGTCAAACCGGTGAGCGCCTCGAAGTGTGGCGCCACCTGCTGGGGCCTACTACCAACCAACGCAGTCACGAACCCCGTTCCACTAACCATTAGCACCTGGCTTGAGCATAGCCATCGTTTACGCTCGATCAACGGCTGCCGTCGTGGCAAGTGACCCACTCGTTCTATGCGGCCTCGCTACGGCACAACAGGGGGTGCCATTCCCTGGGTGGCCAACTTGCGCTTGCGACGCCAACGCAGGAACAGAATCACCGCCAGGATAATAATCAGCACCGTCACGATTGGCAGCAATATTGCCATGATGGTCAACGCGGCCGAAACGATATCCTCCAATACGCTGACGACCGGGTTGCCCAGGCCAGCTGTGGTCACCGTGATGGCCGGCCGGGCCGTAGCCTTGACGGCGTGTACCGAACCGGCCGCCAGGACACCGAAACCAAGCGCCAGCACCGGGTGCAGGTCGCTGATGACGTTGCCGTTGGCTGCAAACAGGATGGCACCAGCCGCCGGCCGGATGAAGGTCTGGATGGTGTCGTTGATGTGATCGATGCCTGCCACTTTGTCGGCCAGGACTTCGATCACCAGCAAAACCACCAGCAGTCCGATGATCCAGGGACTTTCCAGGACGTTCCACGGCTCCTTGAGCGTGATCAGGTCCGTGTAACGCGCCAGCAGCGCCACAATCAGCAGCGGCAGGTAGGCGTTGAGGCCGGCAGCGGTGGAAAGGCCAAACGCGGTAAAAACGTTCGAGAAGGCTTCGATCATAAGTGCGCTCTCCCAATGAATCCCAACAACCAGGGCCCTACAGATCGTGTGCATCCGTGAGGCCGACCATTCGTACGGTCAGGTACCTGTATAATACGTATGCAGCCGTCGATTGGTTTCAAATCACGCATCGGGCAGCGCTGCAACCCAGACGTAACCACCGCCAACAAACACCGCCCACAGCTGGTTGTCTTCTGCCACCATGACACGCGGGTCATTGGCCGGTTCGGATGCCAGACGGCGCGGTGACCCTTGCACGATACCGGCCGCTGAATAACGCGCCAGCCAGATGCCGGTGCCAGCCCCTGATCCGCTCCAGACGATGTCGCAGGTGCCACTCGGACGGCAGGCGATGTCAGGCACGGGCCAGCGTCCGACATTGGCCGCCACCAGCTGTGCGCTGCCCACCGCCGCGCCGCTGGCATCGAGCCGCTGTACGCGAATGTCTGTCGGACCTGGATCCGGGGCGGGCGGCGGGTTGGGGTAGTCTTGCCAGACGACCCAGACCTGGCCGGCAGCAGGGTTGAAGGCCGCGCGCGGTTTCTCCTGTGTTCCCACCGCGCTGAACGTCAGCCGGTTGTCGGTGGCCGCAGTTTGTGCGCTCAGCAAGCGCTGCTGGTAGATGTCGAAAGTCTCCGCGCTACCCGTCCCCGCCCGGTCATCACTCCAGAACAGGTCATGCTGACCGTTATGATACGCGATCGCCGCGTACTGCTGGTAGCGCGGCGCCGGTGGGTACGGTGATGTTGTACCGGTGGTTACCACGAAATTGCCGCCGACCAGCTCCAACGCCTGGCCGTTGTAGGCCAACCACTGGCCAAAAATCTCCTTGGCCGTTTCAGGCAGGCGTGGTGGTGTCATGCCCTGGCGGTACCGATGGTCATGCCAGATGATCAGGTAACGATTGGCGGCTGCATCGTAACTGATGATGGGGACCCACTGGCAATCGATCTCACCCGACACCAGGATCGGTTCACCACGCAGCTCGCCCGTGGCGCTGATGCGCTGGGCGCGGATATTGTAGCAGTAGGTGAACTGGTTCCAGTTGGCGGGCGTCGCATTGGGATCGACTTCCTGCCAGGCCACCAGGTATTCCTGCGCCTGGGCATTGAAGACCACGAACGGCCACTGCGCATCCTGCGGCGCCGTGCCGATCGGGATGTCAGCGCTGCCCAGAGCCGTGCCGTCAGCCTGCACGAGCCGGCCGTACATGTCACCGTTATTATTCAAGCCGTAGCCCAGGGCCCATTCACGTCCGGGGTCATTGCGCTTGTCGTGCCAGACCACCAGGAAGCGCTGGTTGATTGTATCATAGGCGGCATGGGCTTGGAAACGGGCCCACAGCGGTGTCCCAGGGTTGATCGGCACCGGCACCGGCAGTCCCCCCGGCTGGGAAGTCGGTGTCACCGTGGGTGACTGCGTCGGCGTTGTACTGGGCGTGGACGTTGCTGTCGCAGTGGGCGTGGAAGTCGGCAAAGGCGTCGCGGTTGGCGTTAGGGTGGCGGTGTCGGTCGCGCTGGGTGGTGGCGTCGATGTCGCAGTGGCAGTCATCGTCGGCGTTGGGGACGGTGTATGCGTCGGCCCACCGTCCAGGACTGGCACGAACGGCATAAAAAGGCGATAGGGTTCGGTCAGGCTACCCGCCAGGGCCGCCGGGGCCATGCACATCACAACCGCGATGATCAACCAGTAACGCCGTGTCCGTTTCATTTCCTCGCCCATTTTGCAGAAGAGTCAGCCTGCATTGTATGTCATTGCTCAAGTATGTCAAGTGGACTTGCGCAAGGGGGGGAATGCACGATGTTTTTTGACAGAGTACCTGTTTCACACTATCATGCACCCACGGTTGCGCACTCGCTTGCGAAGGAGTACAACCGTTGGCAGCGTGTTGATTTGAAAGCCACAGCGGCAGGCGCAGTTTGGATGTGCGCCAGTCCACTGTCATATGATGATCGATCGAACTTTCGTGCACACAGGAGCGACCTTGTATGACTCGAGTCTTTGTGACTGGCCTGGGCGCGATCACACCCATTGGCAATGACGTCCCGACGTATTGGAACAACTTGCTGGCTGGCACGTCAGGTGCTGGCGATATCGCATCAGTCGATGCCAGCGATCTCCCCGTACGAATCGCGTGCGAAGTTAAGGATTTCGATCCACTGCAGTACCTCGATCACAAGACTGTCCGCCGCACGGCACGTGCCATCCACATGGCAGTGGCCGCGGCCAAACAGGCGGTTGCAGATGCCGGGCTGGACATGGCAAAAGAAGATGGTGAGCGCGTCGGCGTCAATATGAACACCGGCGGTGGCGGTATCGTCGAGATGGAAGAGGGATGCTACACGGTCTACAACCGCGGACCACGCACCATTGGCCCATTCCTGGTACCCAATATCATGTCGAACGCCGTTTCGTGCATGATCTCCATCGAGCTGGGCGCACGTGGCCCGGTCATGACCTCGACCGCCGCCTGTGCCAGCGGCAACTATGCCCTCGTCGAAGCCTATCACACCATGCAGCGTGGCGAAGCCGATGTGATCATTGCCGGTGGCGCCGAATCGGCCATCTCGCGCCTGACGATGTCGGCCTTTGCTAAAATGGGCCCCCTATCGACACGTAACGAAGACCCACTGCACGCGTGCCGACCGTTCGATAAGGAGCGAGATGGGTTTGTGGTCGGTGAAGGTGCCGCAGCCCTGGTCCTGGAGACCGAGGAGCACGCGCGTGCGCGCGGCGCGCGCCTGTACGCTGAAGTGCTCGGTGGACGCGTCACGGCCGATGCGTTTCACATCACCGCCCCTGAACCGAGTGGTGATGGTGCCACCCGCGCCATTCGCTTGGCCCTGCAGTCCACGCAGGTGCGGCCCGAGGATATCGACCTGATTTATGCCCATGGTACGGGTACCACCCTCAACGATGCGGTCGAAACCCAGGCCATCAAACGCGCCCTCGGCGAACATGCCTACAGCGTCCCCGTCACGGCGACCAAGTCCATGATAGGACACACCATGGGTGCCGCAGGTGCGATGTCGGCGGTAGGAGCGGCCCTGAGCCTGACAACCGATATCATCCCGCCCACGATCAACTACAACGTGCCCGATCCAGAGTGCGACCTGGACTACGTACCCAACCAGATACGTCACCAACGATCGAACTATGTTCTGGTGAATGCGTTTGGCTTCGGCGGCATGAACGTCGTCGCTGTGCTCAAACGCGTCAACGGCGTCTGATCGAACTGCCCAGGGTTGCAGGGATGGCTCCCCTGCAACCCACCGCAAAATGCTCAATGGCGCTGCCACCTGCTTTCCTGCCCAGCCTTGCCCCCCTCCTCGGTCCTGAACTGGACGCGTTTGCCGCGGCCGTGCGGCAGCCACCGGTGAGCGGCCTGCGCACCAACACCCTCAAAACAACCCCAACAACCGTGCAGCAGCGGTTGGCCGCCTACCCGCTGACACCCGTGCCCTGGTGCCCCGCCGGCTTCCAGGTGGCCCGATCGTCGTTATCGGCGTCGGAACCGGGCCTGGGCAAACATCCACTGCATGCCGCCGGCCTGTATTACCTGCAAGACCCCAGCGCCATGGCGGTGGCCGAGTGGCTGGCACCGCGTCCCGGTGAGCGTGTACTCGACCTGTGCGGCGCGCCCGGTGGTAAAGCAACGCACCTGGCGTCCCTCATGCACGACGAAGGGGTCCTGGTGGCCAACGAGACGGTGCCTGCACGCGCAGCAGTTCTCGCGGAAAACCTGGAGCGTTGGGGTGTGCGGCGAGCAGTTGTCACTGCGGAAACGCCGGCGCGCCTGGCGGCACAGTGGCCGGCCTTCTTCGATCGTGTGCTGGTCGATGCACCCTGCTCGGGTGAGGGCATGTTCCGACGCCAGCTGGCCGAAGGTACGCGCCTGTCGTGGAGCCCCGCCCAGGTGCAGGGCTGTGCGCGGCGCCAGCACGATATCCTGGCGCACGCCGCACGGCTGGTCCGGCCCGGCGGCTGGCTGCTCTACAGCACCTGCACCTTCAATACCACCGAGAACGAAGCGGTCGTGCAGCAGTTTCTGTCTGTCTTTTCCGAATTTTCACTGCTGCCGGGACCACGGTCCCCCAGCCTGGCCCATGGCGACCCGCGCTTTGCCGGCCATCAAGACATGGCTCGTCTGTGGCCCCATCGCCTCGACGGTGAAGGTCACTTCCTGGCCCTGATGCAGCGCCGGCTGGATGCTGAATCACCCGCTGGCGAGCCGGTGACGCTGCCCCCCGCTGCGTCACGGCCGGCGCAGCGGGCCTGGCAGATCTTCTGCGAGTCGGCACTGCGCGCGCCACCAGCCGGTCACCTGGTACAAACCGGGGCATACCTGTACCTGTGGCCTGACGGCGCACCGGCCGTGACGGGTCTGCGTGTGCTGCGGCCGGGCTGGTGGGTGGGTGAGTTGCGCCACGATCGTTTTGTGCCATCCCACGCGCTGGCTTTGGCCCTGGATGCAACGCAGTTCGCCCAGGTCAGCAACCTGCTCGCCGATACGGCGACACTGGCAGCCTACCTGCGCGGCGAGGCGTTCCCAGAACCCGGCAGCGATGGCTGGCTGGGTGTGTGCGTCGAAGGGTTTGCCCTGGGCTGGGGAAAACGTACGCGTGGCCTGGTCAAGAACCACTATCCGAAGGGCTTGCGCCAGCACGCGGGGTGAGCTGTCACGACCCACTCACCCCGCCACATGTGGCCTACCCATTCCTTATGGAGGTGGGCGTTCGGCCCACTTGCTGCGGTCCATCCGCGCGTCCAACAGATCGCGGCCATCGGCGTACAGCCGGGCATAGTGTGCATAATGGGTGGTGATCAGGCTGAGATAGGCTCGGGGCTCGCTCAGGCTGACCGTTTCGTAGAACAGGTCCTCGTCGGCGCCGCTGCGCTCGCGCCAGAAACGCGCGTTGGCAGGGCCGGCATTGTAGCCCACCAGCGCCGTGGCCACATTACCATCCGCCGCCCGCAGTCCACGCATGATGTAAAACGTGCCAAACTTGATGCTGACCCAAGGCCGGTACAGGTCGCCGGTCGTGTAGTCCGGGAAACTCAGCTCCCCGGCAATCCATTCGCCGGTGCTGGGAATGACCTGCATGAGGCCGCGCGCGGCGGCACTGCTCTCGGCACCCGCTTCGAACAAGCTCTCCTGGCGAATGACAGCATCGATCAGCAGCGGATCGACCCCAAATCGCTGCGCCTCCTCCTGCACCTGCTCGTCGAAGTAGCGCGGATAGGCCAGCTTCTGGATGAACAGTGGCGCTGCCATGACCGTCTTCTGGGGACTGAGTGCAATCAGGCGAGCCGCGCTGAGGATACTCAAGCGGTAGGTGCCCAGATCGCGAAAACCCAGGGCCAGCTGGTACAGGGCCAACGGGTCATCCCAGTAGCGTGTGCGTACTTTCTCCAGACTTTCCAGGGCGGGACCACGCAGGTGCAGGGCCAGGTAAGCCTGACCGCGCTGCCAATCGGGATCCTGTGCAATACGCTCGCCGAGGACAGCCAGGTTCTCATCTGATGCTGCTGGCTCGATCCAACTGCGTAGCCAGGATTCGGCGGCAGCCTGGCTGCCGTTATCGGCCAACCCTGCGGGCGCTGGTGTACCCGGTTGCGCAGCACCACGCAGCACCCGTGCCCGGGCCGCTGCGTAACTTTCGGGCCAGCGGGCCAGCAGCGTATCCCAGGCCGCGTGGGCGTCGGGTGTCTGCTGCTGGGCAAGCTGGCCCTTGCCCAGCCACAAGTACAACGCCGGCGCATCGGCCGACGCGCCATAGTCACGCACCCCGCGCTGCCAGAGCTCGACTGCCCGCGCCACCTCACCGAGGCGGTAACGGTTGATCCCGGCGCGCAGCAGGGCGCGTGCGGCCTGTTTATGATCTGGTGCGGTGTCGGCGAGCAGCACCTGGTGATCGGCCGCCTCGGCGTACTGTTCCAACCGCTCCAGCTGGGCCGCCAGCTCGTAACGGGCATCGGTAACCGAGGGATGGTCGGGGTGCTGGGTCACAAACGTGCGCAAGGTCGCCACGGCGGCCGGGCGATCACCGGCAAAGCGGTACGTCTCGGCCTTGCCCAGCCAGGCATTGCCCCAGGCGGGGTCGGCGGGCAGATTGTCGATGAGCCGGTCCCAGGTGGCCAGGGCGGCAGGGTAATTTTCAGCTCCCTGGTAACTGCGGGCCAGGTAGGCCAATGCTTCACCCTGGCGAGCATCCGGTTCAGCCTGCAAAAAGGCATCGAAGGCATCGATAGCCGGCAGATAGGCCCGGTTGTGGTAATCGACCAGCCCGCGTGTGAAAGAGTCGACTGGCAGCTGGTTGTTGACCAGCTGAATGAGGGCCTGGTAGGCGTAGTTGCTGCGTGGGGCCAGGGCGACGGCGGCACGCCAGTAGGCCTCGGCCTGGGTTGGGCTGCCCGCATTCCAGGCCGCATTGCCAGCCAGGCTGTTGATCTCAGCCTGGTAACCTGCGTTTTGGGCTTCGTCCAAAATCGCCTGGTACTGGGCCAGGGATGCGCCATGCTCACCTGCGGTCGTGGCATAGGCAGCCCACTGCTCGCGAGCGCGCAGTGCGGTGACGCGATCAGGTGCGGCGGCTACGGCCGCGGCGTAGGCCTCGGCTGCGGCCGCTGTTTCACCGGCCGCGGCATGCATCGTGGCCAGGCGCAGCTGCACCTCATACACCAGCAGCGGTGACCCGGCCTGCAGGTAGTCGCGGAAGGCGGATACTGCTTCTGGCCACTGCCCCAGGCTGCGATAGGCCTCGGCCTGGTGAAAACGGGCATCGACCCGTCGTGGATGCCCTGGTGCTCGCTGTAGGAATTGGTCGAAGGCTTCGATGGCTTCTGCATAGAGACCATCGGCCAGGTAACTCTCGCCGAGGTGAAAGTACGCCTCCGGCAGCTGCGCGGCGTTCAGGGCGTCACCGAGGAAACGCTGCAGCTGCGCACGGGCAGCCGCGTGGTTGCCCACCGCCTGCAGGCGCTGCGCCGCCGCCAATGCCGCGGCCGATTCCGGCACTGTTGGACCGTCGGGCGGCTGGGGTGACTCGGCTGCGGCGGGCCGCGATGTGACAGCCGGTGACTCGTGCGGGGGCAGATCACCATCCGGCGTCATCTCTGCCGTTGGGGTGTCTGGTGCTGAGGTCGCTGGCTGCATCGCCGCTGTCGTTGGCGTCGGCAGTGCCGTCTCACTGCCGGCAGTCGGCCGCGGTGGATCGGTGACGATTGCAGTGGCCGCGGGGGGTGGTTCGGTCGGCACCGGTGACGGTACGTCACCCTGGCAAGCGGTCATCAACATCACCACCGCGAGCAGCAGCAAGACCAGCGGGTGCCAGCGACGGCTTGATGGTACGAAAGTGCTCGGCATTACCATCGATCTCCTCACACCAGGCACACGCGGTGCCGGTTAGGGTTTGTGAAAGGGTATTACAGTCCTGTGATGCAGAACGAACACCTGCGGCGATTGGTTCCGTCAGACAAGTGTGGTATACTCTGTGGGCCGGTCATGGACCGGTGACACTGTGGGGAGATTTGGATCAGTCCATGTTCGAAGTCGTTTTTTTGGGCACATCGGCGTCCGCCCCGTCGACACAGCGCGGCCTTTCGTCAGCGCTGGTCATGCATGGGGAATATCGTTTCATGGTGGACTGCGGTGAGGGCACACAGCGCCAGCTCCTGCGTAGCGGCCTCGGTTTCAAACGGCTTGACCGGATTCTGATCACGCACGGGCACCTCGACCACATCCTGGGCCTGGGTGGGCTGGCATCGACCCTGGGTCGCTGGGAAACCCTGGACCGTCTGGACATCTATGGGGGTGCCTCGGCCTTGAAACGTATCGAAGCACTGCTGCGGGTCGTCTTTGGTTCAGCGCGCCTGCCGCTGACAACGACGCTCAATACCCTGCAACCCGGTCGCTTCTTCGAAGCACGCGAATTCAACGTGGGCGCCTTTCCCGTGGTCCACCGTGGCCCGGATTGTTACGGTTTTCTCTTCGAGGAGAAAGCACGCCGGCCCTTTCTGGCCGACAAGGCGCTGGCGTTGGGTGTGCCAGCCGGCCCAGTACGCCGGCTGCTGGTCGATGGGCACCCAATTACCCTGGACGATGGGCGTGTCATCGAGCCAGACGACGTGCTCGGCCCGGCCAGTGCCGGCGCAAAGCTGGTATTCATCCACGATATCAGCCGGGTCGATGAGCTGGTGGAGATAGTCCAAGGTGCGGATGCCCTCGTCATCGAGGCGACCTACTGCGAGGAAGAGGCCGACCTGGCGCGCGAGTTTGGCCACCTCACCGCCGCAACAGCTGCCCGTCTGGCAGTCACAGCCGGCGTCAAACAGCTGATCCTCACTCACCTCTCGCGGCGCTATCACACCCAGCAGGTGCTGGACGAAGCGCGGGCTATCTTCCCGGTCACGGCAATTGCCAACGATTTCGATCGGTTCAGGATCGTCAAAGGCAAACCGGTCGAGCTCGTGCGTGAAGAGCCGGCGTGAGGTCGTGCCGCCGGTTTGGCGTCATGCAGATACCCACGAAAACTTGTACAATGCGTGAGCGTGTGTTATACTCGCTGGACGGGTAAAACCCGAATCAAGCACGTGTCTTCACCCAACCACACGGTTGGAAAGACGGTTGGCAGTGTGCCCGCAAGCCACGCCGGGTCTGCTAACCGGATACGAGACACGGACGAGACAACAATTCTAAAGGAGACTCATCAGTGGCAGTCATATCTATGAAAGCCCTCCTCGAGGCGGGCGTGCATTTTGGGCATCGCACCCGCCGCTGGAACCCCAAGATGAAGCCGTACATCTTCACCGAGCGTAACGGCATTCACATCATCGATCTTCAGCAGACCCTTCATCGCCTGGAAGAAGCGTATGCGTTGGTGCGCGAAACGGTGAAGGATGGTGGCACTGTGCTGTTTGCCGGCACCAAAAAGCAGGCCCAGGAAACCATTCGGCAGGAAGCGGACCGCTGCGGCATGCCTTATGTCAACCAGCGCTGGTTGGGGGGTACCCTGACCAACTACCGCACCATCCGGCTGCGGATCGACTACATGACCAATCTGGAGCAGCGCAAGGTACGTGGCGAATTCGAGCGCCTGCCCAAGAAGGAAGTGCTCGATCTCGATCGCGAGATGGTCAAGCTGGAGCGGCGAATTGGCGGGCTGCGTAAGATGTACCGGCTGCCCGACATTCTGTTCGTAGCCGATACGCACCACGAAGAACTGGCGGTCAAGGAAGCGCGCACGCTGAGCATCCCGATCATCGCCATGGTTGACACCAACTCGGACCCCGACCCGATCGATTACCCGATTCCATCCAATGACGATGCCATCCGTGCCATCAAGCTGATTGCCGGCAAGATCGCCGATGCGGTCATCGAGGGCCAGCACATGCGCGACATCGTGGCGGCCGAAGAGGGTTCGGGGATGAAGGAAGAGATGTTGGATGTCTACGACGCCGTCGAAACTTTCCAGCGGACAGCAGGTAAAGACGAAGAACTGCTGGAGAAGTTCGGAGGCACCGAAGACGAAGAACTCTTCGACGAGAATGAAGACGATTTCAGTGATTTTGTGGATGACGAGGAGTAATTGTGGCTACGATTAGCATGGATCAAGTCAAACAACTGCGGACCGAGACCGGTGCCGGCGTGTTGGACTGCCGCAAGGCGCTTGAAGCGACGAATGGTGATTTTGAAAAAGCGGTCGCCATGCTGCGCGAGAAGGGACTGGCAGCGGCCGCCAAAAAGGCCGATCGGGCTGCACTGAATGGTGTGATCGGTTATTACGTCCATACCGGTGCCCAGGTTGCGGCGCTGATCGAAGTCAACTGCGAGACCGATTTCGTCGCCCGCACCAATGAGTTCCAGACCCTGGCGCGTGAGCTGGCCATGCAGGTTGTGGCGGCACGGCCCCAGTTCGTGAGTCGTGATGACGTGCCGGCAGAGGTGATCGACCAGCAAAAGAGCAGCTATCGCGCCGAGTTCGCCGATGCCAACAAGCCGGAAAACGTGATCGAGCGCATTGTCGAAGGTAAGCTGGACAAGTATTTCCAGGAAGCGGTGCTGCTCGAGCAGCCGTTCATCAAAGATGACAGCGTCGCTATCAAAGATGTATTGACCCAGGCGGTCGCTCGCCTTGGTGAAAACATCAAGGTGCGGCGTTTCACCTGCTTCGAGCTTGGCAACTAGCCACATCACCCCTCGGCTTCGACCTGGCTGTGCCCATACCTGTGGGCACAGCCAGGTCGAAGCCGAGCCCCAGGTGCTTGCAGCAGGGTGGCCGTCTGGTGTCATGATCGCTGGCAACGGGACGACTACACCAACCGACCTCTCTCCTCCGGCACTTGCCTGACGTGAACAGCAACACAAAGGTTTATGCCATGATCGACGACGTATTGAAGGATGCCGAAGACCGTATGAAGAGCGCGGTCAAGGCATTGAACGAGGACTTGCAGGGCATCCGCACCGGGCGGGCGTCGCCCGCGCTCATCGAGCACCTCAAGGTCGAGTACTACGGGACGCCCACGCCGCTGCTGCAGTTGGCCGTCATCAATGTCCCCGAACCGCGTGTCCTGGCTGTGAAACCGTTCAACCCTGGTGACATCGGCACCATCGAACGCGCCATCCTCAAATCCGATTTGGGTCTCAATCCTTCCAATGATGGCAAAATCATCCGTCTCATCATTCCGCAGCTGACCGAAGAGCGACGCCGCGATTTGCGCAAACACGTCGCCAAACGGACCGAAGAGGGACGCGTGGCCATTCGCAACATCCGGCGCAACGCCATCGAGGAGATGCGCGAATGGGAACAAGAAGGCGAGATCTCCGAAGACCAGCTGCAAACGGGGCAAGACAAGGTTCAGAAACTGACCGATCGTTACGTCTTACAAATTGAAGAAGTCGGTCGGAAAAAAGAACACGAAGTAATGGAAGTCTGACAGGAAGACGCTGTACGTCCATGTCAAGTCATCCTCAGGTCGTGCATGTTCCCTACCACGTCGGCATTATCATGGATGGAAATGGCCGGTGGGCACAGGCGCGTGGATTGCCCCGCCTGGCTGGCCACCGTGCAGGTGTCAGCAACATCCGCCCTATTCTGGAAGCCAGTGTCGAGCATGGTATCAAGGCCTTGACGATCTACGCCTTCTCGACCGAAAACTGGTCGCGTCCGCGGGCGGAAGTCAGCGGCTTGATGAGGATCCTGGGAGATACCATCCGGCGTCAGTTGGGTGAACTACACGCCAACGGCGTGCAGATTCGGCATTCCGGCCGCCTGACCGGGATCGATCCTTCTTTACAGCACCAAATCGTCGATGCTGTCGAGCTGACCAGACACAACGAACGCATCATCCTCAACGTCGCCTTCAACTACGGGGGGCGCGCCGAGATCATCGATGCGCTGCGCCACATCATCGAAGATGGCTTGAGTCCTGAACAAATTACAGAAGAGGTATTTGCCCGTTACCTGTACACAGGGGGACTGCCAGATCCAGACCTGATCATTCGCACGGGTGGGGAGTACCGGCTGAGCAACTTCCTCATCTGGCAGGCGGCCTATGCTGAGTATTACGCGACACCGACCTACTGGCCCGACTTCGACAAAGAAGAGCTGCTGCGCGCCCTCATCGTATTCAACGAACGTGAGCGGCGTTTCGGTGGTGTCAAAACAAGTTAGGGTCCTCTATCGTGCTGCGTGAGCGTGTCCTGAGTGCAGTTATCCTTATCCCTCCAGTTCTGCTGCTGGCTTACTGGGGTGGTGTGTGGTTTCTCGGCCTGATACTCCTGGTGGGTGCCCTGGCCGGATGGGAGTTTTATGCCCTGGTCCAGCGCGGCGGCGTAACAGCGCAGCGCGGGCTGGGAATCCTGGCCATCCTGGCTTTCGTGGCGGCCGCGTACTGGCCTGGATCGCCCTACCTCCTGCCAGCCTTGACGCTCTTTGTCATCCTCTCACTCATCCTGACCCTGTTTCGCCACGAAGCTCAACCGGTCACGGCCTGGGCGTGGACGATGGCCGGTGCGCTGTACCTGGGTATCCTGCTCAACCATTTCGTGGCCCTGCGCAACCTGTCGCAGGGGTTGGCGTGGCTGGCGGTAGCCGTGCTCCTGACCTGGACGAACGACTCGGCCGCCTACTTCGTGGGGCGTGCGGTGGGGCGCCACAAATTCTGGCCACGACACAGCCCCAAAAAGACCTGGGAGGGTGTCGTGGGTGGCCTGACCTTCGCCATCATTGTCGGCGCACTGCTGGGCGCATGGTGGCTGGGCTTGCCGTGGTGGAACGGTGCCCTGCTGGGGGTAGCCGTGTCGATCACCGGCCCCCTGGGTGACCTGTCGGAATCGATGGTCAAGCGACAGTTTGACGCAAAGGACTCTGGCAATCTCATTCCAGGTCATGGGGGCGCCTGGGACCGCATCGATAGCTTACTGTTCATCGTGCCGACTGTCTTTTACTGGGCATTGTTGTTTGGCGGTCGGTGACAGGCACACAGGATCACAGGCAGTTATTAGCATGATTTTTGCCTACTTGACGTCAGATAGGAATGGTGTTATAATGCGCACACTGCCGCAGTGCACTTCGTGGTGGTGATCCTATCCAGTTGTTTCGTGGACAAACCCTCTCCCACTACGATTGGCAGCCAACACCCTCATCTTGCAGTATCGTGACCTGTTGACTTTCTCATGTGGGTTTGTCCCCCGAGGGTATGATCCCCCGAAGACTGGGCTGACTCCGAATTTACGTTGAGCCCACTGGTAG
The DNA here is from genome assembly GCA_964642445.1 of uncultured Anaerolineae bacterium. GTDB lineage: Bacteria > Chloroflexota > Anaerolineae > SSC4 > Amarolineaceae > SSC4. Next base: position 23,244 of record CAZXQZ010000024.1, read on the forward strand.
ACCAGAAACAATACTCTATCGCAAAAACGTCTTTCAATACTTAACCAGTTGCATGCCCACTCACTGACCGCAGTCCTGCTGCGCAGACACTGCGCCTTTCGCCCGCTGCGTCCTGTCTGCCGTGACGTCGGACCCGATCCAAGTCCGGGCTTCCCAGAGCAGTCGTCTGGTTGTGATTTTTGTGCGGCAACGCATTCGATTTCACGACCACCCATCGTATGGAGATTCCTACCGTGAATTTCGTAGACCTAGAAAACTCAACCCTTGACCAACTGCAGGTCATCGCACGTGACATGCGCATCACTGGCCATTCACGGCTGAAGAAGCACGACCTGATCATGCGCCTGTTACGTGCCAACGCCGAGCAGCAGGGGTACATCTTTGGTGGCGGCGTCCTGGAAATCGTGCAAGACGGCATCGGTTTCCTGCGCTCCGACCACCTCCTGCCCGGACCCGAGGACGTTTACGTATCGCAGTCACAGATACGGCGCTTCGGACTGCGCACCGGCGACCTGGTCGTGGGCCAGGTCCGGCCGCCCAAAGAAACCGAGAAGTATTACGGGCTGCTCAAGGTGGAAGCTGTGAACGGTCTCGACCCCGAAGTGGCCAAACAGCGCCCGGTGTTCGAGCGCTTGACACCGATTTTTCCTGATCGGCAGCTTAACCTGGAGACCGAACCCAACGTCCTGGCCACGCGTCTGATCGACATGATCGCCCCCATCGGGCGAGGTCAGCGCGGGTTGATCGTCTCGCCGCCCAAAGCCGGTAAGACCACGATCCTCAAGCGTATCGCCAATGGCGTCACGACCAATCACCTGGACGTCCACCTCATGGTGGTGCTGATCGGCGAGCGTCCGGAAGAGGTCACCGATATGGACCGCTCGGTCCAGGCCGAAGTGATCAGTTCGACCTTCGATGAGCCAGTCACCAACCACGTACGTGTGGCAGAAATGGCCCTGGAGCGCGCCAAACGTCTGGTGGAAGGCAAACGCGACGTGGTGATTCTGCTCGATTCCATCACCCGACTATCACGTGCCTACAACCTGACCGTACCGCCCAGCGGGCGCACACTTTCCGGCGGCATCGATCCGGCCGCGCTCTACCCACCCAAACACTTCTTCGGTGCCGCGCGCACGATCGAAGAAGGGGGCAGCCTCACCATCATCGCGACCTGCCTGGTAGATACCGGCTCGCGTATGGACGATGTCATCTACGAAGAATTCAAGGGCACGGGCAACATGGAACTCATGCTGTCCCGGCGCCTGGCTGAACGACGCGTCTTCCCCGCGTTCGATATCGAGCGGTCCGGCACGCGACGCGAAGAGCTCCTGCTGGATGCCGAGACGTTGGCCCGCGTGTGGACCATGCGCCGTATGATCGATGCGATCGGTGGGGGACCCGATGCTCTTATTCCGCTGCTGGAACGCGTTGCCAAGACGCGGTCGAATCGAGAGTTCCTGGCTACCCTGCATCGAGAATCACTGTAATCAGTGTGCGAGATGAATATCCTCTCATAATGAACCCGGCGTTTATGAAGTTTCTTTCATGCGCGCAGTCGATTTGCACGTTCCATGAGACGCGGTTATAATCGTATGTGTGACGATCGGTAGGTTTTCAATCGCGCTCAATTGAATATGTTCTGATTCGACATCTCCGTCCCCCAAGCAATCATCCCTGGGTCGTCCAATTTCGCCACGGGTGGAGATGGGAGAAGATGCCAAGTTCATCAGATCGTGCAACCTTTGATCGGGAGACAAGTTCCGTTTTGAGCGAAGCTGAAGATGACGATAACGCCCTACAACGTTTGGGGCACGCTGTACGTACATACATAGGTCGCCCACAAGATCATACGTCCCCCGTACGCCTGGCTTCTCATGGTGCCATCCTGCTGGTTGCCTTGATCGTCCTGGCCCTGAGCCAGGTCAAGCTGCCCAGCTGGGATCTCCAGCGCGTAACACCCGAGCCCGTCGCCCAGGCTACCGCTGCTACAGTAGAAGAGGACGATGCGCGGGGTGGCAGTAACCTGTTTGGCCGGGATACCCTCATCCGCAATGCCGTTCCGCTGACTGAAATACCCGATCGGCCGCGCCTGGACGTGATTACCTACACCGTTCAGTTGGGCGATACGGTGTATGACCTGGCGCAGCGGTTCAAGGTGACCCCAGAAACGATCATGTGGGCGAATGGCCGCCTGGAAGACAACCCCGACCTGTTGCGCCTCGGCCAACCACTGGCGATCTTGCCGGTCAGCGGGGTGTATCACAAGGTCGTCAAGGGCGACACGATTGCCAGTCTGGCCAAAAAATACAAAGTGCCGGCCAGTGCCATCGTCGGTTATGCCTGGAATCAGCTGACCGATGTCAACCAGCCGCTCACGATTGGCCGCATGGTCATCGTGCCCGGGGGCGAAAAACCTTATGTGGCCAAGAATGTCACGGCCTACTCGGTAAAGGCCCCGGCTGGCGCACGCAAGGGTACCGGTGCACTTGCCTGGCCCTCGGCGGGCAAACTCACCCAGAAGTACTGGGGGCGCCATCCCGGTATCGATATCGCGGCACCCAAAGGCACCGTGGTACGTGCGGCCGACAGCGGTTTCGTGGTGGCTGCGGGCTGGAGCCCGGTCGGTTACGGGTACCACATCGTCGTCGATCATGGCAATGGCATGCAGACACTGTATGCCCACCTGAGCCGGTTTGCTGTGCGCGCCGGGGATACCGTGAGCCGTGGCCAGCTTATTGGTTATGTCGGCAGCACCGGTAACTCGACCGGACCCCACCTGCACTTCGAAGTACGCGTGCGGGGCGCGCATCGTAACCCGCTGGGTATGCTGCCATAGGCTGGCCAAACCTTTCTTTCCCGATACCTGACGTTATTCCAAGCGGCAGGTTCACAACGCCACAAAAAACTTGGGGGTGCCCTTGACAGTGCACCCCCAAGTTTTTGTGTAGCCCCACGTGCCGTGCGCCGCGCCCTGCGGTTACACGCCGTTGACCACCTGCACGGTGATGGTCACCTCATCTGCGCTGTCGTCCGTTCGCCAGCCTGTCAAACGCACTGTGTAGACCCCATCCTCCAGGCCAGCGGTGGACCACAGAGCCAGCACATCACTGACCGGTACAGGCACCGCCGCATCCCGCACCAGCACGACCCATTCGACCGGTGACAACCCGGCAGCATACTCGACGCTGTATCTGGCAAACTGGCTGCCAGCCGCCACACCTGTGATCAACACATCGCCACCCACCACCTCGCCCGTCTGTGGACTGTCCAGACGCAAAATGAGCGTCCCCCCAGGTTCTGGCGTGGCGGTCGCGGGCGGTGTCGGCGTATCCGAGGGCACTGGCGTGGGCGTCGGCGCCTCGGGTGTCGGTGTCGGTGTCTCGGGTGGCACGAAAGTCGGGAGCGGTGTCTCGGTCTGGGTTGGCACCGCAGTCGGTGTGGCTGTCGCCGTCAGCTGCTCGACGTTCACCCGCACGCGGGCCTCGAACTCACGTCCGCTGCGGTCCCAGGCCCGTACGCGCAGGGTGTGAGGACCGGTAGACAATGGTCGCGTATCCCAGGTGGCCAGGACGCCGCCAGCCACTGGATTATAGAACGGCCCCGCCACAAAGCCCCAGCCCTGGGGATCGTGCCCCTCGCCGTATTCGACCAGGTAACGATCGAAGTCTGAAACCTGCACCTGACCAACGACGTCGACCAGACCACCCACCGTGGCGCCCTCACCCGGCTGCCAGATGGCCATTTCCGGTGCCTGGCAGTTGACAGCTGCCTCGCTTGGGGGCTGTGGAATACCGTGGTCGATCGCCCACTGCCGGCCTTCCGGTGGATAGACCGTGTACTCGCGCAGCTCCACCAGTTCATTCGGGCATTCCGGTGGTGCCAGGTATTCGACATCACCGGCCCGAAAGATCCGCACCCGGCGGTGGATATCTTGTTCCGCGCCCAGTGGCCCGCGCCCTTCGATGAATACTTCGGACCGGCGTGCGGGGCACAGTTCGCCCGGCACAGTGCCCGAATCAGCACAGACTTCAATCAGCGTCACTCCGGGCGGCACCGCAAACGCAGTGACCGGTTGATCCTTTAGCGCCGCCGCCATGATGCCGTTCCAGATAGGACCAGCTCCCGCCACCCCACTCACGCCGCGCATGGGGCTGCCATCGCTGTTGCCAACCCATGTGCCCACGACCAGGTCCGGTGTATACCCAATGGTCCAGTTATCACGAAAATCGTTGGTGGTACCGGTTTTGACGGCTGCCGGGCGATCACCAGGCAGACGCAGGGCGCTGTTGGGCCCAAACGCCGGTGTGCGTGCGTCGTTGTCGGACAGAATCGATGTCACCAGGTAAGCAAAGGCTGGCTGCACGGCCGGCCGCCCCGGCGTTGGCTCGACCATGGCCGCGCCACCCGCGCGCTGCACCGCTTCCTGGCACGCTGGGACCGTCAGCGCACTCTCTGCCACGCCGTAACCCAGGAGCTTACCGTCAGGTGTCAGCACACATTGGATAGCAACCGGCGGCACAAAGACCCCCTGGTTGGCCAGGGCGCCGTAGGCGTTGCTGAGTTCGAGCAGCGTCACTTCGCCGCCGCCGAGAGTCAGTGACAACCCGTAGTCGGGCCGGGTCAGGCTGGTAATGCCCAGCCGTTTGGCCATGTCGACGAGGCGCGACAGGCCAACGTGTTCCAGTGTCTTGACCGCCGGGATGTTATAGGAATTGGCCAGGGCCGAGCGCACCGTCACCAGGCCGTGCTCTTTGTCATCGTAGTTCTTGGGCACGTACGGCGGCCGGCCGGCACCATCGGGGAATTCGGTGCGAATATCGAGAATCGTCGTACCGGGCGTCCACCAATCCTGATCCATCTCGAAGGCGGCCAGGTAAGTCAGCGGTTTGATGGCCGACCCGGGCTGGCGAGGACTGGTTGTCACGTTGACCTGGCCGGCGATCTCGGTATTGTTAAAATCGACGCTGCCCAGCATCGCCAGGATTTCGCCGTTCTGCGGGCGCAGGGCAACGACCGCAGCGTTGGTCACGTGCTGCGCAGCCGGGAAGCGCGCAACGTGGGTGCGCGCCGTCTCTTCGACAATCGTTTGCAGCTCGCGGTCGAGTGTGGTATAGACATCCAGGCCGCCCTTGTACAGGATTTCCGGTCCAAACATGCGTTCCAGCTGCTCGCGCACGGTGACCACGAAGTGCGGTGCGTCCATGGTGTAACGCGGTGGTACGAGCGGCATGTTTTGCGCATCCCACGCCAGCCAGGCTGTGTCGGCTTCTTCAGCGGTGATGTAGCCATGTTTGACCATCAACTTGAGCACAACCGCCTGGCGGGCCTTAGCGCCCTCGGGGTTGGTGTAGGGATCATAGAACGCCGGTGCCTGGGGCAGGCCGGCCAGGAGTGCTGCTTCGGGCAGGTTGAGATCGCGCGCCTGTTTGCCAAAATAGGTTTCTGCGGCCGATTCGATACCGTAGGCCATGTTGCCGTAGTTGATTTCGTTGAGATAGATCTCCAGGATCTGGTCGCGTGGGTACGTGCGTGTGATCTCGGCTGCCAGAATCGCCTCTTTGATCTTGCGCGTCCACGTACGTTCCGGTGATAGGAAGACCAGTTTCACCAGCTGCTGGGCAATCGTCGAGCCACCCGAGACAGTAGCGCCTTCCTGCACCGCCTGCCACACTGCGCGAGCAATCCCCACCGGATCGACACCGGGGTGATTGTAAAAATTAGCGTCCTCAGTGGCGATTGTCGCCTGCACCAGGAAAGGCGATATCTCAGCCAGCACCACCGGTGTGCGGCGACCCGCATCGGGGTCGAACACCTCGTTGAGCTGTTGGCCCGTGCGGTCGTAGATACGGGTACTGGCAAATTGGGCGGTGCGGCTGCGCAGCTCATCCGGTGCTGGCAAGTCAGATGCGATCGCCACATATCCGACGGCTCCTACCAGGGCCAGCACGAACAAGAGTGCTGCGCTGATGAACAGGGCCACAGCCAGGCCGCGATAGAATGTCGGCTCGCGCCGGTCCATGGCATAGCCGGCGCTGCCTGGCGGGATTGCCCCCCCACCACCACCGGGGCCGACGGGCAGGGCTGCAGGAGCACCCGCACCTTGCAGGGTGGGGCGCGCTGTCGCTGTGTTGGGCGGAGCCGCCACGGATGGTTCGGGAGTGGTCATCCAATCGGGCAGTGGCTGCGCTGAGTTGGCGCCTGGGCTGGCGTTTGGATTACCACCCGGCGCGCGCGGCGATGAGTCCTGATCGTGAATCGTCATAAATGCCTGCGAATGAAAGTCTGGGTCGTCGGGCCGGCACCGGCAGCCCGGCCACACGGGTGATGAATAAAAATAATGTGTTTGTCAGACGCCCGGCGCTGCCGATAAGTTCCGTTCGCAGGCAAACATCGCCGACAACGCAGTCGGCTTCAAGCTGGCCAGCTCCAGGGCAGCGTGTTTTGGTAAACCCAGGCTCCGGTATGTAACAGTGAGAGGGCACCCAACAGCAGAGCGGCCTCCCAGCGCGCCGGCTCAGCGGGCAGCGCGCGGCCCAGCAGCCAGGCAGCCAGCACCGTCAGGGGAAGGCTGGCCAGGCTGAAGAGGTCCCAATCGCGCTGCCCGCCGTAGTCGGGATTCCACAGCATCACAAACAGAAGGCTGCCGAGCGTGGCCAGGGCAAAAAACCCCAACAGCCAGCGGTCCTGCCGCAAAGGCTCGCCGGACAGGCCATCGGTCAACCAGCGCCGTTGGCGGTCCAGCAGCAGCACGAGAAGCAGCAGGGCCAGGCTCACCGGGGCAGCCAGCCACTGCTGGTTGACGATATCAACGAGGTGACCAAACGAGAAGAGCGTATAGTGCTCCCAGCGCGTCGTCGTCGCCATGAGCGGAACCAGCCAACGCCCATCCCCGCCGCCGGGGCGGTCGCTGGTCAACAACGCGTCTACGCCATGGCCGCCCGCGTTCATCAGCACGAGCACACCCACACCCACTACAAGGTAAGGCACTGCGACCGACCCCAGGGCGTGCCGTGTGCCGTGCCGCTGGCGGTCGAGCAGGCCGAGGAGTAGCAGGGCCGGCAGCAGGTAGAGTGTCGACGGGTGCAGGGCATGGGCCAGGGCCAGCACTGCGGCCACGCCCCACAGGGGAAAGCGGCCTTGCACGAACCGGGCAGCCAGCCAAAACGCCACCACGATCGCCAGCGCGGCCAGAGTGTAATTCTCGACGTAGCCAAAGAAGAGCTGCATCGTACCCAGGGTCAGCAGCAGGCCCAACATCACGATGCGCTGACCACGTGTGCGCCCGATCGTCCACGCCAGATTGAGTGCGCTGAAGACAAAGGCGGCGCCGGCCGCCACGCTCGTCACAGCATAAGCTGGCATAGCATCGCGCCAGCCCCACAGCCGCTGCCCCCACGCCCAAAAACGCGCATGCCACCACACCGTCAGAGGTGCCTGCCAGGTATAGACCAGGCGCTGGGCAGGATCATCCAGGGCAATGGCGTTGATGAGAATGTAGGCATCACCCCAGCGGCTGTGTACCAGGCGCAAACCCCAAAACAGCGGCAGCGCCAGCAGGGCCAGCACGAAGAAGGCCGGGATGCGCCGCCGCCCGGCCCAGAGCGGCGCGGCGCGCCCTGCCAGGGCCATCAAGCTGCCGCTGGCACGACGACCGACGGCTGGAATACACAGCCCAGCAACACCCACGCTGAGAAGAATACGCAGCGGTGATGGCACATAACGCAGCGGCCACAGGCCCCAGGTCGTGGCTTCTGGCCAGTTGACGGCTGCCAGGTGCAGCAGCAGCAGCACCAGGACCAGGATACGCACAGCCCACAGGAGAGGTTCACCACTACCCCGGGACGATTGATTGGCGCCAGCAAGTCGTGACCACATACGAGCATTGTACCGCGCCGCGCGTGGGACGCCAAAGCCGCGACCCTGTTGTAACAAGGCGCAGCTCGAGAACCAGGCTCACGGGCCATTTCGCATACCGGTGGTGGCGCTGTGTTCACCCGCCCAGGTCGCTATTCTACCTTCTGCCGCGTGACACCGCCGACAGCATCAACCGCGGCGCGGTACGATCCTCACGGGCTTTGGGCAGGCAGCGACTGCATCTGCTCAGCGATGGCGAGCAAGTCCGCCGGCGGCAGGTTGCCGCTCAAACTCACCATGCGCCCGTCTTCTTCCCACAGCACGGCGTTCAAGTCAGGTGCTGACGATACCTGGTAGCCGGGTCGGCCGCGTACGGTGATGGCCGTACTGGGCATCCCGGTCGGTGCCTGCAGCGTTGCCCCTGCCGGCAGCTCACTCTGCTGCACATCGAGATGCTGGGTGCCGCCGCTGTACTGCATCACCAGCGCGTCGGCGCCTGATGCTGGCAGCACCTGCACCGCTGTCAGTGTCAGGCCGGCTGGCAGTGTGCCTTCAGCCGGTACCAAGAGCGGGAAGCTGATCTCGGCCTGGGCGGTAGCCACGCTGGCCGGTACGGTGGGGGCTGTGGCCGACGGTGCGGTCGGAGTGGGTGCTGGCACGCAGGCAACCAACAGCGCGGCCAGCAGCACGATGAGCGAGATGTGATGGATGCGTTTCATGGGTGATCCTCCTGGAATGAACGGTGGGGCCTACGTGTAGCCCCTGTGGGCTGGTGCATGCCAGAGCCGGGCAATCCAGTCGCTGCCCTGGTTCCAAAACCAGAGCCTGACCGAACGGACGTCCGGCCCCGGCACGAACATACAGTTACTGGCTGGCTGCGGCGCGTGCCGCCGCGGGCAAGCGTTCCCGGAATACTTCGACCGTCGCCTGATCGACCAGGTTCTGCTCGAGTTGGCGCCCGTAGGCCATACGATTTTCCTGTGCCAGTTCGGCCTGGGCTGCGGCCCGCGCCTCTTCCTGGCTCATCCGCACCGATTTCAGTACCAGGTAAATCGTTGCCTGGCCCTTCGGGCTCGCAAAGAGTCCCATCCCTCCTTCTGGCTTGTCGAGCGCGTCACGCACATAACCGGGCAGTTCACGATCGGCATCGGTGTAGTGGTAACGCTCGTGCACGAACTCGTTCAGGCTGCGGTTGCCCAGGCGGCGTGCGAACCCGTCGAAGGTCGTGGTGAATTGATCGACATCCTGGGTTTGTGCCAGGGTCAGCAGTTCAGAATACGTGGATTGCGCAGCAGCTACATCCGGGAACTGAATTGGGATCAGCACAATGGCGTTCGGACCGGGGCGCTCGGCCAGGAACAGGTCCACAGCCGCATGCGACGGCGCCGGCGCTTCCGCACCGATCTGGTCGTAGAGTTTACCCACCAACAGTGCTTCGCGATAGGTCGCCACCATGGCGGCGGCAAAGGCGGCCTCGTCCACCCCCAACGCGCTTGCTTCTTCGGCCAGGAACTGGGCCAGCTCCGGCGATTGTTGGGCATCGGCCCGGACCTGGGCCCAGTAGTCCTGGGCTTCCGCTTCCGTTACGTCGAGGCCACGCCGGCGTGCCTCCTGAACCAGTGCCTTGTCCTGGATCAGGCGCTCGAGCGCCTGCGCATAGGCCTGGGCATCATCCAGCGGCTGCGTAGCCGCGGCTTGCAGGACCGCCTTAGTGCGCTCCAGGGCGAACAGCGTGACGCCT
>CAZXQZ010000025.1:0-32792 GCA_964642445.1 uncultured Anaerolineae bacterium
CCACCGTGGCGCACGAGTGGCTGCACACCTACCTGGCCTTCTACCCGTTGGGCTGGCACTACTTCGACAGCGGCGACACGACCACGCTGAACGAGACGGTGGCTTCGATTGCCGGCGACGAGATTGGCGACCTGGTGCTGCGGCGGTATTATCCCGACCTGGTGCCACCCCCCGCCGTGGACCCGCCGCCGCCGGCTGTCAACAAGGTCGACGTGGCACCCGTGTTCGACTTCAGCAGTGAGATGCGCGAGACGCGCCTGGCCGTGGATGCGCTGTTGGCCCAGGGGCGCATCGACGAAGCCGAGGCGTACATGGAAGCACGCCGGCAGCACCTGCTGGAAAACGGCTACAGCGTGCGCAAGCTCAACCAGGCCTACTTCGCCTTCCACGGCAGTTACGCCACCGGCCCCGGTGCCGTCGATCCGATCGGGCCCAAGCTCGAACAGCTGCGTGCGCAGAGCGACTCGCTGGCTCAGTTTATGGGCACCGTACGTGGTTTCCGCGGGTTGCAGGACTTGGAGAATACGATAAGCAGCGATCGCTGATTTATTGGGTTCGGGATGAGATCTCGACTTGTAAACGACACAGCTTGCGCATTCGCTCAATCGCCATTATCATAGCGCAAAACCGGATAGGACAGCTGCCAATGACCCACTTACCATTATTCGATACAGCCAGGCGCATCGAAACCGATTTCCGCCCCGGAGCCGAGATCGTCCTAGCCTGCGCCGACGTGGTCGATTTCGTCAAGACCATCCCGGACGATGCGGTCAGTCTGATCGTGACATCACCGCCGTACAATTTAGGCAAAGACTACGAAGACCGCGTGTCAATCGAGGAATATCTCGCCGCTCAGACCGAAGTCATTCGCCAGCTCTACCGCATCCTCCGGCCAGACGGCAGCATTTGTTGGCAGGTCGGGAACTTCGTAGACGATGGCGAGGTCTTTCCCCTGGATATCCTCTACTATCCAATTTTCAAACGGCTGAATCTTTTTCTGCGTAACCGCATCGTCTGGCACTTCGGCCACGGTCTACATGCGTCGAAGCGTTTCTCCGGTCGCTACGAGACGATCCTCTGGTTCACCAAAAGTGACAACTACATCTTCAATCTCGATGCCGTCCGCGTGCCAGCCAAATATCCTGGTAAGCGACACTTCAAGGGACCAAACGTTGGCAAGCCTTCAGGCAATCCCTTAGGCAAAAATCCGTCGGACGTCTGGGAAGTTCTGGCACAGGATTGGGAATCGGCGATGTGGGACATTCCTAACGTCAAATCGAACCATCCCGAAAAAACAACGCATCCCTGCCAGTATCCGATCGAGCTGGTGGAACGCTGTATTCTTGCCCTCACCCACGAAGGCGACTGGGTGTTCGATCCGTACGCCGGTGTTGGTACCACGCTCATTGCTGCCGCCATGCACCAGCGCAGGGCGGCGGGTGTCGAGAAGGAGCCGGACTACGTGCAAATGGCGCGTGAGCGTTTGACGGCGTATTTCAATGGAACGCTGGGCGTGCGTCCGATGGGCAAACCAGTTTTCCAGCCCACTGGTAATGAAAAAACCTCTCAAATCCCGAAGGAATGGCAAACTACAGCGCAACCCATCCTCTTGGAAGTGAAGGAGGATTCAGAATGATCTTGCAGGCATATGCTCCTTTAACGATGGCCAACAGATCATCGAGGATCGGTATCCTGCGGAGCTGCGTGAAATCGAGGCTATGATTGCGGCGGTGAACAGCGACGAGCGCCTGACCAAAGTCAGCAAAGAGAAGACCATGCCGGGTAAGATGTTGTTCAAGCCAGGATCGCTCAATGCCGCGTTTCGTACCGAGTTCGAGGCCCGGCACTGGCACAAGTATCGTGTGTTCTGCGACTATCGAACAGATTACTACACCCCTGGCTATACGAGCCAGACCCCCTCACGCGGTGCGTTCCGTGAGATGGACTTCATCAAGAAGCGCATGGGCGTGGAAGTCCAGTTTGGCAAATATGCGTTCATGGTCTACAACGTGTGCGCCAAGATGACGATATTTCACAGGCTCGATCTGATCGACGTTGGGGTGGAAATTGTGCCCGTGAAGTCATTTGCAGATCACATGTCGACCGGAGTCTCGTACTTCGAACAGTTCGTTTGGGATTTGGAGCATCGTGGGGTGTCGAACCTCGACATTCCGGTTCTGATTCTAGGTATTGCTGCGTCTTCTGAGGCATGAAAATGATCCATCAGCCAGATCCTCGAAAACCTGGTTCGCCCATATTTCATCTTTCGGACATGGAGGCTGCCTACCAACAAATGGCCCAAGAAGGGGAACGCGAAAGCGAAGCACTGATATGGGTCGAGGCGGTAGTGGGTGATGTGACCCATTGGGAATGCTTACCTCCAGAACCTGAAGATCGCCGGCAACCTTGATTCGGTGGATCGGCGGATTCTTGACAACAACCGATTCCTATGCGATAATCCCGCCAACTTCATATTGGCCCGTGTGGCCACCCAAACCTTGCCATCCTTTAACGAGGAGGTGATGCTGAATGAGCGATTGTAGTAAACGCGGCACCGTAGCATCACCTCGGTTCATCCGATAAGACGCTACGGTGCCCAAACGAAAGGCCTTCCCAATTGGGAAGGCTTTTCACTTTGACCACAGTTCGCGATCTTCGCGGCTTCGCGTGAGTATCTCAGCCAGCCTCTGGCCAGCCGCCGCGTGAGGTTATTCGGCATAACTCTTGAGCGGCGTGTACAAGTACTTATGCCACGTGCTCTGGTACGGGCTGCCCGGTTCGGTCAGCAGCGCCAGGGCCACGTAAAGCGGCCGGCGGGGTACGGACAGCAGCCGGAAACCGACCTCTTCCGGCGTGCGGCTGCCCTTGCGCTGGTTGCACGGACGGCACGCCGTCACCACGTTCTCCCAGGTTTTGGTCCCGCCGCGACTGCGCGGCACCACGTGGTCTATCGTCAGCTCGTGGCGCGCGAAGTAACCACCGCAGTACTGGCAGACGTAGTGGTCGCGCGCCATGATGGCGCGACGCGAGAGCGGCAGCGCAAACCGGCGTGGGATGCGCACGTAGGTTACCAGGCGAATGACCAGCGGCACCGGGAACTGCGCATGTTCGGCGCGCAGATAGGCCTCGGCCGCTTCCACCAGCTCAGCCTTCTCCTTCAACAGGAGCACGACCGCTCGTTTGACCGAGACCACACTCAGCGGTTCGTAGGTTGCGTTCAACACCAACACGCTGCTCATGATCGTACCTCTCCGGTCAACCAGTGGGTCACCTGGCTTGAGCACAGCCATCGATTTCGCTCGATCGATAGCCACAGTGCTGGCAAGTGACCCATTAAAAAAATGCCCGGGTGCGCGTTCGACGTGCAATTCCCGGGCATTTCCACGTAGTGGGGTGACCAGTGGGGCTTGAACCCACAGCCTCCTGGGCCACAACCAGGTGCTCCACCAATTGAGCTATGGCCACCACGCTTCACGGAAGCTTACGCCGTTATCCAAATCGGCAAGGAGGGCCAGGTGAGTTGGGCACCACACACCAGCCTCACCCCCTCCTGGCTTTTTTGGCTCGGGGACGAGGATTCGAACCTCGATACAGGGATCCAAAGTCCCTTGTCCTACCGTTAGACGATCCCCGAATTCTTACGGGTAAACCCAGGTGCCGAGGCCCAGACTTGAACTGGGGACACCGTCATTTTCAGTGACGTGCTCTACCAACTGAGCTACCTCGGCTAGACGGCAGGTCCGTAAACCTGCCGGGGCATACGAGAGCGGGCGATGGGATTCGAACCCACGACTCTCTCCTTGGCAAGGAGATGCTCTACCACTGAGCCACGCCCGCACAACTTCTCAGCAGAGCGGGCGATGGGATTCGAACCCACGACTCTCTCCTTGGCAAGGAGATGCTCTACCACTGAGCCACGCCCGCATATTAACTCTTGTAAGGTGGACCCGGTCGGATTCGAACCGACGATCCCCTCCTTGCAAAGGAGGTGCCTTCCCGCTAGGCCACGGGCCCGTAGCACCAGGTGCCGACGAGAGGACTCGAACCTCCACACCCTGACGGGCAACAGATCCTAAGTCTGTCGCGTCTGCCAATTCCGCCACGTCGGCCTCGCGCCGCCGGCACGTGGAAATCGACTGGGTCATACCCCCGATTCTGTCCTGCCGCCATCTGTCTCACCGGTATTGCCGGTGGCGGTTCCTGGCCTGCACGGGTGTTACCCGGCCTCACCGTTACCGCTGCGATGAGATCAAACCGCAATTAGCGTTGCCGCTAACCCGCCTGACCCACTCACCTTGCTCCCAGTTGCACGCTCGCCCAGCCGGGGACATTGCTGCCACCCGCTGGTGGGCTCTTACCCCACCGTTTCAGCCCTGACCCGGTCGCCGTACGACGGCACACCTGGCCGGGAATACTTTCTGTTGCGGTTGTAGTCACCAGGTTACCCCGGTGCCCCCACTTGCTGTTTCGTGGGGCAACCTTCTGGCCCTTCATGGGGCCAGTGGGAGTCGGGAAGTTCCTCTACGCGCTGCGTAGCGGCGGCTCACCAGTCAATTCCCTTCGGCGTGTACTCCTTATGCAGCAGCGCACGCCGGGAGCGATTATACCATGGCCGGCAGGGTCCGTCAAAACACGACCTGGTCTGGGATTTGTTGATTCATGACCCCGAACTTCACCCAACCCGGAAACTGGCGCGTAGATGGGGCAAGTCGATGCGGCTGACCTGGAGAGAAACCGGGCTGTCCAACGGCAGATCGTGTGCCAGGTGCACGGTCGTTTCCATACCCAGCTCCGGTATGAGCAGCGTGCCGCTGAGGCCCCGTTTTTCCACCAGCACACCCTGGCCACGCCAGTCAGGATGCCGCCGCAGGTAAACCAGCGTCCAGTGCTGGTTGGAAGCCTGTTCGGCGGCGCGCACGCTGCCAATGACCGCCTCGATCGCACCCACCCGCTCGACGATCTCCTGCGTGGACAACAGCCGCGCGTGGCGCAAAAAAGCCCGCAGCTGCTGGTGCACAACCAGGTCAAGGTAGCGGCGCAGCGGGCTGGTGGCCTGGGCGTAAGCGGACAGACCCAACGCTCCGTGGGGCGCGGGAATGCTGCGGTACTGGCTGCGCCGCATCAGGCGGCGCTGGGCATACATGCTGGCCAGGGTCAGCGGTGCGGCGCCCAGCTCGCCCACTTCCTGGGTCGCATACGGCAACGGGATGTCGTGCACGAGCGCAAAACGCGCGACCGCCTCCCCGGTCATGATCATGGCATTTTCGACCAACAAGCGGCTGGGCAGGGAGCGCACCGGCGTCAGGGTGACCTCACCCTGTTCCAGGCGCACCGCCACTTCGGGCAGATCGAGCAGTACCGCCCCATCCGCCTGGCGCAGGTCCTGGTAGTGCTGCGCCAACGCGTGCAGCCGCGCCAGCGGCGCCTGGTCGATGGCTGCCGCCGCCGCTTCGTAGGTCAGGCGCGTCACGCGTACCCAGCTCGGCACGATCTCAAAATCAAGCAGACGTCCGTCCGCATCCAGGTGCAGACCAAAAGACAGTGCCGGCGAAGTGTCGCTCAAGCCCAACCCAAGCAGCGGCGTGGCCGCGTGTGGCAGCATGGGAATGGTGGTCTCTGGCAGGTGCAGCGTGGCCCCCCGTGCGCGGGCCTCCAGGTCGAGCTCGCTGTCAGGCACAATGACAGCGGCCGGGTCGGCGACGTGTACCCAGAGGACGTCCCCTTCCAGGCTCAGCGCGTCATCAGGCGTCTCGGTTGCGGCGTCGTCGATGGCCAGCGCCACCAGGTGGGTCAGGTCACGACGCGGCTCCGATGGCAGGCCAGGCAGGAGCTGCGGCGGGGCATGAATCGGCGCACCCAGACGCAGTGGATGCGGGTTGACGATTTCGTCCCACACCCCAAGCTCCAACAGAAGCGCATGGGCACTCTCGGGGGTCTCCTCGCGCGCCAAAGCGTGCATCACGCGGCTTTTGCCGGTGCGGCCGAGGGCCAGGGCCTCGACCTGGGTCAGGTAACGCTCGTCCTCGGCGAGGACCTGGCGCGTACGCACGCGTTCGAGGAACGCAGCCCAGGCTCGTTTCTCCGCCTGCTCGGCCGCACGTACGGCCTGCTTTTCCGCCACCTCGAGTGGACTGGCCACCACAACCTGGCCCGGCTCGCCGCGGAAATAGAGCCCATCCTCCAGCAGCTGCCAGGCAGCCCACGCGCTGGCCGGGTTATAGTCGCCAAAAGCCAGTTCGGCTACCTCGGCCAGGGTCGTCACCTGGCCGGCCAGCAGCTCCCACGCAGTGACCACATCACCGGTTTGGGCCGTCAGCTGGCCCAGGCTCAGCAGCGGGCCCGGATGCAGCAGCACGACGTCCTTGGGGCGCACCTTGATGGTTTCACCGCCGGGGATGAGAATTTCGAGCTTGTCACCCACGCGTTCGATGCGGGCTGGGCGATTCTTGTACAGCACCAGGCTTCCGGCTGGCAGCGGTTTTTCGGTCATAGTCCCTCGCTCGGCAAGCAGATGATGTACAAAGCATAACACGAAAACCGGCGCTCGACAACCCACCCGCGTTTGACAATCCAGCGTGCTCATGTTACACATGTGCTCACCGTACAATAGTCATATCTCGATCACCGGAGACCGCCATGTCTAACAAGATCCGCACCTACACCAGTGATGACATCGACGTCACCTACGATGGCGCGCGCTGTATCCATGCCGCCGAATGCGTCCGCCATCTTTCACAGGTATTCGACACCCAGAAGCGCCCGTGGATTCAGCCAGCCAATGCCCCCGCTGACGAGGTAGCAGCCGTCGTCGAGCGCTGCCCCAGCGGGGCACTGCACTATGCGCGCCGCAGCGGAATCCAGGAAGAGGTCCCCGCCTCCAATTCCGTAAAGCTTGAAGTCAACGGGCCGCTCTACGTGCGCGGTGACCTCGAAGTGGTGCGGCCTGATGGCTCGACCGTCATACATGATACGCGCCTGGCCCTCTGCCGCTGCGGCGCTTCGCAGAACAAACCGTTTTGCGACAACAGCCACCTCACGAATGGTTTCCGCGCATCCGGCACCCTGCACGAAGCACCCGCTGCGGCGGAGACGGCGGGGCAGGAAGGACCGCTGCGCATCACTCTGCGCCCCAACGGCTCGCTGCGCTTCGAGGGTCCGCACGCGGTCATAGACCACCAGGGCGAGGTGGTGTTTCGGGCCGAACGCGCATCGTACTGCCGCTGCGGCGGTTCCGCTGGGAAGCCGTTCTGCGACGGTACGCACAAGCACATCGGGTTTTCTGATACGTGACGATGCCGGTGCTGCGGGTTGTGGTGTTCATCGGGGGCGCCAGTCTGGTCATCGCCACGCTGTTTTCGGCCATGCGCACATTCGTGCTGCCGCGTGCCGCGCCGGACCTTTTCGCGCGTGTGATTTTCCTGTCCCTGCGCCAGGTACTGGCCCTGCGGCTGCGCTTTGCCCACACTTACGAAGCACGCGATCAGGTCATGGCACTCTTTGCACCGATCGGACTTATGCTGCTGCTGCCCGGCTGGTTGCTCTTGATCTGCATCGGGTACACGGCAATGTTCTGGGCTGTCGGGATCGAACCGCTGTACGCAGCATTCAAACTCAGCGGTTCGTCGCTGCTGACCCTCGGTTTTTCAGCAGCCGACGGCGTGGTTCAGCTGCTGCTCGAGTTTTCAGCTGCGGTCATCGGTTTGATCCTGGTGGCGCTCTTGATTGGTTACCTGCCCACTATCTATGCCGCTTTTGCGCGCCGCGAGGCGCAGGTCACTCTGCTGGAAGTGCGGGCGGGCCAGCCGCCCTCGGCTGTCGAGATGCTGCTGCGTTTTCACCGCATCCACGGCCTCGACCAGCTGGACGAGGTGTGGCGCACGTGGGAAGCCTGGTTCGCCGACATCGAGGAGAGCCACACCTCCCTGCCAGCCCTGGTTTACCTGCGCTCGCCCGACGGGCATCACTCCTGGGTGACTGCCTCGGGAGCGGTGCTCGACGGTGCGGCTCTGCTGATGTCCGCCATCGACTGGCCAGCGAGCGCCCAGCCCGCCCTATGCGTGCGAGCCGGTTACCTGGCGCTGCGCCACATCGCCGACTTCTTTGGCGTGGTCTACAACCCCAACCCACACTATCCAGACCCGATCAGCATCACCCGCGCCGAGTTCGATGCGGCTTGCGACACCCTCGCAGCGGCTGGGGTACCCCTCACACAGGACCGGGAGCTGGCCTGGCAGAATTTTGCGGGCTGGCGTGTGAACTACGATACGGTTCTCCTGGCACTGGCCAGTATTACCATGGCGCCGGTAGCACCCTGGTCGAGTGATCGTTCGTTGGTGCAGCGTGTGCCAGCGCTGGCCCTGTGGCACAAAAGAGACGAATCGTGATAGGATGGTACATCGTTCTGACCGGGAGTGCCACTGAATTTGGCAAGGACATGGTGCGCGGTCGTTACCGCGCACCATGTTAAACCTGGCCAATCACAACAACCTCGAAGAGTTTGGGCGTATCAACCCACCAGCCGCGCGTTGAGCTTGATATCCACGCTGGCCAGGGCCTTCGAGACGGGGCAGCCAGCCTTGGCGGCAGCGGCCTTTTCCTGGAATGTGGTGTCATCCAGGTTGGGAACCTCGGCCTCGGTATCCAGCTCGATCGTGGTGATCGTCGGGCCGGCCGCAATTGTGACGCGGGCCGTAGTCTGAATGCGCGTGGGTGTGTAACCGGCATTCGTCAGCAGGGCCGACAGGAACATCGAAAAACAGCCGGCGTGTGCCGCGCCGATCAACTCCTCAGGGTTGGTCCCTGGGCCATCCTCGAAACGCGACGCATAGGTGAACGGTCCCTGGTAGGCGCCGCTGCTCAGCGCCATCGTGCCGCTGCCCTCTTTCAGCGTTCCTTTCCATTCAGCTTTTGCAGAACGTACTGGCATGGTGAAATCTCCATTCGTGTGATACATTCGTGTGGTGTGGCCAAAGTACCGAACACGCGGTGTAACCTGGACCTCGCGTCGGTTGCGTGCCATTGAGACGGAATTCTGTGGCAAGAGTCACGCGGGCGGTCGTATGGTCTGAGCCACACGGACGCTGCCAAATCGCTACCTTCTGAAGCGAACCGTCGCCGATTTGGCAAAATTGCCGACCGCGGGTACAGTCTTGGTGCACCTTTGTCGTACCGCACCGCCCAACCGCTGGAGCGTGAGCCATGAGTCGTGATCTTGGCACATTATTCGGGCTGCGCATCAGCGCCGTGCCCTCGGCGCTTGCCGGCGGCGCCACTGTGTGGTTAACGTGGAGCCTGCTGGCGATCGCCGTGTTCGCCGTGCCAATCGTGTCGGCGCTGGCTGTCGGTATCCTCGCCCTGACCGGATACTGGCTCAGCGACCTGATCCACCAGCTGGGCCATGCCTGGGCCGCGCAGCGCACCGGTTACCCGATGGTCGGTATCCGCTTCTGGGGGCCGTTTTCGGCCTCCATCTACCCACCTGATGAGCCCGTGCTGCCGGCAGCCGTCCACATACGCCGGGCCCTGGGTGGCCCCTTGATCAGCCTGGTGACGTGTGTACCCACCGCGCTGCTGGCCCTGGCAGCAGCTGATGCCGCACCGGTCTGGCGCTGGCTGACCCTGTTCCTGTTCCTCGTCAACGTGGGCATCACCGTGCAGGTGTTCCTGCCCCTCGGCTTCAACGATGGCTCGACACTGCTGTATTGGCTGCGGCGCGGTCGATAACCGATTCTTCGTGTACCGCCCGCAGCCCAAATTGGCAACTTTTTTGTACAATACCCGGTTTTCTGGTAAACTAACGTCAAAGTGCAGCACCCTCATGACATCGATCCGCACGTGCAGCGTGACCCACGGAGGCGTCCATGCTCGAAAATGTCGACTTAGGTCTCAAGCTCAAAAAGAAAGACTGGAAACAACAGCGCCCGGCCTTGCAGCGTCGCATCTACGACCTGGGCCAGGCCACCTACGAGGCCGGCATGCCGGTGATCCTTCTGTTCGAAGGGTGGGATGCCTCTGGCAAGGGCTCGACGATCAACGAGCTCACGCAGCGGCTCGACCCGCGTGGTTTTAAGGTCTGGCCAATTCGCGCCGCCCGCACCTACGAAAAGGCCCGCCCCTGGTTGTGGCGCTTCTGGCTCAAGCTGCCCAACCGCGGCCAGATCGCGATCTTCGACCGCAGCTGGTACGGGCGTGTGCTGGTCGAGCGCATCGAAGGGTTGATCGACGAGGCGGAATGGCGCAAAGCCTACCGTGACATCGTTGACTTCGAGCGTACGTTGGCCGATGACGGTCACATCATCGTCAAATTCTGGATGCACATCAGCAAAGCCGAGCAGCGCAAACGGTTCCAAATGCTGGAACAGGACCCGCTGACCGCCTGGCACGTGCAGCCCGAAGACTGGCGCCACCACAAGCAGTACGACAAGTACGTCCAGGCCGTGGAGGAGATGTTCGAAAACACCGAAACCGAGTGGGGCCCCTGGACCATCGTCGAGGCGACGAGCCAGCCCTACACCTTCTGGAAAGCGTACACCACGATCATTGCAGCGCTGGAAAAGGGGCTCCGGCTCCGCGGCATCAACCCGGACCTGATCGGGGCCGACGCCACCGAGGCCTCGGCTGCCACGATCTCGGAAACCGAAGACCGCGCCGGCTATGAGCCGACCGAAATCACAAGTCTGGCCGATGCATTGGCCGACGTGCCAGAAGGCTTCGACGCAGAGTACTCGCCGGATGAGGCATCATAAAGGGGGCCATCATGTCTGCATTATCACAAGTTGACTTGAGCCAGGCGCTCACGAAAGACGAGTACGTCGAACAGTTAATCCGTCACCAGGTGGCCCTGGGCCAGTTAGGGTATCAGGTCTACGTTCAGAAACGACCGGTCATCATGGTGTTCGAAGGGTGGGATGCGGCCGGTAAGGGCGGCAATATCAAACGGATCACCGAAAAACTCGACCCGCGCGGTTACGTCGTCCACTCCATCGCCGCCCCGGCTGGTGACGACAAGACCCACCACTACCTCTGGCGTTTCTGGCGCCGCCTGCCCGAGACGGGCGAGATTGCCATCTTCGATCGCAGTTGGTACGGCCGAATCCTGGTCGAACGCGTCGAAGGGTTTGCCCGCGAAACCGAATGGCAGCGCGCCTACCGTGAGATCAACCAGTTCGAGCGCCAGCTGGTCGATTTTGGCACGATCATCTTCAAGTTCTGGGTGCATATCTCCGCCGAAGAACAGCTGCAGCGGTTCGAATCACGGGCTAACACCCCCTACAAGAGCTGGAAGCTGACCGCCGAGGATTGGCGCAATCGTAATAAATGGGACCAGTACGAAGCCGCCGTCGACGAGATGCTGCTGAAGACGAGCACGGTCAGCGCACCGTGGACCATCGTGGAAGGCAACAACAAATGGTGGGCACGCGTCAAAACCCTGCGTACGGTGGTCGACAAACTCTCGCACGAGCTGAATTTCGAGCCGACACTGCCGGGTGACAAGAAAAAGAAGTAAAAAAGCGTCCTCACCGGTTGTGGAAGCCGGTGAGGACGCCTATTCTCAACCGCCAGCGCCGTCGTGCGCATCCCAGCGCGCAGAACCTCACGTCTCACGTTTCACAAAATAGGCCAGCGCTCGCTCCCCATCCATCGCGATTTCGAGGGCGTGACCCGGCCGCGCTGCAGCCACGTCGATCACCTTGACGATCTCTGACATCGCCTCCTCGGCCGGCAGCCAGTCGGTCAGGCTGTTCCGCGCTTCGCGCAAGAAGTCCTGGTTCAAGGCATCGGGAGGCTCATCCGGGTCCAGCGCCAGGGGATAGATCTGCGACTCCACCAGGTCCTGGAAAAAATGTGTGCCATAGGACGGCTCGATCGTCATGCCGCGCTGGCGCATCGCCAGCTCGATCAGGGCACGTGCGTTGTAGATGTCGGCATACGTCACCGAAACGCCCAGGGCAACGTTGACAGAACCCCAGCGCCCCGGCCCCATCAGCACGAATCGTCTGCCCTCCAGGGCTGCGTTCAACCGCCCAACTACTCGTGCCACCGCATAACGCTGTGCCGATTCAGATAGTGCCGCGTAGGCCGAGGGATCGACGTAAACGAGGGTCCCAATATCGGCCAGGTGCCCCTGTGGGACCATACGATTGGCCACGAACAAACGATCGGCTGCGTTGATGAGCGCCGGCACCGGCCGCATGGTGCCGTTGCGCAGGTCGGTCTGCGGGCGGCACTGCAGCAGGTGAAAGGCCAGGGTGGGCTGTCGTGTCCCAGGTTGGATATCCATGGCGAATTCCATGTCGACCAACCCCTGGTAGTGTTCCGTCAGCGTGGCCAGCACATCCTTCATGAGTTTGACGAACGGGGTGCGCTGCAGCAGATTGTCGAACGTCATGACCAAACGACTGTCCGCCAGCTCAGGCCCCAGGGTCATGATGGGCAGAATGGTATCTCCCTGGTCGACCGATGCCACCCAGCGAACCTCCGGCGTATCGTAATGCAGCAGCGCCGAGACGGGCACGGTGGCCAGGGTGTTGTTTCGTAGATCGATCACGTCCGCATAACGCTGGGCATAACGTCGGATGTCGGCGGGTGCCACTTCCGGGCGCAGCATCGGGTGGCTCAGGGTGATCAGGCGCGGGTAATCGTCACCCACCCGCTCGACAGCCCGTGTACCCAGGCCCATGACCAGGCGTACGAAGCCCTCTTCCGGCCGCAGCCGCGGGCTCCACACGATGGGGCTGCGGCTGTAGGCAACGCCTGCCAGCGACGGGTAATAATAATGCCCATGACGCTGGCCCTCTACGACCTGCAGCAGAATCGCCATACGTTCGTCGTAATCCAGCAGCCCCATATGCCGCCGGTAGAACAGGGCATCCGGGCTGTAGACGCTGGCGTATACACCGGCCACGGCTTCTTTCAAGGCCTGCAGGTTTTGTTCCAGGGTGCCCTGGTTCGGGCAGAAGTAACTCGTGTATTTCCCGGCAAACGCCATACCAAAGTTGTCTTCGAGCAGGCTCGAGGAGCGCACGATGAGGGGCGTGGTGCCGATTTGGCGCAGAACGTCACGCAGCGTCGCCACCACACCTTCCGGAAAACGCCCTCGTTTGTAGGTCTCGACAATCTCCGGGTATCCGGCGCGGATTTCATCCGCCGAGCGGTACTTCTGATCGCGGTTTTCCGGATCGTTGATGGCCAGGAAATCGTAGAAGACATCCGCGCCAATGAAGTAGGACCGCGGGATGGTGATCTGCTCTGCCAGGTGCGGTGTCACCGTGCGCAAGATCTTCCAGGCCAGCAGCATGCCGGCCGCCTTACCTCCGATTTTGCCACTGCCGATGCGACGCTCCTGGATGTACTGGAAATCGGCCGAAGTGAACCAATTTTTGGCAATCCGTACAAACGCCAGCTGGTCGCTGATCATCGTACGGGTCAGGACGACGATCAGTTCTTCCAGGTGGTGCTGGACGCGCCCACGTTCGGCGGCGGGCAGCAGTTCATACTCCCTGGCTTTACGCAGGAGCAGGTCACGCGGCGCCAGCTCAGGATTGAAGCCCAGGGACGCAGGGCGCTGCCGCCCATTGCGCTCAGCTACCGTTTCTTCGATGAGCCGCGCCAAAAGCTCCAGGGGCAGGTTATAGGCAAAATGAAAATCGGTCAGGTAGTCGCGCACGATGTCGAGGCGCTGCTGCCAGGTGGGCGTCTCTTCCTCGTAGTACGGGTCG
This sequence comes from uncultured Anaerolineae bacterium, assembly GCA_964642445.1. Lineage (GTDB taxonomy): Bacteria > Chloroflexota > Anaerolineae > SSC4 > Amarolineaceae > SSC4. The sequence goes on from CAZXQZ010000025.1 coordinate 13,719, forward strand.
CGCAATCCTTCCCGCAGCTGCGACTGTACAGCCTGTGTACGCGCTTCGTCCTCCAGTCGCTCTGGCGTCGTCACCCCGCGCCGGAAGAGCTCCTCACGCATCCGGCGCCGAATGCGCGGCGCCAGGATCGGGTAGTGGGTCAGCTGCAGGTGGATGGCCAGGATGCTTGGGGCATCGGATGGAAGGTCGGGCATGTTGGATGTTGGATGTTGGATTAGATTTTGGATTGGCCGTCAACGAATGGGGGGCACGAATGAACGAATCGAGTGTGTCGTTATTCGTTTATTCGTGCACGCATTCGTTGACGGCATTCGTTTGACGGTCAGCCGCGCCGCCGGAGCTTTGCGGCTGGTGGGCCGTTTGATGATGTTATGCCCAGCCGCGCAGGCGTACCGCTTCGGCGACACGCTGGACGGCGACCAGGTAGGCCGCCAGGCGATTGTGGATCTTGCGCGTTTGGGCCATCTGGTGCACGGCGTGGAAGGCCGTAGTCATCTTGGCATCGAGGCGCTGATCGACCGTCTTCTCGTCCCAGTAGTAGTCGTAGGCGTTCTGCACCATCTCGAAGTACGAAACGGTCACGCCGCCGGCGTTGCACAAGAAGTCGGGGATGATGTACACGCCGTTGTTGAACAGAATCTGGTCCGCCTCGGGTGTCGTGGGGCCATTCGCCAGTTCGACGCTGATCTTGGCCTTGACACGGTGGGCGTTGGCTTCGGTGATGACGTTCTCCAGGGCCGAAGGCATGAGTACCGGCACGTCAAGCTCCAGCAGCTCTTCGTTGGTGATGGGATCGGTGCCCGGGAAACCGACGACCGAACCGGTTTCCTGTTTGAATTTGAAGATGTCTTCGTATGCCAGGCCCTTCTCCGAGTACACCCCCCCCTTGGAGTCCGACACCGCCACGATCTTGAGGCCCAACAGCTCTTCACCCAGTTTGTGACCGAACGAGCCGGCGTTGCCATACCCCTGGATCGCCGTCGGTGCGCCTTTCAGGTCGATGCCCAGGACCTTGCCCGCTTCGCGCAGGGTATAGATGCCGCCGCGCGCCGTGGCATCGCCACGACCCTTGGAGCCACCCAGGGCCAGGGGCTTGCCAGTCACGACGCCAAACTCATTGTAACCACGCATGAATGAGAACTCATCGGCCATCCAGGCCATGATCTGCGGCGTCGTGTAGACATCGGGCGCCGGCACGTCCACCTCGATGCCCAGGATACGACCGACCTGGCGAATATAGGCACGACTCAGTCGTTCGATCTCACCGGGAGACATCTGTTTGGGGTTGCAGATGATGCCGCCCTTACCACCACCCAGGGGGATGTCGACGACCGCCGTTTTCCACGTCATCCACGCCGCCAGGGCGCGCACCGTGTCGATCGTTTCGTCGGGGTGGAAGCGGATGCCACCCTTGGTGGGGCCGCGTGCGTCGTTGTACTGCACACGGAAGCCATGGAAGACCTTGGTGCTGCCGTCGTCCATCTTGACGGGCAGGGAGACGTGCAGTTCACGAATCGGCCAGCGCAGTAACTCATGCACCGCCGGATCGAGCTGCAAGAGCTCCGCCGCCTCGTCGAGCTGTCGTTGCGCAATCTCGAACGGATTGAGCTTCGTTTCAGCCACAGTTGTCGATGCCATACCATTCTCCTCTTTGAAAATGTGGGCCCGCCTCACTGCGGGCACAGCTACGAACGCAAAAAATAAAAAGACACCCTGCACGGCAGGGTGCTGTGTTATGACACGTATCGAACTCGAGCGGTCGCAGTCATCGGAAATCTCATCGGCGCTGGCTCCATCGACAGGCCGCCGCACACAGCTGCGGTGGTGGGCTGTAGCGGCATGTGACGCCATTCTACCATACTTGGTGCAGGTGTCCAATGATATAAATCATGGGGCCGACACTTGCCAGGCTGTCTGCATGAAGCGCAGTTTCTCCAGCGTATGGTAATTCCCACCGCCATCGTGACGGTTGTACTCATAGACGCGAATCTGCCGCGGGCCAACATAATGGTTGTAGGCAGCAAAAACGGTCGAAGGCGGGCACGTATCGTCCATCAGCCCCACCGAAAAGAGCGCGGGCGCCTGGGCCCGGGTGGCAAAATTGACGCCGTCGAAATAGGCCAGGGTCCGAAAGACGGTTTCAACGCTGCTGCGATGCACCTGGCAGTAGCGGCTGATCTCCTGATAGGGTTGCGTATCGACGAGCTGCGTCGCGCGGCGGATGTGGCACAAAAAGGGCACATCGACCATGACGGCGTACAGGTCCGGCACCAAACCGGCCACCGCCAATGCGATGCCACCCCCCTGGCTGGCGCCGGCGACGGCGACGCGGGCCGGATCGACCGCAGGGTGGGTCCGGGCGGCCGCCACGGCACGCACCGCATCGGTGAAGACCCGGCGGTAGTAATAGGTTTCGGGACGCAGAATGCCCCGCGTCATAAAACCCGGGACCTGCGGATCGGCACCCGCGGCGTGGGGATCGGGCGTGTCACCATTCTGCCAGACGCTGCCCTGACCGCGGGTGTCCATGACCAGGTGCGCAAAACCGGCACTGGCCCACAGCAGCCAATCCGATGGGAATCCGCGCCCACCACCGTAGCCGATATATTCCACCACACACGGCAGCGCCGCGGTGCGACCGCTCGGCGCCAGCAGCCAGCCCTTGATCGGGTCACCCCCAAAGCCGGCAAAGGTCACGTCCCACGTATCGAGAGCGCGCAGCCCCACGTCAATCCGCTCGAACCGCGTTTCCAGCGGAACCTGCCCAACCTCATCGAGCGTCGTGCGCCAGAACGTATCGAAATCAGCCGGCTCCTCCCGCCGCGGCGCATACGCCAACAACTCATCCAACGGCAAATCAAACAGCGCCATAGCCAATCCCCCCAATCCAAAATCCAAAATCTAAAATCCAAACCCCCGCCACGCCCGCGCATAATAAAACGGCGGTCGGTGCCGCACCGGCGTTGCCTGGACGGCCGCCGTCCATTCGGCTGTCGCAGTCGATGCTTCCTCGAAACAACGGCGCGTCAGCGCCGCACGATCCTCGGCATCGCTCGTTTTGGCCACCGCGTCGTGGAACTGCGCTTCCAGTTGGTCACGTGCCGGCCGATAGACCGGCAGCCGTGCGGCATAATCGCGCAGCGTGGCCCGGTGCAGCGCTTCGTGCTGCCACCACAGGGTGGATGCATCGTAGATCCCGGCAGGCGGCGGACCCAACGCGGGCAGCCCCGTGTCCAGCCAGACCGGCTTGAAAATGCCCGTACACGGTGCCGACGTGCCGGTCACCCAGTGCGTGTGACCGGCCGGCGTCAGGTGCGATACCATCGACCCCACCGACTGGTTGATGCGCACCGGGCCAAAGCCGGCATGCATGCACACATCGGTTCCAAACAGAGCGGCGGCCGGCGACCACCCCTCGTCTTCATCGCCCGCGTGATGCCGCAGAAAGGCCATGGCATCGGCCACCGTCATCCGTCCCTGGTGGCGGGTCAGCAGCTGCGTCGTGCAGGATTGGCGCGCCACGGCAGCGCTGAAGCGGGTGTAGACGTAGCTGTTGCTGGGGGCCAGGGTAAAGTCGGTGTAGGTGCGGGCAAAGTCGAACGCATCGCGTCCGTCGTACCAGCCGCGGGCGCGCGCAAAATCGACCACGTCATCCGACGCCAGGTCCCAGGTGGTGCCGATGGTCAGCGCATTGGAAATGCTGCGGTAACCGCTGACACGCTGCGCCGCCCACTGCCGGCCAGCCGTTTCCAGCACCCAGGCTTCGTGGGGATCGGCCAGGATGAAGCTGTTGTGGTAGAAGAGTTTGTTTTGGAAGCCGCAGTTGCCGCCCTGACCGTACTGCGCCAGCAGGCCGGTGATCGTGTCGAGCGCCGCCCGCGCCGTGGCCGCCCGTTCCAGGGCCAGGCGGATCATGTCCATGCCGATGAGGCCGGGCCCCTTGTCGTACGGCACCCTGGTGAACACCGCTTCGTTGCCAATCACGACGCCGTGTTCGTTGGCACCCATCTCGGCACCCCAGATCCAGAACGGTTTGGCCAGCAGCACGGCGTAGGTTTCGGATACTTGAGGAATCTCGAGGTAGGTTAGCTTGATCGTGCTGCCGGGTGGGTGTTGGGCCCGCGGCAGGAGACACAGCTCGTGCGCCTCGTTGGGTTCGCGGTCGCTGTTTTTGCCAAAGATCACCGAGCCGTCGGCGGTGGCGCTGCCGAGGGCGACAAAGGTATCGCACATGGGTCCACCTTCTACATGGAAAACGATTCCGTTGACCTGCTCTATGCGCCGCCGGGCGGCGCCTGCCACCCACCCAGCGCCAACTCCAGGGCGTAGGCCACACCCAGCGCCACGTCGTCACGCCACGGCCTGGCCACGACCTGCACGCCTATCGGTAACCCTTCCGCTGACGTGCCGCCGCGCACTACCACTGCTGGATATCCGGTGAGGCTGTAAGGCAGCGTGTACGGAATGCGGCCGGCATCGGTGCCGTGCGGGGTGGCGGGTAACTCGGCGACCGGGGTCAGGATCACGTCGAACTGTCCCATGAAAGCGATCAACGCCCGCTGGAAACGGTCCCAGGTAAAGAGATGCGCTTCGACGGCGGCGCTGCTGAGGGCCGCTTCTCCGTCGGGTACCCATTCGTCAGGCGATGCCGACTCGGGCCGCTGCCAGTAATGGCGCGTGATGGCGTAGGCCTCCTCGATGCGCGGCGGGAGGGTCTCCACCACCTGGGCACCCAGGCTGGCCAGTGCCTGCGCCGCCCGCTGGCAGGTGGCAGCCGATTCTGCCGTGGGTTCGGCCTCGGCGTGATAGGTGTAATATGCAACGCGCAGTCCCCGCACGTCGACGGCACGCCAGTCGGCGAGCGGCATGGGCACCACGCTGGCATCCTGCCAGTCGGCACCGGAGATGATCGGCAGCACCAGCGCCAGGTCCTCGACGAAACGCGCCAGCGGACCAATCACCGTGCGCGGGTCGTTGATGGCGCTTATAAACGGAAAGTGCCCGCTGAGCGGCACGCGACCGGTGGTTGGTTTGAGGCCCGCGATGCCGCAGGCGTGTGCGGGCTGGCGGATGCTACCACCTGAATCGGATCCCAGACCCAGGGGTGAGCCACCGGCGGCGATGATTGCCGCTTCACCACTGCTGCTGCCGCAGGGGCTGTAGGCCAGGTTGTAGGGATTGTTGGTCCGCCCATAGACCTGGTTTTCGACCACGACGTTCGTTTTGCCCAACAAAATACCGCCCGCCTGGCGCAGGCGGGCCACGACCGTGGCATCCTGCGCGGGCACGCGGTCCTTGTACCGCGGGTCACCGCCGGTACACGGCAAACCGGCGGCATCGATCCAGTCCTTGACCGTGAAGGGCACGCCGTGCAGAGGTCCAACCGGCGCACCCCGCGCCAGCGCCGCGTCGGCGGCGTGGGCCTGGGCCAGTGCCTGCTCAGCCGCCAGTTGCACAATGGCGTTCAGACCAGGGTTGACCCGCGTTATCTGGTGCAGGTGGGCCTGCATCACCTCGACCGATGAGACCTCTCGCGCGCGAATGCGGCGGGCGAGTGTGGTGGCCGAGTCAAAAACCAGCGCCGTCACGTGACGTCACACACCGAAAAAGAGGGCCCACCAGGGTCTCGCCTGGTCTCCCAGCGGTGGGCAGCCAACCGCACCTGGAAAGCAGCGTGCGTAACCCAACGCACCGGTCATCTGCCAGTAGCTGGCGGCAGCATGCCAGGCCAGACCCAGGGCGACAGCCGCCGCCGCCAACAGGACCCACACACGCCACCAGGTGCCGCGATGGCCTTGATAGATGACCAGGCCCATACTCAGCACCAGGGTGCAGAGCAGGATGAACGGCGTTTTGTACGCTGTGGAGATCTCGTCGAACCCATACACGAACGCCAGGGGCAAGAAGGTGTAGAGCAGCAGTTCGACCTGCATCCACCGCTGCCAGAGCAAGAGGATGTTGATGGTAATGGCCAGCACGAAGAACATGCTGGCTGCCTCGATCGACACAGGTGGTGCAGGAAACCCTTCAGCCATCACGGCCAGTGCGACCAGCCACAGAGGCAGCAGGGTAACAGCAGTCTTTACCCAAGACGAGGGTGCGCGCCAGTCGATTCTGTATGCAGTGACCATGTCTGTAACCCCTTGATGCTCATGCACCTGCGCGCCGCATCACGCTGCGGCCATTGTAGCACTGCCCGTACCGCCTGGCAAACCGTTTCGAATCTCACGACGTTCCGAACAGATCACGCAGCAGGAGCGCACCACTCACCGCCAGCCCTAACACAGCCGCCGTATAGATCATGATCGAGACCAGGGCAACTGCCCACCAGATACCGGTGGGCTCGGTTGCGCCTGAAGCCAGCCCCGTTGTGACAGCCACCAGCATGCCCGTCGCCAGTACGGCCATCGCCGTGCCAAAACTCCAGGCGATCGCTTTGAGACGCAGCCGCGCCCGCTGGGCGGCCCACAGAAGCAGCGCACCGCCCAGCACCACCAGTGGAAAGAGCTCCGCCGGCGTCAGGTAGTCGAAATGGAAGATGCGTGCGTAGACGGCCAGCGCAAGCGACAACAGGATGGGTGCCAGGATCGGAAACCAGACGAGGGCCGTGCCCACGATGGCCAGTATTTTGGTGACGGTGCGGTTTTTCTGTGTCATGCGGACGAACCTCGGTGTGCGACAGCCAGGGCTGCAAATCAGACAGTATGCGGCCGGGCGGCGGCGCTGTCATCATCATACCCCAGGGTTGGCCGGCTGCGCAAGAAGTGCCCACTTGGGTGATTATTAGGGTCACTCAGTCACCCCACAAACAGCCAGTTTCGTGGCAAACTTGTCTCATTGGCCAAGGTTTTTAGCTGGTGGGGCTGGCATCGCACACCCCGCCAGCCCACGCCAGAAAGGAGCGTTTAGTCATGAAACTTCACCGTGTCCTGATCGGCCTCGTGCTGCTGAGTGCACTCCTGCTCGCCAGCTGCGCCTCCCAGGCGAGGGTCGGTGCATTGCAGACCGAGTCCCAGTCGGTCGAGCTGGGTGATGACGAACCCGTCAGCGTCGAGATCAACCTGGGTGCTGGCGACCTTACGGTAGCCGGCGGTGCCGAGAAACTGCTGGAGGCCGATTTCACCTACAACGTGGAGCGGCTGAAACCAGAGGTGACGTACCAGAATGGTATGCTCAGCGTACGACATCCCGACAACGAGGGCCTGCCGGTCCTGCAAGGCATCTCCGGCTTTCGCAACGAGTGGGACCTGCGCCTGCACGACGCGGTGCCCATGACGATGAAGGTGAACATGGGTGCCGGGTCCAGCGACTTGCAGCTGGCCGGCCTTGGGTTGACGAACCTCGACGTCGACCTCGGCGCCGGCCGCAGCACGCTCGACCTGCGCGGCGGCTGGGCACAGGACCTGGACGTCGCCATCGACAGCGGCGCGGCCGAGATCATCGTCCAGCTGCCGCGCGACGTTGGCGTGCGCGTCAAGATCGAGGCCGGTCCGACCAGTATCGATGCCCCAGGCTTGAAGAAAGAGGGCAACGTCTACACCAACGCCGCCTACGGCACGGCGCCGGTCACCCTGGACATCGACATACAGGCTGGCGTCGGTTCGATCAAGCTGGAAACCGAGGAGTAGAGAGGCCGGCGGTGCGGCTGTGTCGTGCACGGCGGGTTACCGGGTATCGTTCTCCCGACCGGCCAGGACACTGCGCGCCGCCGCCAGGGCACACTCCCACGCGCCTTCGGAGCACAGGCCATCCGTACGCGCCTGCTCATAGGCGACAAGAGCGACAGTCAGCCAAACTTCGGCGCCGTTTGGCGCAAGGTCCGCGTCGGCAGGTACGCTGGCGGCCGGCGCGGACGCTGCGCCCGCCGCCAGCGCGTCCGCCAGGCGCTGCCTGATGTCCGCCAGCTCGTCCGGCCCATCCATTGCGCGATCAGCAGCCATCGTTTACCTCGTGAGGGGTGCGCTCGGCACCCGGCAACGTCCACAACATTCCAGGTCCTCATGTGAACAAGCCAGAAGCGGCGGTTCGTCGTTCACCAGCCCATGGTCGAGGGAACTGCGCCCAGCCCAGCGGCGAAAATGCCATGGTGTTGTACACGAGATTGGGTATTTTGGCAAGTCGGTTGCGGGGTGATGACCCGCCGCCGTGCCGCCGCGTCACCGGTACGGGAAGCTGCAGCCCATCGCGCCGGAGATTATGGCCTGTTAACCCGCGTTCATGATACCTGTCATACCTGCCGCCGGTGGAGTGGGCTACGATGGGGTCATCGTTTGCGTCGGTTCCAGCACCCAGGGGAGGTCGTACTCATGACCGCTGAGATGACACCGAGTGACGAACGGCTGCGCCAGCTGTTCAAATACGCCAACCGCTTCATGGTCCTGCTCTTTCGTCTGGGGCTTGGGACCTGGGGCAACAGCCCCGCCACCAGCCAGGTGATGGTGCTGGTCCACACCGGGCGCAAGAGCGGGCAGCCGCGCCGGACGCCGGTCAACTACACCATCGTGGACGACGACATCTACTGCACGGCCGCGTTTGGCAGCCAGGCCGATTGGTACCGCAACGTCATGGCCAACCCGCAGGTCGAGGTCTGGCTGCCCAACGGCTGGTACACCGGCGTGGCCGAGGAGGTGCCGCCGGACGATCCCCAGCGGTTGGTCCTGATGCGCCAGGTGCTGATCGCCAGCGGCTTTGCGGCGTCTTTGTTCGCCGGCCTCGATCCCAAAACCATCGATGACGCCGCGCTGGCGGCTATCACGGAACCCTACCGGCTGATCCGCATCCGGCGCACGGCGGCAAGAACGGGACCGGGGGGGCCCAACGACCTGGCCTGGGTCTGGCCGGCGGCGACGTTTGTGTTGGGTGGTTTGCTGCTGCGCCGGCTGCGGCAGAAATAGCGGGTGAATCTGGCACGCGACGACTCAGATCGGCGGCGATGATCGAGTGGGAGTACCGTCGTACTCGTACTCGTACTCGTACTCGTATCACCAGGTCACCTGACTCGAGCATCGCCATCGATTACGCTCGATCGATGGCGAACGTCGTGGCAAGTGATGCGCGACGACTCAGGTCTGCGGCGATGATCGAGTACGAGTACGAGTAGGAGTAGGACCGAGCTCGTAGGCGATGGTCGAGTACGAGTAGGAGTACGAGTACGAGTACGAGTACGAGTACGATGGGCTGATCCAAGGGATGAGAAGGAGAACTGACATGCCAATTCGACTTTCAGCCGACCAGGTCTGGCAGGTGATCGACAAGGAGTTGTTCGCTGTGCTGGGCATGGTAACCGGCCAGCAGGAAGCACGCACCGTGGGCGTCGTGTACGTTGTGCGTGACCGCAAGCTGTACATCGTCACCGGTAAGGAGACCTGGAAGGCGCGTCACGTCACGGCCAACCCCCACGTCTCGGTCACGATTCCGATCGCCAAACGCGTCTGGATCATGCCGTGGATGAAAATTCCAGCGGCGACGATCACGTTCTCCGGCGCGGCGCGGATTTTCCCCATCGACGACGCACCCGCTGAGCTGCGGCGTGCCCTGCTGCGTGGCACCGAGCAGGACAGCGACATGGTGGCCGGTTCGTGCATCATCGAGGTGACACCGGAAAAGGAGTTCGTCACGTACGGCGTTGGCATCCCGTTGATGCAGATGCGTTTTCCGGAGAAGGCACGCGGGCGGGCACCAGTGGGAGTGTGAAACATAGTTTCGCGTTGTCAGAGGCCGGCCGTTTTTCTGCCCTATCCACCTGACCAGGCCAAGACTCTACCCGCGGCTGATGCGTGAGAGGCAAAATGGGCATAGACTGGGTGCATAGCCCGGTTAAGTCCCTCGCGCGCATCAGAAAGGAACTGACAAGATGACAACCATGGTCGGGACGAAAGCGCACCAGATTTTTTCGATGCACTGGAAACCCAACAAAGATCTGGCGATTGTGGCGCTCTCGTGGGTGCTCGTGGTCGGCGCACTCTACACGGCGACGAACATCGTTGGGCAGGCCGTCTGGGGCGGCATGGCTTACTTCCTCTTCTACGCCATCATCGGGGCGGCACTCTTTGGCGTGGGCATCCCGCTGTACTGGATGGTGGTGGTCCGCCGGCGCCCGGTGGCTGAACTCGGGCTCACAACCCGACGCGTGGGTCTGAGCCTGGTGCTGCAGCTGGTTTTGGCGGCCTTGCTCTACGTCGTTACCCTGGCCAGAGTTCAGCTGCCGCCGCTCGATCAGCTCATTCCCCTGGTGGCGCTGGCGGTGACGATTGGTTTCTTCGAGGCGGTGTTCTGGCGTGGATGGGTCCTGCTGCGCCTGGAGGAAGCTTTCGGCATCATTCCGGCCATCGTGCTCGGTTCGGCGCTCTATGCGGCCTACCACATCGGATACGGCATGCCGGCCGAGGAGATGGTCTTCCTCTTTTTTGTCGGAATCTTGTTTGCGGTGGTGTTTCGGCTGACCAAAAGCGTGCTCATTCTGTGGCCGCTGTTCCAGCCGATGGGTCAACTCGTCACCTTGGTGCGCGACGGACTGACGCTGCCGCTGCTCGCCGCCCTCGGTTTTGTCGAGGTGTTGGTCTTGATGTGGGTGTTCGTCTGGCTGGCCAACCGCTATGACAAAAAGCACCGCACGCAAGTGCCGGCCGCGTGACCGGTACCGATCGGCAATCGAAGGAGTCATCGATTGAGCAGTACAACCTACCGCAGCGTCGTGGCCACTCGAACGGGGCCACTGGAAGTCCTCCAGGTCGTCGAAAACGAGCTGCTGCCACCTGGCAAGGGCAAAGTGCGCATCAAGGTGCTGGCGGCGGCGGTCAGCCGGCCTGATGTCACGGTGCGTGCCGGCCAATCGCTGTACAGCGGCACCCCCCTCGGACAGAAAGTGCCATTCGTGCCGGGGTATGCGATCGTCGGCGACGTCGACGCGTGCGGCGAGGGTGTCACGCAGGCGGCCGTTGGTGACCGTGTCGGCGTTTTGACCGTGGTCGGCGGTTACAGCGAGGTCGTCTACTGGCGCAGCGACCGCCTGATCCCCATGCCAACGACGGTGGACCCGGCAGAGGCGGTGACGCTCGTCTTGAACTACCTGGTGGCCTACCAGGCGCTGCACCGCGCCGCCAAAGTCCAGGCGGGCGAGAAGGTGCTGATCATCGGTGCCAGCGGTGGCATTGGCACGGCGCTCTTGCAGCTGGGCCGCCTGGCGGGTTTGACGATGTACGGCATCGCGTCGCAGGCCAAACATCCCATCGTGCGCGCGCATGGGGCCACGCCCATCGATTACCGGACGCAGAACTTCGCCGAAGTCATCCGCCAGGCGGAACCGCAGGGCCTCGACGTCGTGATCGACGGCATGATGCGCATCGAGACCATCCAGCAGAGCCTGGCGCTGCTGCGGCGCGGGGGCCGGCTGGTGAGTTACGGCGAGCCGGCCGGGCTGGGTGCGCTGGCGCGCATCCTGGGGACGCTGCTCAAGGTGAAGTTGACTGCCGGTGGCAAGTCGTTCAAGCTGTATGGGACGTCGACCTATTTTCTGGGCAACCGCAAGCCGTACCAGGAGGACTGGGCGACGCTCTGCCAGCTGCTGGAGGCGCGCCAGATAACGCCGGTGATCATGCAGCGCTTCCCGATCGTGGAGGCGGCCACAGCCCAGGCGCTGTTGGAGCGCGGTGAGGTCGTGGGCAACGTGGTTCTGGTAGCCGAAGACAATGGATTCTCATAAGAGTCTATCCGACCAGGCGCGGCGAGGCAATCCTGCCGGCCGGCTGACTTTTGGAAGGAGAAAATCGATGAAAGCTCTGGTTATTTACGATTCGCAGTATGGCAACACCGCCCAGATCGCCCAGGCCATCGCCGAAGGGCTGATTGGCGCCTCCAGCAACCTGGTCGAGGTCGATCTGCGTAAGATCGACGACGCGCGGCCCACCCAATTGACTGGCTTCGACGTGCTCATCATCGGCTCGCCGACTCAGCGCTTCAACGTCACCACCGGCATGCGTGACTTTCTGCGGGACATCCCCAGGCATGCTTTGTCCGGTGTGATCGTGGCCGCCTTCGATACGCGGCTAACCGACGAAGAGCTGCATTCCCACGGCGCCGTGTTGGGAAAGCTGGTCGACTGGTTCGGTTACGCCGCGCCGCGCATCTCCGAAAGCCTGGCCAAACACGGCGGGCGGGTGGCGGTGCCGCCTGAAGGGTTTTACGTCGGCGGCACCGAAGGTCCGTTGCTGACCGGCGAGCTCGAACGGGCAACCTCATGGGCGCGGCTGATCCTGTCCACGTATGAGGAAAGAATGGAGATCGCCAAAAACGAGGCGGTACACGCGTGAGTGATAATGAAGTGAAAAACTTGCGCGTCGCCTGCCCGTTTACAAATTAGTGGACGACACCGAGTTGGTGCTGACCATCTTTGCCACCGGGGGGGGGGGACGAGAACTGAGAAGGAGTCATCCTATGCCTGTGTCCAACGTTGCTGGACCGCTGCCGGTCGGGCAGCGCCGTGGCCTGTTGACCGCCGCCTCGCTGGCCGTGGCGCTCCTGGTGGGAGCTTTGTCGCTGGCTGGACTCCTGCTCCAGGAAACGGTCTATCCATCGGTGGAGCTGAGGCAGTCCTTCGTCGCCAACGATCTGGTCACGCTGCTGGTCGGCTTGCCGGGCCTGCTGGCTGCGCTGTGGCTGGCCTGGCGCGGGCGGCTGATCGGCCTGCTCTTCTGGCCCGGTGTGCTCTTTTTTGTCGTCTACAACGCCATCGCCTACGTCTTCGCCCTGCCCGCGGGCTGGTTCTTCCTGCTCTACCTGCTGCTGCTGGCGCTCGCCGTGTACACCTTGAACGAAATCCAGTTCACTTCGCCTATCCACCTGACCAGGCGCGAGACTCCCCCCACGGCGGGGGAGTTTCTGCGGGTTTGCGCGTATCATGTCAGCGCGGGGCGACCCATTGTGGCATACAAGACGGTCGCCGTCCGCAACCGCAGCTGTTATGCGTGATACCTTCCAGGAGGAGCAACTCACATGTCGAAGAAACTTGAAATTGCCGTATTCTTGACGCTGCTGTGCCTTGCGGTCGTTGTGGCCGCGTGCGGTGGGCTGGCGCGTGCCGAAGAGAAAAGCAGCGAAGCGGTCATCGTCACCCGTCCCTCGCGGGTGATCATCGAGACGTACAATGGCAACATCGAGGTGATCACCGGGGCCAGCGACAAAGTCAGCGCCGAGGTCACCAGGTTCAGCGACGCCAACCAGCGCGCCGCGCTGGACGACATCGAGTTCAGCATCACGCAGGATGCCGAGACCGTGACCCTGAAGGCGCGCTGGCCGGACGATACCCAGACCAACCCGGGCAACACCGGCGTCGATTTGAAGGTCAGCATTCCGCCGGGCAGCCCGGTGCAGGCCGTCATCGGCAACGGCCGGATCGATTACACGGGTGCCCTGGGTCAGGGCGATTACAGCTTCCAGACCGGCAACGGGCGGATCGAGCTGCGGCTGCCCGCCAACTGCCAGTTTGCGCTCGATGCCACCGTGGGCAACGGCAACATCACGAGTGAGTTCCCGCTGGGGGTCGCCACGAACGACGTGCACGTGGTGCGCGGCACGGTGGGTGACGATCCGCAGGCCAGCATCACCGCGGTGACCGGCAACGGCAACATAGATGTGAAACGGGGTAATTAGGGAACGATCGAGTACGAGTACGAGTACGAGTACCGTCCTACTCGTACTCCTACTCCTACTCGTACTCGTACTCGTTCTCGTACTACCGGATCACTTCGCTTGAGCATAGCCATCGATTGCGCTCAATCAATGGCTAGAGTCGTGGCAAGTGATCCACTAGCGGATCACGAGGAGCCACCTTATGCAGGCAAAACTGACCACAACCCGTATCAACTGTGCACGCCGCCGCGGCGGGTGGATTGCGATCGTCACGGCAGCCGCGGCGGGCGGTGTGCTCCCGCTGCTGCCGGCGGCCTGGGCGTTACGCGGCCGCGGTCCGGCGGCGGTGGACGGCATCGCGACGCTCGACGATGCCGTGGCCGACTGCCGGCGCAGCGGTCTGACCGGTTGGGAGCTCGTGACCTATGCCCAACGCCTGGTCTACCGCAAGTTCCGGTACTACTCCTGCCGCAACCTGTGGGATACACCGGCGCGGGCCTTCCGCCGTGGCATGGGTTACTGCACCCAGTACAACCTGGCGCTCAAGCAGCTGCTCGACCGGCTCGACATTAGCTCGCCGACACGGCTCGACGTGAGACTTCGGCGAGCTCAGTCGAGCCGCTCGCCGACACGGCTGGGTTGTGACACGCGGGCGGTATTCTCGCTGCGTGTGGCCGTGGCAGAAGACCCGGCCTGGGCCATGGGCCACACCTGGCTGCGCGTGCGCGTCGATGGCGAGACGCGTGACGTCTGTGCCGGTCAGGCTGCCAACCTGCCGGGCCAGGTGGGGTTCACCCCACTGGCCCCGGTTCTGCCGGGGAACGGGTTCGTGCTGTTCCTCACCCACCTCGGCCTGATCGGTTACGCCGGCTTTCTGGAGTGGCGGGCGCTGCTGACCCGCCGGCCGGTGCCGGGGTGGATGTTTCAGGTGCGGCCAGGTTCGTAGTAACGACTTCGGTCATTGGCCGCGCTGCGGAACGACTGAAGTCGTTACTACCAACCGTGGGGACACTTCGGCAGGGTTCGTAGTAACGACTTTAGTCGTTGCTACCTACCGTGGAGACACTTGTGCCCACATGGTCCAGTGCTTTCCCTTTGGTATGACTTGTCAGATTCTGCGCAGTTTGGTATCATGGTTCTGTCAATGCGAGCCGATGCCCCAGCCCTTACGGAGTGCAGCCATGCCGGGTAGTGCCATGCGCAGGGTCACGATTTTCTTGCCACAGGATTTGGTCGAATATGCCGATCGCGCCGCGCAGCGGGCCGGAATCAGCCGCAGCCAGGTGATCAGGCAGGCGCTGGCCGAGGCCAGGGCGCGCGTCGAAAGGCATCTGGCCGAAGAAGGATACCGCTTCTACGCAGCCGAATCCATCGAGTTTGCGAGTACCGGCGCTGGGGCAGAGTTGAAAGGAATGCTGCGATGGAACTGACACAGTCATTGACCGACGTCCAATACATCACCCGCGAAAACGGACAGCGCGTAGGCGTGGTATTGGCCTGGGAAGATTTTCGCATTATTCAAGCGCGCTTGTTGGATGATCCCGATCTACTGTCGGGTCTGAGCGAGATCGAGTTGCAGGCGTTGAGCGAGGGCGTGTTGTCCGTTGAGCACCAGGACAGGCTGAGCGTACTGCTGGATCGCAATCGTGACCAGGCGCTGACCGACGACGAAGCTGCTGAGTTGGGTCGTTATTTGGAGCAGATCGATTCGCTCAATATCCTCAAAGCCAGGGCACGCCTCACACTGCGACATTTACAGCAAATGCAGCGGACCACCTGAGGCGGTATGCGCCCAACTCTGCTGCCCGCGCTCCGTGCTCAGGTCCGGGAACTCGATCGAGGTGTGTGCGCCTACTGCCGTTCTCCCGAAGAACTGTCAGTCACGCCCTTTGAGATCGATCACATCGTGCCCTTCAGCGCCGGCGGCCGCACCGAGCTAGATAATCTCTGTCTGGCTTGTGCGTCCTGCAATCGTCTGAAGGGTAGCCGCCAAGAGTCCATCGATCCAGAATCGGGATCGAGCGTGTCGCTGTTTCATCCCCGGCGCCAACTCTGGACCGATCACTTCGAGTGGAACCATGACCGATCCGTGATTGTTGGACTCACTGCAACCGGCACAGCCACAACCCGCGCTTTTCAGATGAACAGGCCAGAATTGGTCCGACTTAGACGGCTCTGGCTCCGGCTTGGATATGAGTTGGCATGATTTACTGAATCGAAACCGCCGAGCAGCCGCATTCTCGCCCTGGTCAGGCGAGGCCATCCACTGCAGCGAAGGATTCCCCCCATGGGAACCAGGCGACGAACAGCGGATGTTTCTCGCCAATCAATTTGGCACATCCCGCAGCACATCTTGAAAGTGCCAGCATCGCCATGGTTCTTACCGAATTATCACGCTGAATATTTCGCTCATAAACTCACCAAACGCTGCCCTTCTAATCGTATGGAGAAGCTGGTTGGATAAGAGAGTCTATCGCTACGCTCTTGACGCAGGCAACCGGTCGTATCGGCCCAAGCACATTCTGAGCGTGGTCAGCAGTATGCCGACCACCGATTTCAGCGGCGGCAAAAAGACGATCCGAGTGTTTCGGCAGCAGGATTTGAGGTAACAGAGAAGCGATGGGCAGCCAACAATCACTGTTGATCGAAGATCCGATCACCTTACCCGAGCTCGAGTCGCACCTCTGGGCGGCGGCCAACATCCTGCGCGGCAGCCCGGTGGACCGCACCGACTGGAAGAGTTACATTTTGCCCCTGCTCTTCTTCAAGCGGATCTGCGATGTGTGGGATGAGGAGTACGCCGAGGCCATCGCCACCTACGGCGAGGACTTTGCCGACGAACATCGCTTTCAGGTGCCGGCGGGCTGTCACTGGCAGGCTGTGCGCGAGACTCCGGTCAACGTGGGCACAGCCCTGCAGAACGCCATGCGCGGCATCGAGGCGGCCAACCAACAACATCTCTACGGCGTGTTCGGCGATGCCCAGTGGACCAACAAGGATCGCCTGCCCGATCCGCTGCTCAAGGATCTGATCGAACACTTCTCCGCCCTGCGCCTGGGCAACCGGCGGGTGGCCAGCGACATCATCGGCGACGCGTACGAATACCTGATCAAGAAGTTCGCCGACGCCACCAACAACAAGGCCGGCGAGTTCTACACCCCGCGCAGCGTCGTGCGGCTGATGGTAGATATCCTCGATCCGCAGGAGGGCGAGACCGTCTACGACCCTGCGTGCGGCACGGGCGGCATGCTGCTGGCGGCGGTGGCTCACGTGCGCGACCGGGACGGCGATCCCCGCACCTTCTTTGGCAAGCTCTTTGGGCAAGAGAAGAACCTGACCACGGCCTCGGTGGCGCGTATGAACCTCTTGCTGCACGGCATCGAGGACTTTGTGGTGGAGCGCGGCGATACCCTGCGCAGCCCCGTCTTTGCCGATCCATCCACCGGCGGGCTGGCCACCTTCGACTGCGTCATCGCCAATCCGCCCTTTTCGCTGGCACAGTGGGGCCGCGAGGTCTGGGAGAACGACCCGTGGGGCCGCGCCTTTGCCGGCCTGCCCACCGACTCCAGCGGCGACTTCGCCTGGGTGCAGCACATGGTGGCGTCGATGGCCGTCGGCAGCGGCCGCATGGCCGTGGTGCTGCCGCAGGGTGCGCTCTTCCGCGGCGGCGTCGAGGGCCAGATCCGCCGTTACCTGCTGGAGCACGACCTGATCGAGGCCGTCATCGGCCTGGCGCCCAACCTGTTCTACGGCACCGGGTTGGCAGCCTGCATCCTCGTCTTGCGCCGGCGCAAGGATCCGGGGCGGGCGGGCCGGGTGCTGATCGTCGATGGCTCAGCGCTGTTCCGCAAAGGGCGGGCGCAGAACTTCCTGGAGCCGGAGCACGCCGCCGCGATCCTGGGCTGGGTGCAGGCATTCCAGGATGTGGAGGATCGGGCGCGGATGGTCCGCCTGGATGAGATCAAGGCTGAAGACTGGACGCTGAACATCTCGCGTTATGTGCTGCCGCCCATCGGCGAGGATATTCCGCCGCTGGACGAGGCCGTTGCCGAATTCAAGGCGGCCTTGGAACGTGTGCGCACCGCAGAGGACACCCTGCGCCGCGTGATGGCCGAAGGCGGATGGCTTCATGTCTGAGCGCATGACCCAGCAAGCGCTCGAATCCTACCTCTGGGGTGCGGCCACGATTTTGCGCGGCCTGGTGGACGCGGGCGACTACAAGCAGTACGTATTTCCGCTGCTGTTTTACAAGCGCCTGTCTGACGTGTGGGATGAGGAGTACGCCGGCGCGCTGGCTGACACAGACGACGCAGGCTACGCCCTGGACACGGCCAACGACCGCTTCATCATCCCCGCCGGCGCGCATTGGAACGATGTGCGTGCTACGCCGCGCGACGTAGGCCAGGCACTGCGCGAGGCAATGCGGGCCATCGAGGCGGCCAACCCCGACCGGCTGGACGGCATCTTCGGCGACGCACCCTGGACCAATAAAGAGCGCCTGCCCGACCATACGCTCAAGAACCTGCTGGAGCACTTCTCGGCGCATACGCTCTCGGTGGCCAACGTGCCGGAGGACGAACTGGGCGTGGCCTACGAGTTCCTGATCAAGAAGTTCGCCGACGACAGCGGCCACACCGCGCAGGAGTTCTACACCAACCGCACCGTCGTCCACCTGATGGTGCAGATGCTCGACCCGCAGCCGGGCGAGAGCATCTATGACCCCACGTGCGGCACCGGCGGCATGTTGATCTCGGCGCTGGACCAGGTCAAGCGCAGCGGCGGCGAGCACCGCACCCTGCGCCTCTACGGCCAGGAGCGCAACCACATGACCGCGGCCATCGCGCGCATGAACCTGGTGCTGCACGGCGTGGAGGATTTCGCCGTCGTGCGCGGCGACACGCTGGAGCGGCCGACCTTCACCGATCGCGACCGCCTGCGCACGTTCGATGTGGTGCTGGCCAACCCGCCCTATTCCATCAAGCAGTGGAACCGGGAAGGCTGGCAGAGCGATCCCTGGGGTCGCAATTTCCTGGGCACACCGCCGCAGGGTCGGGCCGACTACGCCTTCTTCCAGCACATCCTGGCCAGCCTGGACTCGCAGACCGGCCGCTGCGCCATCCTCTTCCCGCACGGCGTGCTCTTCCGCAAAGAGGAGGCCGAGATGCGGCGCAAGCTGGTCGAGGCCGACCTGGTGGAGTGCGTACTGGGGCTGGGGCCGAACCTGTTCTACAACTCGCCCATGGAAGCGTGCGTGGTGGTGTGCCGCAGCCAGAAAGCGCCGGAGCGTCAGGGCAAGGTACTGTTCATCGACGCGGTGGCCGAGGTGGCGCGCGAGCGGGCCATGAGCTTTCTGCGGCCGGAGCACCAGGAGCGCATCGTCAACGCCTACCGCGCCTTCGTCGACGAGCCCGGCTTCGCCTGCGCCGCGCCGCTGGATGCCGTGGCCGG
>CAZXQZ010000026.1:0-15595 GCA_964642445.1 uncultured Anaerolineae bacterium
ACTCCCTACTCCCTACTCCCTACTCCGTACTCCCTACTCCCTACTCCCTACTCCCTCCTCCCCACCTTCCGCCGTCACCAACGCCACGTCGATAATATTGATCGCGCCATCGTTATTGACGTCGTAGTCCGCCTCGTACAGGCCGGTCTGTTGGTAATCGTTCCAGGCCTGTGCGGTCAGCGTGACGTCGACGACGTCGACCGCACCGGAGCAGTCGACGTCCGGTGGTGAACAGGGAACCGCATTCGGACAGCCGCCGAACCAGGTTACAGCATTGTTGAGGGTTTGCTCGGCTGCGCTGGCATTTCCGGCGGCGATGCGCGCCCACTCCGTGCTGAAGAAAGCGGTTTTGAAACTGCCCGAAGCGTAGTTGGCGATGGTTGGCTGGTTGACGCCGTTGACGAAGGCCGACGACGCACCGGTCAGGCCCAGGGCATCGGCCAGGTTCTGGAAGTTGGGAATGGCACCGAGCGTGACGTGCCCGATGTTGCCACCGATGGGGTTGCCCACCACGCCGTTCACCTGCGAGTTGGGCACTTCCTGGTGGGTCGTCACGCCCAGGTAGGTCGAATCGAAGATGGTAGACCCGCCCCGGTCCTTCATGTAATCCTGGGCGCTCAACAGTAGGCGCCCACCGCCGATCAGGTACGAGGCCAGGTTGCCCTCGTCGGTGGCATTGGGACCGTTGCTGCCCAGCTTGTCGCCCGCAAACCAGATCACGTTGGAGTAAGGCTGCATGGCGCTGAGCGTGGGACCATTGCCGGTACCACCGCCCACGTCGAAGACGGTGTAAGGAATCCCGAGCGCGTTCAGCGCGGCGGTGTAGGTGGGCTGCAGGTTGGGGTCGTTGTCGTCGTCATCGACCAGCAGGGTGCACACCGGCGCCGTTGCCTGGGTCGTGAAGGCAAATGACGGCGACCAATCGCTGGTGCCGCAGGTGTTAGCGCCGCGCACGCGCCAGTGGTAGGTGCGGTCGATGCGGAGGGGCGGCGTGACGTTCCAGCTGGTGCCGGCAACGCTGCCGGTGGCCGCCACGATGGTCGTGAAATAACGATCTTCGGCCACCTGCACGTGGTACGACGTGGCATTGGCGGCGGCCGACCAGGACAGCTGCGGGTCCAGGACGACATTGCCCGCGTTGTTCGCCGGCGACAGCAGGGTGGGTACCGCGGCAAAGGCATTGACCGTCAGCTGCACCGTCGTCGAGCGGGTGGTCGTGCCATCGGTGCCCTGGATCGTGATGGTGTATTCTCCCACCGGTGTGTTGGCCGCCGTGGTGATCGTCAACGCCGAGGTGCCGGGTGCGCTGACCGGATTCGGGTCGAACTGCACGGTTACCCCCAGCGGCAGGCCGAGTGCACTCAGCGTCACGTTGCCCGTGTAACCACCGGCAGACACCACCGACACCGTATGGGCCACACTGCCCGGCCCGCAGACGCTGCCGCTGG
Source organism: uncultured Anaerolineae bacterium (assembly GCA_964642445.1). GTDB lineage: Bacteria > Chloroflexota > Anaerolineae > SSC4 > Amarolineaceae > SSC4. Next base: position 1,449 of record CAZXQZ010000026.1, read on the forward strand.
TGGGTGCCACCTGCAGGTTGAAGGTCGGCCCCAGCTGCAAACACTCATTGGCGCTGCACAAACCCGAATCGGGATCGCAGTCGGTGCCGCCGTTGTAGGAATTGAAGCCGCCGATGGCGCAGACCATGCCGCCGGCGGTGGCTGTACCCAGGAGGCGCCGCGCCTGGTTCAGGTCATCGCCCACCGTCCACGGACCACCCCCGCTGTACGTTTCCGTCGAACCGAGCAGCGTGCCCGCCGAAGAAAAGCCACCGCCCACGATGATGGCGGTATCGCCATCGAGCATCGTGCCGGCGGCCAGGCTGCGGTCGGTGACCAGGTTGCCCAGCGTACTCCAGCTGTTAGTGGTTGGATTGTAGGCCAGCGTCGAGGTGAAGGCGGGCGGGGTGATGTTGTCATCGCCGCCGGCGACCAGGAAGAGCCCGCTGCGCCAGTAGCCGACAGCACCGTAACGGTTCCCGGGCAGGTTGGCCAGCTGCGTCCAGGCGTTGGTGGTGGCGTTGTAGACGTAGGTTTTGTTGCTGATTGTGGTGCCACTGCCGGTGCCGGTCGAGCCGCCAGCGACGTACACCTTGTTGTTGGCCGCATCGCAGGCCACGGCGTGGAAGATGACCGCCGTGGTCGGGTAGTTGGCGCCGGTCGTCCAGCTGTTGCTGCTTACCGTGTAGATCCAGAGGGTGGGCGAGAAGACGGGTGCACTCGACGAACCGGTGAGGCCGTTTGGCACGTAGATCTTACCGTTCATGTAGCAGCCTTGCAGGTTGCGCGCCGCCGTGGGCAGAGGTGCCTTGGTCGTCCAGGTATTGTTTGCCGGATTGTAGGCCTCGACCAGGTCGGTGGGGTTGTAGTCGATGCCGCTGCGCACTTCGCCACCGATGGCAAACATCGATGTGCCGTCGGACACCACGGCCAGGCGGCCGCGCGGGACACTCATCGGCGCTTTGAACGCCCAGTTGGTGTCGGGGCTGGCAGCCGGTGCCGTCTCTGGCCCCGTGATGAGCCAGGGATCGGACGTGGGTGCCAGCGGGTTGGGCACGTCACCGGCCAGGGCTGGTACAGCAGGGGCCAGGGTGGCCAGGGCCAGGACGACGAAGATCAACAGCAGCCGAAGTCGATGGTGCGTCACGAGGACCTCCAGGCGGATTGGGTTGGCACGTGGGTGCGGACTCGTAGTGTAGCACAGATCACGTTTCCGGGCAATCGTGCGGATGCAGCATCGGTGACAAGCACTGCAACACCAGCCGCCACGCCTACCGCGTTTTCGATGCCGAAGGATTCACGAATCTCTGGCACGACGCGGGCGGTCTGGCCGACCGGGAAGCGGCGGGTTACCCGCTTGTGGGCGAGTGGGTTGTGCCACCATAGGAGCAATAGTCCACAAATCGTAGAATTCTCCACACGGCGCTGCTTTTGCGGCGCCGTGTTTTTTGTGTTCCATCCATGGTCCTCTGAAATATCACCCACCTGTCCACAGACCCAACCCGCGGTTGCATAGGCATCGAACGCCATGCCGGCTATACTTGCCGTGAAGATTTTCCATCGGACCCGTCGGTTGTTCGCCGGTCACGCGCCCCGCGCACAGATCGGCTCGGCTGGCGAGTCGTCGTTCAGACACCGTCGTTCGTCTGGCGGTGGTTGTGGCTGGCCTCAGCGGAGGCAAAGTTCCAGAGACAGGAGAGGACAATGGCAAGTAACAGCGGTGAAGCGCTCGGCATGATCGAGACGCGCGGCCTGGTGGGTGCCATCGAAGCTGCGGATGCAATGGTCAAAGCAGCCAACGTGGTGCTGATCGGTTCAGAACGGGTTGGATCGGGTCTCGTGACTGTGATGGTCCGGGGCGATGTGGGTGCGGTCAAGGCCGCCACCGACGCGGGCGCGCAGGCAGCCAAGCGCGTCGGCGAAGTGGTGTCCGTCCATGTGATTCCGAGACCGCACGTCGATACGGAAACGTTGCTGCCCAAGCGACGCACGGACGCTGCCTGATTGTCCCCAACGAGGCCGGGCCAGACGACTGCGGTGGAAACCAGGCCGGCCACCGGCCGGCCCCCACCGCTGCTCGGTGGACTGCCTGCTGGGTGACACCGAGAGTCCATCGGTAATTCGCAAACCGATGACTCAATATCGGGACTCAATATGGAGGCTAGATCAATGCAAGACGATATTGTAGAGCGCGTGGTCGCAGAGGTGATGAAGCAGGTCGCGGGGGCCGCGGCGCCGGGCAACGGTGCTGCCGCCGCATCCACCAATCCGGGAATCACAGAATTCGTCGGTACCGCGATCGGCGACACCCTTGGCATCGTGATTGCCAATGTGGACCCAGTGCTGCACAAAGCAATGGGTCTGGATCCGAAGTACCGCTCGATCGGTATCATCGGTGCCCGCACCGGTGCCGGGCCGCAGATCCTGGCATCGGATGAAGCCGTCAAGGCCACCAATACCGAGGTTGTGAAGATCGAACTGCCGCGCGACACCAAGGGTGGCGCCGGTCACGGCTGTTTGATCATCTTTGGCGCCGAAGAAGTCTCGGATGCGCGCCGGGCGATCGAAGTGGCCTTGAAAGACCTGCCCCGCACCTTCGGCGACGTGTACGCCAACGACGCTGGCCATCTCGAACTGCAGTACTCGGCCCGCGCCAGTTATGCCATCAACAAGGCGTTCAACGCCCCAATGGGCAAGGCCTTTGGTCTGACCGTCGGCGCACCTGCAGTCATCGGTGTCCTGATGGTGGATGCGGCCTTGAAAGCCGCCGATGTGGAACTGGTCGGTTATGCTGGCCCACAGTCTGGGTTGAGCTTCACCAACGAGGTGGTCAGTTTCCTCAGCGGTGATGCCGGCGCCGTACGCCAGGCCGTGATTGCGGCCCGCGAGGTGGGCCTCAAACTGCTGACCGCACTCGGTGGCGACTGCCCGCCCGTGGGCACACCGTACATTTGAACCACCGGCGTTTTCTGAGCCTGTGACAGGAGGCTTTACAGAATGGCAAAACGACAGAAGCGATTTGAGGTGCGCGAGGCACGTTCGGTCATGCAGGACGGCTTTGTCAAGGAATGGCCTGAAGTCGGGATGATCGCCATGGGCAGCCCCAACGATCCCAAACCGAGCATCAAGGTCGCCAATGGCAAAGTGGTCGAAATGGACGGCAAGCCGCGCGAGCAGTTCGATATGATCGAATGGTTCATTGCCGATCGTGGCATCAACACGGCGGTGGCAGAGAAGATGATGGCGATCGATTCGCTCGACATTGCGAAGATGATCGTCGACATCAACGTACCGCGCCAGCGCGTGGTCGAGGTCTTCTCCGGCCTGACGCCAGCCAAGGTCGTTGAAGTGATGAACCATCTGAACGTCGTAGAAATGATGATGGGCGTGCAGAAGATGCGTGCCCGCAAGACCATTTCGACCCAGGCACACGTCACCAACCTGCAGGACAACCCGGTGCTGATCGCTGCCGACGCCTCCGAGGGTGCCCTCTACGGCTTCTCGGAGCTGGAGACGACGGTGGGTGTTACCCGCTATGCGCCGTTCAACGCCCTGGCCCTGCAGGTCGGTTCGCAGTGTGGGCGCGGCGGGGCCATCACCCAGAACGCGCTGGAAGAGGCGACCGAGCTGCTGTTGGGCATGCGCGGTTTCACCGCCTATGCCGAAACGGTGTCGGTGTACGGCACCGAACCGGTCTTCATCGACGGTGACGATACGCCCTGGTCCAAGGCCTTCCTGGCCTCGGCCTACGCCTCGCGCGGCCTGAAGATGCGCTTCACATCGGGCACCGGCTCCGAGGTGCAGATGGCCTTTGCCGAGGGCAAGTCCATGCTGTACCTGGAGATCAAGTGCATCATGCTGACCAAGGCATCGGGCGTGCAGGGTTTGCAGAACGGCTCGATCAGCTGCATCGGTGTGCCGGCGGCCGTACCTTCCGGTATCCGCGCCGTCCTGGGTGAAAACCTGGTCACCATGTGCATGGACCTGGAGGTGGCGTCAGGCAACGACCAGACCTTCTCGCATTCGGAGTTCCGCCGCACGGCGCGCACGTTGATGCAGATGTTGCCCGGCACCGACTACATCTTCTCCGGCTACAGTGCCGTGCCCAACTACGACAACATGTTTGCCGGGTCCAACTTCGACAGCGACGACTACAACGACTTCTTTGCCCTGCAGCGTGACCTCAAGGTGGACGGTGGCCTGGTGCCCGTTTCGGAAGAAGCGATCATCGCCGCCCGCAACAAAGCCGCACGGGCCCTGCAGGCAGTCTTCGAAGAGCTGGGCCTGCCTCGCATCACCGACGAAGAAGTGGAAGCAGCGACCTATGCCCACGGCAGCGCCGACATGCCACCGCGCGATAAGGTGCAGGACACCAAAGCCGCGCAGGACCTGATCAAACGTGGTGTGACCGGCGTGGACGTCGTCAAGGCCCTGGCCAAGCGCGGCTTCACCGACGTGGCCGAGAACGTGCTGCGCATCCTGCGTCTGCGTGTCTCGGGTGACTACCTGCACACCTCGGCGATCCTGGACGACACGTTCCATCTGATCTCAGCGGTGAACGACCTGAACGATTACATGGGTCCTGGCAGCGGTTACCGGATGAGCCCCGAACGATGGCAGGCGATCCAAAACATCTCCTGGGCCAAGGGTCCCGAAGATATCTAATGCGGCGTGGCGGGCTCTAACCGCCCGAGGGAGCGATACAGATGCAAATTTCGGAATCGACGATCCGCAACATTGTGACAGAGATCCTCAAGCAGATGCCGGCGGAGGGCGGCAAACCGGCGGCGGTGGCAGTCGGTGGGCCAGCCGTCGACATGGAGCTGCGGGAAGTGGGCGAGGCCAAAGTGGGCACCTCCCCGAACGAAGTGGTCATCGGCCTGGCACCCGCATTTGGCGACAAGCTGAGCAAACAGACGATGACCAAAATTCCGCATTCCGCCATCCTGCGCGAGCTCCTGGCCGGCATCGAAGAACAGGGAGTCAAGGCACGTGTCGTGCGTGTCACCCACACGTCCGACGTGGCGTTCGTGGGGCACCAGGCGGCCAAGTTGAGCGGCTCTGGCATCGGCATTGGCATTCAGTCACGCGGCACCGTGCTCATTCACCAGAAAGACCTGGCACCGTTGAACAACCTGGAGCTCTTCCCCCAGGCACCGGTGGTGGATCTGCCCACCTACCGCAACATCGGCCGCAACGCGGCCAGGTATGCCAAGGGAGAATCTCCGCAGCCGGTGGCCCAGATCAACGACCAGATGGCGCGGCCGAAGTACCAGGCCATTGCCGCGATCTTCCACATCCGCGAGACCAGCTTCGTGCAGCCGGGTGGCAAGACCGTCGAACTGCAGGTGACATTCAAGTAGGCCATGTGGCCGTGACGGCCGTGTGTGCCGGGAGGTGATGATAACGTGTCCCAAGAAGATCTGATTAGCGCCATCGTCCGCGAGGTGCTCAACGAACTGAGTGGGCAGGGGGCCCCCAAGACCGGGGGCAACGGTTCGTATGCCGTCGAGCTCGATATCACGCGTGATTTTCCGCTGGCCGAGAAACGCCCGGAGCTGGTCAAGACGGCCGGCACCGGCAAACCGCTCAGCGCCATCACGCTGGATGCGGTGGTCAAGGGCGACATCACGGCGGAAGAGATTCGCATTACGCCCGAGACGTTGCAGCTGCAGTCGCAGATTGCCGAAAAAGCCGGCCGGCCGCAGCTGGGCCGCAATATGCTGCGTGCCGCCGAGCTGACCAAGGTCGCCGACGAACGCATCCTGCAAATCTACAATGCGCTGCGCCCCTACCGCTCCACCAAGGCCGAACTGCTGGCGATCGCCGATGAGCTGGAGCAGAAGTACGGCGCCAAAATCAATGCGGACTTCGTACGCGAAGCCGCACACGTCTACGAGAGTCGCGGCCGCCTCAAGACCGGCTGACGAGGGTTGCCGATGACCCAGCCGGAGAAACCGGGCTTGTGGCTGCGCCACGGTCCCCGAAGCCCGGTTTCCGACGCGTGAGAAAGGACCCATCGTGCGTATCATCGCGGGAATCGATGTAGGTAACGCCACAACCGAGGTCGCCCTGGCCGATGTCGATCAGGCGAACGGCCCGCGTTTCCTGGCTTCATCGCGCGTGCCGACAACCGGCATCAAGGGCACGCCAGGCAATATCCCGGGTATTCGTTTTGCTTTGCAGGACGCAACGCAGACGGCCGGGATGACGCTGCGCGACATCGATCTGGCGCTGCTCAACGAGGCCACCCCGGTGATCGGCGACATCGCGATGGAAACCATCACCGAGACGCTGATCACCGAATCGACGATGATCGGTCACAACCCAGGCTCCCCTGGTGGACTGGGCCTCGGCGTGGGACGCACGACCCACCTTCGCGACCTGGGTCTCATCCGGCCCAACGATCCGGTGATCGTGGTCATTCCACGTGCCTACGACTACGAGGTGGCCGCCCAGATCATCACGCGCGCCATCGACGCGGGTGTCGACGTACAGGGCGGCATTGCACAAAACGACGACGGTGTGCTCATCGTCAACCGCCTGCCCAGGATCATCCCCTTTGTCGATGAAGTGGCCCTCATCGACCGCGTGCCGCTCGACATGCTGGCCGCCGTCGAGGTCGCACCCCAGGGCCAGACCGTGCGCACGATGAGCAATCCTTATGGGATTGCCACGGTCTTCTCCCTGACGCCCGAAGAGACCGCAACGGTCATTCCCATCGCCAAGGCGCTGATTGGCCTGCGCTCGGCGGTGGTCATTCGGACCCCCTTCGGCGAAGTGCGCACACGGCGCATTCCCGCCGGTACGCTGACCCTGATCGGTGAGCAGCGCAGCGCCGCAGTCGGGCTCGATTTGGGGGCCGACGAGATCATGCAGGTGCTGGGCGAGGTGACACCGCTGACCGACGTGCAGGGTGAACCCGGCACCAACGTCGGCGGCATGATTGCGCGCATCCGCCAGACGATGAGCGACGTCACCAACAAGCCGCTCGACGAGATCAAGATCCGCGACGTTCTCGCCGTCGACTGCCAGGTACCGCAGAAGGTCGCCGGTGGCATTGCGCAAGAATTCGCGATGGAGAACGCGATCGGTCTGGCCGCGATGGTCAACACCGACCGCCTCCTGATGGAACGGGTCGCCGCAGCCCTGGCCGAAGATACCGGTGTGCGCGTCGAGCTGGGGGGTGTCGAAGCGAACATGGCCATGTTGGGGGCGCTCACCACACCCGGTATCGATATTCCGCTGGCGATCCTGGACCTGGGCGCCGGCTCCACCGATGCCGCCTTCCTGCAAAAGGGCAGTCCGGTGCGCAGCATTCACCTGGCTGGGGCCGGTCACATGGTGACGTTGTTGATCAAAAATGAGCTCGGCCTGGACGATTTCGAGACCGCCGAGCAGATCAAATACTACCCCCTGGCCAAGGTAGAAAGCCTGTTCCACATTCGCAACGAAGATAACACGGTGCGCTTCTTCAAAGAGCCCCTGGATGCCCAGCTGTTTGGGCGGGTGGCCCTGGTGCGGCGGGACGACCTGCTGCCCATCATTACCGAACACACCGTGGAACGCATCCGCAGTGTGCGGCGCGAAGCCAAGTACAAGGTCTTCATGCGCAATGCGCTACGCGTCCTGCGGGCGGTAGCACCTGCGGGGAATATCCGTCTGATCAGTTTCGTAGCCATCGTCGGCGGATCGGGTCTCGATTTCGAGCTATCGGACATGCTGGTCAACGAGCTGGCCAGCTACGGCATCGTGGCCGGCACCGCCAATATCCGCGGCACGGCAGGGCCGATCAACGCCGTGGCCACCGGCCTGGTGCTGCACTATTACAACCAGCTGCAAGGCCGCGCCCATGGCTGATCGCATCAGCCCGGAAGACCAGGCGCAGCGCGCGGACTTGTTCAGCGGTGGCTACAAGGAGCGGCCGGCTATTCACGTGGCAGCCGCCAGCCGGGCCGATGGCAGTGCCTTCCAGTACGTGGAGGTCGGCGCCGAAGAAGAGGGTGTGCCCTGCCGGCAGGTCGAAGGGCACGGTGATGCGGCGGTGGCCCTGGCCTATGCCGCGGCGCAGAGCTCACGCTTTGGCGTGGGCGTGGGCATTGGCACCCACGAAGTGGCGATCCACGAGGTCCACATGCCAGCCGACCGGCCGGTTTTGCGATTTACCTTCGGTGGGGAGTACCGCCCGGCATGCCGCCTGGCCGGCAGCAATGCGGCCCGCCTGGTGATCCGTCTGCCCCTGCGGCTGGTCGACTCGATCGTGGAGACAACCCCAGGTATGCCGGCTGAGCCGATGGTGCAGCCAGCCGCGCGTACCGCCGAACACGATAACCCAGGCGACACCCTATCGCCGGCCGAGATCAGGGACACCGTGCGTGCGCTCGTGCGTGTGTTACGCCAAAGAGGTGCCATATGACGTTGCAAGCCTTGGGAATGATCGAAACCGTTGGACTGCCGGCCGCCATCGCGGCTGCCGATGCCGCGACGAAAGCGGCTAACGTACAGGTGCTGGGTTACGACCTGGCGACCGGCGGCCTGGTCACCGTCAAACTGCGCGGTGACGTTGGTGCGGTGCAGGCCGCGGTGCAGGCCGGGGCACAGGTGGGTGCCCAGGTGGGCCAGATCGTGAGCACGCACGTGATTCCGCGACCGCACAGCGACCTGGAAACAATGACCGCCCAGCTGGTCCGCGGTCCGGCGGTTATGCCCCTGCCCGAAGCAGCCGCGGTGAAGCCGCACAGGAAAAAAACGCCCGCGCCACCCGACCCAGCAGCCGAAACAGAGCCGGTGGTCGAGCTTGAACCCGAAGGTGTGGCTGAGGTCGAAGCCCTGGTTGCAGAAGCACCGCTGCCGGTGGTGGTGGCACAAGAGGTCATCGTCGACGAGGTAGGCGATATGACCTTCCTCGCCGAGGCCGTGGTAGAGGAAGGAATCTCCGCCGCCGGGGTGTGCAACCTCTGTGGTGATCCAGCCTGCCCGCGGCGCAAGGGGCAGTCACACCGGCTGTGCATGCATTGGGAGTCATAACCCGTGGACGACACCCTCATTGTGCAAATCGTCTTACGTGTCCTGGCCAGGCTCAACCTGGGGCCGTTCAAGGTGCCGGCCAAAGAGGTACTGGTCATCTTCAGCGGTGCCTCGTACGGTTACCTGGCGGGCGAAGAAGCCATGACCTGGCTGGCGCAGGCCGGACACCGGGTGACGAGTGTGCTGACGCCGTCGGCCGAGATGATGCTGGGTGCCGAACGCAGCCGTAAGGCTGGCGCCCACGTCGTGATCGACAGTCACGGTTGGGCCGATTCACCCGGCCTGGTGCGGGCCGCCGACCTGGTGCTGCTGCCGACGCTGTCGATGAACCTGGCCGCCCACCTGGCGCTGGGCATGCTCGACAGCCTGGTCGCCACGCTGATCATCGGCGCACGCCTGGCTGGCAAGCCGGTCGTGGCGATCCGTGACAGCGCCGATCTGGATGGGCCGGTCGGCAAGATCTTCGGTAATGGGCAGGCGGCGCCGGCGCTGCGTGCCCAAATCCAGGGACACCTGGCGGCCCTGGCGTCGTACGGCATCGAGCTGGTGCGTGAACAGGATTTTCAGCTGGCGGTGGAACGTCACATCAGCGGCCAGGCACGACGTGTTCCGCCCGGCATGGCGGTGACAGCGGTGCCGCACCTGAGCGGCGTGATTACCCAGGCCGACCTGGCACCCTTCCCGGCTGGTACGACCGTGCGCCTGGCGGCAAGCAGCCGACTCACCGCATTGGCACGTGAAACAGCCCACCGCCTGGGTATCAAGTTGATCTTCGATTGACATTTTTCGTGTGGGGTGACAGCAATGAAGATTGGAAAAGTCATCGGCACGGTGGTATCGACCCGCAAGGATGAGGCGCTGGTCGGGTTCAAGCTGCTCGTGATCGAGGCCGAAGAAGCCGGCGACCGCCTGGTGGCCATCGATACGGTGGGTGCCGGCGTCGGCGAGCGTGTGCTGGTCACAACCGGCAGCGCTGCCCGGGTGACACTGTCCGTCCACGCACCGGTCGACGCCACGGTGGTCGGTATCATCGATACGGTCAATCTCTAACGATGAACGATCCTATGCAGGCCAGCCAGTCGACGGGTCCGGCACCGGGGTCGCATACGACACCGCAGCCATCGCATCCCGTGGGGCACATCTACACGGGCTTTGGCGACGCTGGCCAGACCTCACTGCTCGGCCGGGTCGTCGTGGCCAAAGACGACCCGCGGGTACAGGTGTATGGCACGTTCGACGAGGCGACATCGGCCCTGGGCATGGCGCGCGCAACGACCCGGCACGACGACATCTGCCGTAACATCCTGTTTTTGCAGGGTGAATTGATTGGCGTGATGGCCGAGCTGGCCACAGCGCCCGGCGTGGCCTCCAAACAGGTGCCGCTGAGTCCGGACAAGGTCACCAACCTGGAATGCACGATCGACAGTTTCGAGGCAGAATTCATTGCCACCAACCAGTTCGTGCGACCGGGTGGCTCGCTGGCCTCGGCTGCACTCGACCTGGCGCGGACGATCGTGCGGCGGGGGGAGCGTTTGTTGGTGGAACTCAACCGGGCCACACCGGTCAATCCTCACCTGCTGCGTTATGTGAACCGCCTGTCCGACCTGCTGTACATGATGGCACGCATCGACGAGCAGCGTGAGATCAAACGGATCATCGAAAAGACCTTACGTGAGGAGCGAAAGGAGCCGCCCATGCCGCAGACCGGCCGCACGGGGCTCACCCTGGCCGTGTGTGATCGCCTGATCGAAGCGGGTCTCCGGCGCGCCGCCGCGCTTGGCATCCCAATGGTTGTCGCGGTCGCCGATGAAGCCGGAAATTTGTGTGAGATGCGCCGTATGGATGATGCCCTGGTCGTGAGTATTGCCCTGGCACCGCAAAAGGCAACGACCGCCGCGACGGTGCGCATGCCCACGCATGAGCTGGCCAAACATGCCCAGCCCGGCGCACAGTTTTTTGGCATCGACGCCAGCCTACCCGGACTGACGATTGTGGGGGGTGGCCTGCCGTTGGTGCAAAATGGTATCGTCGTCGGCGGCGTAGGAGCCAGCGGTGGCGCAGCCGAGCACGACATCGACGTGGCGCAGGCCATGGTCGACGCGTTGTAACGTGATAACCGGACCGCGCCGCAACGAAGCTCACCCGGTTTCACAGGTACGAAGGTATATACGGGTGTTGGCGTCGCCCAGTCGGCACTTTTTTGGCGGGATAACAGGCCGCGCAGGAGGTAAACGATATGAGTGTCATTGTAGATGAAAACCAGGTCGGTGAGATAGTCCGCCGTGTGTTGACCCGCCTCGACGGCCAGGCCAGCCCGCAGTGGGTCGGCCCACCCGGTGTCTTTGCGACGGCCGACGATGCCATGTCGGCTGCGGATGCCGCCTTCCAGCGTTACCGCCTGGTGAGCATCGCCCAGCGCAAGAAGATCATCGAAGCCATTCGCAAAACGGCGATCGACAACAGCCATCGCCTGGCCCAGATGGCCGTGGAGGATACCCGGCTGGGCCGTGTCTCGGATAAGGTGCTCAAGAATGTGCTGGCGGCCGAAAAAACACCGGGTGTCGAAGATCTGCCCACCGGCATCCACATCGGTGACTTTGGCATGACAGTCCTGGAACCGGCACCGTTCGGCATCATCCTCGCCCTCCTGCCCATCACCAACCCGGTGGCAACGGTGGTCAACAACGCCATCAGCATGTTGGCGGGTGGCAACACCGTACTGTTCGCCCCGCATCCTTCGGCGCAGCGTACCTCGTTCGAGACGATGGGTCTGCTCAATCAGGCGATCGAAAAAGCCGGCGGTCCGCCCAACTGCCTGGTGGGGATTCGTGACTGTCCGCTGGACACGACGCGCGCGTTGATGAGTCACCCCAAGGTTTCACTGCTGTGCGTAACAGGGGGCAGCGCCGTGGTGCGCCTGGCCATGGGCAGCGGCAAACGCACGATCGGCGCCGCCGCCGGCAATCCGCCCGTGATCGTCGATGATACGGCCGACCCGGCCAAGGCGGCGCGCGAAGTCGTAGCCGGTGCATCCTTCGACAACAACCTGCCCTGTACCTGCGAGAAAGAAATCATCGTTACGCCGCACATTGTCGATGACTTCATCCGCTGTTTGGGCCAATCGGACGCGCTCGTGCTGGAGCCACGTTACCTGAAGCAGCTGGAAAATGTCGTGCTCGACGATCAGCAGCACATCAACAAAGCATTCGTGGGCCGCAGCGCGCACGTCATCCTGCGCGAAATCGGCATCGATGCCGACGAGAGCCTGCGCCTGGTCGTCGTCGAAGTCGATAAGGATCATCCGTTGGTGCGCCACGAGCAGATCATGCCAGTGCTGCCGTTGGTGCGGGTGCGCTCGTTCGAAGAAGCGATGGACGTTGCGGTGGAGGTCGAGGGCAACCTGCATCACACGGCGCTCATCCACTCCTCGAACATCAACCACATGAGCGATTTCGGCAAGGCGATCAATTCGACGATCTTCGTCAAGAACGCACCGTCGTTTGCCGGGATCGGCTTCGGCGGCGAAGGGCCGACCAGTTTCACCATCGCGGGTGCTTCGGGCGAAGGGCTCACCACAGCTCGCGTCTTCACCCGTGCCCGGCGCTGTACCCTCGTCGGGGCATTTTCGCTCGTCTGACAACGAACGAGCAGTTCGCATCCCCAGGTGCGAAGTGAGTCACGCAACGAGCACTTCGCACCCCCAGGTGCGAACGAAGGTTGGCAGAGAACGGGATGGCACGACACATCATAACCGAAGCCGACGTCGAGCGGTGGGTCAAACAAGCCGGTGTCACGGAAGTGGTCCTGCAGGACCACGATACAGTCACGGCGCTGGCCCGCGACACGGCCCACGCGTTGGGGCTGCGCTTCGTCGAGTCCGCAGCGGCGGAGCCAGCCACCACGGCGCCCGTCGTGACGGCTGTGGTACCACCCATCGATGTGGCCCAGCTAACCCGCATAGTAACCGCTGCCCTGGCCCGTACCAGTGGCGGTGAGACGTAAACGATAAAGGAGTCAAAATGGCCGGTGAATTTCAGCTTCGCGCGTACTGTCTTCTGAACCGCATGCAGCCGCAGTATGCGGCCTTTGTGGGAACCATCACGCAGGGCGATCTGCCGACAGAGGGCATGGCGTCACTCTACGTCGAGATGGCGCCGGGTAATGAGGTGTTTCGTATTGTCGATGTGGCCGTCAAAAGCACCGACGCCCGTCCGGGAGCCCAGGTCGTCGAACGCGAATATGGCATGTTCGAGGTGCACTCCATGTCGCAGGCCGAGGTGCTGCAGGCGGGGCGTGTCATCCTGCACAGCCTGGGGTTACAGGAGACCGACCGTGTCAAACCAGAGGTAGCCTCCCTCCAGGTCATCGACAACATCGACCCCTACCAGGCCCAGCTGATCAACCGTTTCCGGCGGGGCAGCATGATCGTGCCCGGGCAGACGATGCTGGTGTTGGAGGTGGCACCCGCCGCCTACATCAACCTGGCAGCCAACGAAGCCGAGAAGGCGGCCAAGATCAGCATTGCCCACATCTCGTCGGTGGGCCGCTTCGGCCGTATGTGGCTGGCCGGCAGCCGGGCGGAGATTCTGGCGGCGCGGGATGCAGCGGTGAATGCAATTCAAGGATTGGAGGGCAAGTAATACGCAAATCGAAAGTTGTCTCGCCGATCGGCAGTTGGCGGTTCTTGACATGCCGGTGTGGGCCATGCTAAGATAGAACCGTTACAGAACACCCTGGGTGTGTTCGCCACACAAGCCGTGCGCGAACCCTGGTGAAGTCCGGTGACCGGTCGGTAGTGCCGGAAGACCGGCGCTGTCCGGCAACTGTGAGGAACCGTCGCGCGGTGTGGGCCACGCCGGTCTTGGCATCACCCCGGTGACGGTCCAAGCCAGACCACCCACCCAGTGCTGGCGCAGGGAGTATCGTCGGTGAGATTGCCCCGATTTCAGCGGTTAGGGCAGCGATCAACCACCCTGCACCGGCACCAGCTGCACAAGGTCGTGCACTTCCGCGGAAAGCGCAACCTGTCCTACTCAGGTCGCGCTTTTTTGTTTAACGCGTGAACCCCGCCTGCATCAATGGTGAGCCGGGAGGGTGTATGAGCCATTCATCTCTGAGCATTCGCGACGTCGTCGACTTGA
>CAZXQZ010000026.1:15695-20851 GCA_964642445.1 uncultured Anaerolineae bacterium
CTGGTCGACATTGCGGCGCCGATCATGCTCGAAGATGAATACATCGGCTGCATCCTGTGCGGCCAGGTGGTGCCCGACGACGCCCAGGAAGAATTCGTCGAAGAAATCGTCGAGCGCAACGCCCGCCTGGGTCTTCCCGTGCAGGACGTGCGCGCCGCCGCCTGGCGTATTCCCACCCTGCCCCGCGAGCGCGTCGACGCGGCGGCAGAAATGCTCTTTTGTACGGCCAACCACATCGTGGAAATGGGTGTCGCCAACCTGACCCAGGCGCGGCTTCTGCGCGAGACGCAGGAAAAAGCGGCCCTGCAGGCCGCGCTGCAAACCACCCAGTTTCGTATGCTGCAGTCCCAGGTCAACCCGCATTTTCTGTTCAACACCCTCGGCCTGATCAGCTACACTGCGATCCAGGAGAACGCCCCGGTCACCGAAGAGGTGGCTTACTGTCTCAGCGATTTGCTGCGCTACAGCCTGCGCAACGTCGCCAAAGGGGTCACCCTGGGACGCGAAATCGAGACGATCGAGCGCTACCTGACGATTCAAAAGCTGCGCTTCGGCGAGCGTTTGCAGACCCGTTTCGAAATCGAGCCTACGCTGCGGCAGCGGCAGATTCCGTGCATGACCTTGCAGCCGCTGGTGGAAAATGCCGTGATCCATGCGGTCGAGCCGCTCGCGCGTCCGGTGCTCATCGAGGTACGCGCCGCTCGGGTCGCCGATGGCATCAGGCTCGAAGTGATCGACGATGGCGCCGGCATGGAGAGCGCCCTGGCCGAAGCGATCAACCGGCGCGCATATCGTGATTGGACCGATGGCTCATCCGTGGGTTTCAAGAACGTCATGCAGCGCCTGCACGAGGAGTACGGCCCCGGCTTTGCCCTGCATGTTGCCAGCGAACCGGGTCGGGGCACGCACGTCACGATCCTGCTGCCTGTGGCGGATAACCGGCACACGCCGGTGCCCGAGGAGGATGACCATGCCCGGTCTGCTGGTCGTTGACGACGAAGCGCTGGTCCGTTCGACCGTGGCAATGATCGTATCCCGCGGCCAGCTGGATGTGGGACCGATTCTGGAAGCGGGTGACGGGTCCGAAGCCATTGCCCTGGCGCGCCGGGCACGACCCGACATCCTCTTGATCGACGTCAAGATGCCGGGCATCGATGGGCTGGAGGCAACGCGCGTCATTCGCAGCGAGCAGCCCGACATCCAGGTGATTCTACTCAGTGCCTACGATGAATTTGCCTTTGCGCAGCAGGCCGTGCGCCTGGGCGCCGTCGACTACCTGCTCAAGCCGGTGCGGCCGGCGACTCTGCTGGAAACCCTGTCACGCACCAAAGATCAGGTTGTGCGCGAGAAAAACCGTCAACGCGAGGCGCACCAGGCCAGCGGCCGTCTGCGGGATACCCTGCCCCTGGCCGAGGCCAAACTGGTGCACGACCTGGTATCGGGCATGGTCATCGACCACGACGTCGCGCATCGTGTGCTCGATCACCTCGGGCGTCAGATCGTCAAGCCGGTTGTTTTTCTCGTCGATATCGACCAGGCGTATTGGGCCCTGCAGGGTATGTCGCGGGCCCAGTTGGACAGCCTGTGCGCCATGCTGCCGGACGCGGTGCGGCAGGCGATTCCGTTTCCTGACGCATACCTGGTTGCCCAGGTGCGGCGAGGGGTCGTGGCCGCCATCGTTTCGGCCCACGAACGGCTCGACACAATCGACAAGCTGCGCAGCCTGGGCCATGCCATTCGGTACACAGTGAAGATGCGGGCCCAGGTGATCGCAACCCGCCACTTCGATCAACCGGACAGCTCGATGACGGCCACGGTTGGCATAGGAAGTACTGCGGATGGCCTGCCAGCCATTTCGCTGTCCTACGCTGAAGCGGCGCATGCCCAGCGCTACCGCCTGTACCTGGGGCGCGATGCGGTCATTCACATCGACGACGTCCGCGCCATCGAGCGCAGCACACACGTCTATCCACTCGACCTGGAGCGTCATCTGCTCACAGCGACGCGCACCGGTGATCACGAAACGAGCCGCCAGAGTATGGCCCGGCTCATGGACGATTTGCTGCACGCGCCGGCGAAAAGCCCTGACGTGCTGCACACCCGGTTCACAGAACTGACGGCCCTGCTGTCACGGGCTGCGCTGGAGGCCGGTGCACCCCAGGCCGAGGTCCTGCAGAGTTCTCAACGCCAATTGGCCAAACTGGTGATTCTGGAGTCGCGCGAGGACATTCACCGGTGGGCCCTGGAATGCCTGGAAGCCTTTCTCGATCTGGCCGAGGGGGCCGGTTTACGCGACAACGTGCTGCAGCGCGCGATCGAGTTTATCCAGCAGAATTACATGCGCCCCAGCTTATTGCTGGGTGATGTGGCAGAGGCGGTTCATCTGAGCCCATCGCACCTGGGCCATCTGTTCAGCCTGCGGCGCGGTATGAGCTTTGTGCATTACCTCACCGATCTGCGGGTCGAGAAGGCCAAACATCTTCTGTCCACCACCGACCTGACCATCGCGACCATCGCCGGCATGGTGGGGTATGACGATGCCACCTATTTTCACCGCGTCTTTCGCCGCGCAACCGGGCTGACGCCCACTGCGTATCGACAGCATCTGCAAGGGTGAGCTTGCTCTATAGAGCTGCGAAGTCTCACAGACTTCGCAGCTCTGGCTTGCTCCAAAGCGTTGCGAAGTCTCGCAGACTTCGCAACGCTGTTTTGGTTATTTGCCCGCGCTGCCCTGTTTGGCCACGGCTTCGGCCGCCGCCTGCGCCGCCGCGGCGTCGCCAAGGTAGTAGTGCGTGATTGCCTTCAGATCATCGTCCAACTCGTACACCAGCGGGAAGCCGGTGGGAATGTTGAGTTCGATGACTGCCTCTTCCGATAGATTGTCCAGATACTTCACCAACGCCCGCAGGCTGTTGCCATGGGCGGCAATCAACACGCGCTGCCCGGACCGAATCGTTGGCACGATCGTCTGGTGCCAGTAGGGCAGCACGCGCGCCAGGGTGTCCTTCAGCGATTCGGTGCGTGGCAGCTCGGCACCGGTCAGGCTGGCATAGCGCCGATCGAATCCGGGAAACCGTGGATCGTCCAGGTCCAGCGCCGGCGGCGGAATGTCGTAACTGCGGCGCCAGACCTTGACCTGGGCATCACCGAATTTGGCCGCCGTCTCGGCTTTGTTGAGGCCTTGCAGCGCACCGTAATGCCGCTCGTTGAGCTGCCAGGCGCGGTAAACGGGAATCCACATCAAATCCATTTCGTCGAGTGTGATCCACAGTGTACGAATGGCACGTTTGAGGACGGACGTATAAGCGATATCGAAGGTGTAACCCTCTTCACGCAGCACACGACCCGCTGCATGGGCTTCGCGTGTACCTTGCTCCGACAGATCGACGTCGGTCCAGCCGGTGAAACGGTTTTCCAGGTTCCAGGTACTCTGTCCATGGCGCAGTAATACGAGTTTGGTACTCACAATTGAAACTCCTTATCGACAAGGCGAATTAGAAGGCCATTATACCGCACAGCGTGATCGTCGTGCGGCACGCATAGAACATTATCGCACAGGAGTGAGGAATTTTCAAGGAGTGGGGAGTGGGGAGTAGGGAGTAGGGAGTAGGGAGTAGGGAGTAGGATATAATGGAAGGTGATAGGGGATGGTGAAAGGGCGGATGCGCGTCTGTGGTGGGGGCAGCCTGGAGCGGATTCGGGGAGCGGATTGTTGGGTTTTCATTCGTCATCGGCCGGTACGCATGCCGCTGATGGAAAAACAGAGACCTCCTGTCGTGGCCCGTATTGTCGAAACAACACAGTTGCCACTTCAGGAGGTCTCACTCAGTTCACTCTGCCGGATGACTCAGGGATAGCAAACATGCCTCGAATACCAGTGCGGCGCTAGCGGCGCAGCATCGGCATCCACGTCCGGAACATCACCTCGCCTACCTGGACCTCGATGATGGAGGCCGTCTGGGTGCCGGTTGCTTCGATCCAGTCCAGACGATACCAGTAGCGGCCATTCGGGCGGTTCGCATCGGTCAACTCGTACTCGTTGCCCTGCGCACTGCCCGGGTTACGGGCCGGGATCATCGTCGCGTTCAGGCGAGTCCACGGACCATTGGCCGATGTGGCGCGGTACACGTGGAAGCCCAACAGATCGATCTCGCTGAGCGTTGCCCACATCAGGTGCACGTTGGAACCCTGCACCTCGGCCTGGAAGTAGTCGAGGTCCACGGCCAGCGGGCGCACGTTCGGTACGTAGTAGCCAAAGTCCTGATCGACGACGTTGGCATTGGTGATGGTGACGGGCTGCACCGGGTTGGACGGCCCGGTCTGCGTCGTCTGGTAGTAGCCGTTGGCCGTCGTGCTGAGTGCATCGGTCGAGACCACGTAGTTGCCAGGCGGGAGATCGGGGAACAGGTAATCACCTGTGCCGTTCGTCACCGTCGTGCCGATCAAGACCTGCGTTCCATTGGGCAGCACGCGGTAGAGGAACACCGTGGTGCCCGGCAGCGGTGGCTCACCCGGCTCCTGCGTCGGTACTGTGCCACCGTTGTTGTTGAGATCGTTGAACACCGTGCCGCTGATCGAATACCCGACGCCAGGCGCCGTGTAGCCGAAGTCGGCTGTGTCATTGCTGGAGACCACGCCGCCTGTCGCGGTCAGGATGACCAGGTACGGGTCAGCCTGGCTGTGGTTGTTCAAGCCTGCTGTGCCAGTGGTCTTGTTGAAGCCCTGCAGCACACCGCCCGCAGCGAAGTTCGAGGCTGCCACGTCGACCAGGTAACGCGCCGCCGGCAGGCCGGTGAACTCGTACTGGCCGCTGACGTCCGTAAACGTCGTGCGCACCAGGTTGTCCACACCCGGTGTGATGATGCCGTCGTTGTCGACGTCCAGCCAGAGGTTCATACGAACACCCTCGATGCCAGACTCGCCAGCGTCGAACACACCATTTTCGTTTACGTCGTGCCAGAGCTGGTTGCCAATCGCGCCACCAATCGGCTGGTAGCCGAAGTCCATGGTCAGCACTGACGCGCCGCCCGTCACGATTGCCGTCCCCTGGTCATCACACGTCGTACAGGGCACGCCCGGTTGATCGGGATCGCCCGTCTGCGGCAGCCCGGCCAGCACGTTGTTGACGTCGGTAACCACGACGGTGTAGGTGCCGT
>CAZXQZ010000026.1:20951-32291 GCA_964642445.1 uncultured Anaerolineae bacterium
ATCCCGATGGCGCCGGACGGCCAGTTGGTCGTCTGGGTGCTGTATCCAGGCGGCGGTGTGACTGCCACCGTGTAGACACCCGGCGGTAGGCCCGGGATGAGCCAGGTGCCATCCGGATCCGTCGTTACGGTACAACCCGTGGGGCAGCCCGGACCGGTGACCGTGATCGTGACGCCACCGATGCCCGGCTCGCCCGGATCCTGGATACCGTCGCCGTCAGCGTCGTGCCAGACCGTGTCGCCGATCGCGCTGCCCGTCTGCGAGGCGTACCCGAAGTCAGCATCGAGGTAGGTCTCACCGGTACTCAAGGCGATGAGCGCGCTTGGGTCTGTCGTGCCGCTGGTCGGTGCCAGGCCGGCTGGCAAGGTGGTTTGGTCGACGTCCACGTAGTAGGTGCCCGCCGGGACATCGACGAACAGATAGTGACCGTAGATGTCGGTAACCGTGGTATCGACCAGCGTATCGCCGCCAGACGGACCGGGCACACCGTCGCTGTCGCGGTACAGCTTCACCGTGACGTTGGTGATGCCGGGCTCGGCGCCGTTCTGTGCGCCGTCGCTGTTGGCATCCATCCACACCGTGTCACCGATGGCGCCGGTGGCCGGATTGCGCACGTAACCAAAGTCCACGTCGCTGATGTTCGTGCCGGCGACGGTGATCGGGATCTCGTCGAGGCCGCTGGTCAGGGTGTAGTCGTTCAGAACGTTGTTCGTATCAGTGACCACCACGGTGTAGTTGCCCGGCGGCACGTCGGGGAACGTGTAGTTGCCGCTGGGATCGGTTGTGGTGCAGGCGACGGTCACGCCGCTGCTGTTCACCAGGCAGACAGTCACACCCGGAATCCCGGGCTCGCCCGGATCCTGGATACCGTTGCTGTTGGTGTCGTTCCACACCGTGCCGGAGACGTCGGCCAGGGCAGGATTGCGGTAGCCGAAGTCCATGGTCAGGTCACTGGGGTCGATCGGCGTCAGGGTGGTGAAGCCGCGATTGTCGCACGTCGTGCAGGGCACGCCGGGCTGGCTGGGATCACCGGTTTGGGTATAACCGCCGGGCGGCACTACGCTGACCCAGAAGGAACCCGGCGGCAGATCGTTGAACAGGTACTGGCCCGCCGCATCGGTGATGTCGGTGCTGATCAGCACGTCACCGGTGCCTGGCTCGTAGACGCCGTCCCCATCGTCGAAGTAGAGGTTGACGGTGACGCCGCCGATACCCAGCTCACCCGGATCCTGCACGCCGTTGCCATTGGCATCACTCCAGACTGTATCGCCGATCGGGCCGAGGCCGGCATAACCAAAGTTCGTGCCGCTGACGTCGCTGCCTGCAACCACGACGGGCCGTTCACCGGCGGTGGCCGACGGTGTCGTGGGCTGCAGATCGGTCAGCTGGCCTGTGTTGTCCGAGATTTCGATCGTGTAACTGCCGTTGGGTACGCCGGGGAAGGTGAACGTCCCATCGGGATTACTCGTCGTCGTGGCGATGACGTTGCCGCTGCTGTCCAGCAGGTTGACCGTCACGCCGCCGATGCCGCTCTCGGTTGGGTCTTTGATCCCATCGCGATTGGCATCGTACCACACGACGTCGCTGATGCTGTACAGGGCCGGTTTGTCGAAGCCGAAGTCGACGTCGGTCACGACGTCGCCGCCGGTCACCGTGATGGGCAGCGAGCTCGTGGCGCCTTCACTCTGCGGGCCACTGGTCGGCGTGTAGCCGGTCAGCGGTGCGCCCGACACCCGCACCAGGTATTGGCCAGGTGCCACGTTGGTGAACAGGTAGCTGCCGTCGGGGTCGGTGGTCACCGTGGCCACCGTCGTGTCGTCTGGGGTGCCCAGGATGCCGTCGGCGCCGGGGCCGCGCAGCTCGACGGTGACGCCGCCGATGCCAACTTCGCCCGGATCCTGGATGCCATCGGCATCGACATCGGCCCACACGTAGTCACCGATCACGGCCGAGGCTGGCGGTGCTGTGTAGCCAAAGTCGGCGTCCAGGTAACTCTGGCCAGCGGTCAGGGTCACCGGCCGCGGGTCGGTGTTACCCGGCGAGGCCACCAGGTTGGCCGGCACACCGCTCACCACGTCCACCAGGTAACTGCCGGCGGGCACGTCGGTGAAGAGGTAGTTGCCGTTCATGTCGGTGGTAGCCAGCGTTGGCTGCACACCAGGCGTGATGGGATCGGAGTCGATTGGGTTGCCGGAACTGTCCAGCAGCTCGACCACGACGTTGGGTAGGCCTGGTTCGCCGATGTCCTGCACGCCGTCGCCGTCCGTATCCAGCCACACCCGGTCGCCGATCGAGCCGGTCGCCGGCTTGACCTCGAAGTCCTGGTTTGGCTTGACCATACGGTCGTCGGCGGTGTTGGGTAGGCCATCCGGTCCGAAGTCCAGGGTGACGCTGATGTTGTTGGGGTTCCCACCGTCGGCATCGGCCAGGCTGGTCTTGCCCAGCGGGTTGGCCTTGGTGACCTGGTAATCACCCGGCGGCAGGTTGGTGAAGCTGTAGTTGCCGCTGGGATCGGTGGTCGTGGCGAATACCTGGTCGTCGGTGGTACCCAGAATTCCATCCGGCCCGGCATAGGTCAGGAAGACCGGAACATTGGCGATCGTTGGTTCACCCGCGGTACAGTCGCCGTTGCCGGGCAGGTTGCCGTCACAGACGGTCCCGCTGATGCTGCCCAACAGCTGGTCGTAGCCAAAGTCCCGGTTGGTGACGTTGGCATTGTTGACCGTGACCGTCGTCTGGTTGTTCAGGGTGCCATCGGGGTCGCCCGTCTGATAGTAGGCGGTGGACGGCAGGGTCGTTGGGTCGACCTTGACCACGTAGGTGCCATTGGTGACGCCGGGGAAGGCGTAGTCGCCGTTGGCCAGGGTGGAAGTGCAGGCCAGCACGGTCGTGCCGGTGCTGTCGTAGAGACAGACCGTCACGCCCGGGATACCCGGTTCACCTACGCCCTGCGAGCCATTGCCATCCAGGTCGTCCCAGACGCGTCCGCTGATGGTATAGCGGTTGGGATCACCCACCGGCGCATCGTAACCAAAGTCGACGCTGGAGATCGTATTGCCGCCTGAGATGACGACTGCGGGGCTTTGACCGACGCAGGTACCGCAGGGGCTGCCGGGATCGCCGTAGCCGGTCTGTATGAAACCGGCCGGCGTGGTCGTCTCGTTGACACCCACGTAGTACGTGCCGTCGGGCAGGCCGACGAACTGGTAACTGCCGAAGGGGTCGGTGGCCGTGGTGGCAATGGCATTGGCGCTGCTGCACGGCGTGCTGGTGCAGAGGTAGACTGTCACGTTGGCCAGGCCGGGCTCACCCGTGTCCTGGGTGCCGTTGCCGTTGCCGTCATTCCAGACGCGATCGCCGATGCGGCCCGGGTTGTCGATGCCGAAGTCGAGACCGGTGTATTCCACGCCGGCATTGACCGTCAGGTTGATGACGGTTGGTGTGGTCGGCTCGGTCAGACCGGGCGGAATGTCTGGGTCGGCCGTGTTGTAGGTGATCGTGTAGGTGCCTGGCGGGACGACGAAGAAGTACTCGCCGTTGGCGTCGGTGGTGGTCGTGAGGGTTATCGGGTTACCGCCAAGGTCGACACCGGTGAGCGTTACCGTCACGTTGGGCAGCACAGGCTCACCCGGATCGAGCACGCCGTTGTGGTTGACGTCGTGGAACACCGTGCCTTCGACCGTCGCCGCCTCGATGAAGCCAAAGTCGACAGTGGTCACATCCTGGCCCAGGGCCAGGGTTACCGGGACCGATGTAGATGTCGTGCCAACCATGGTGTTGACCAGGCCCGACGTCGGGCTGGGAATCTCCTGCTCGGAAACCTGCACGACGTAGTTGCCAGGCGGCAGGTTGTCGAAGAGGTAGTAGCCAGTGCTGTCGGTGATGTAGGTGGCTACCACCGGCTCGCCGATATCGGCGATGCCGTTGTTGTTCGTGTCCTGGATCAGGACCAGGGTGGCGTTTGGTGCACCGCACGGACTGCCGGAACAGTTGGTCTCGTCCTGCAGGCCGTTACCGTTGGTGTCGTACCAGACGAAGTCACCGATCGAGCCGTTGGGCAGCACGGTATGTGTCTCGTTGCTGTTGGTCAGCGGGATCGTGCCGCTCTCGTCGCTCATCTGGGCGGTGTTCATAACCTCGGCCACCGTGGCCGGGTTGTTCACCGTCACCTGGTAGGTGAGCGGCGGGGTGGCCAATACGCTGGCCGAGGTGGCCTGGACGAAGCCGCCCGTGCCACCACCGCCCGTGGGTGTCGTGCTGAAGGTCAAGCTGCCCGGGGCTGCGCCGGCTGTCACGGTACAGGTGTAGGTGAACTGAACCTGCCCATTGGCTGCGATGGGCTGTGGCCCTGACGGTGTGGGACCGGAACAGGTCGCGCCGGTACCGCTGACACCGTTGACCGTCAGCGCGTTGGCTGTCACCGTGCCGGCTGTGCCCGACTCGGCAGTGAGCGTCACCTGAACGGCTTCGCCGCTGCCGGTATCCGTGACCAGGCTGCGGTTGACGGTCAGTGCGGTTTTGGTGTCTGACTGGGTGACGACGTTCTGGTTCCAGTGGAAGTCAAACGGCTGGCCGGTCGAGTAGTTGGTGCTGTTGCTCAACAGCGTCAGCGTACCCCAGATGCTGCCATCCCACAGGCTGGCCTGCACGCGCTTGCCGGAGCCCAGGGCGGTCAGCATGATCTCGTTCGAGTTGGGATCGGCGTCCAACAGGAGCGTTGCTGCGTTATCGTTGAGGACCGGGCCATTGAGCTCTGCCGTCCAGGCATTGCTCACGCTGTTCCAGGTGCGGTAGCGCACGTTCTTGCCCTCACCGTAGACCGCCAGGGCGCGGCCGGTCAGGGTCTCGAAGGCTACGGACACGACGGGAGAGCTTTGTGTCTGTGCGCCGGTGGTCGCGGTGGTGGTCGCACCCCAGGCGGAGCCGTCCCACACGCTGAGCCAGGCCGCTTTGGCAGTGGTCAGCACACCCAGGGCAATGCGATCACTGCTGGGATCGGATGCCAGGACCAGCCACTGCGGCTGTGAACTGACGCCCGCTGGCGCGCTGAGCGAGACCTCGCTGCTCCAGCTCGCGCCGTCCCAGAAACGATAATAGACCTTGGCATCGTTGGTTTTGGCATAGACGACCATGGCATCGCCGCTGGTTTCTTCATAGGCGGCGTACAGGCTCGTGCGGTCGTCCACTGCCGTACCGGAAGTGTCGAGGCTGAGGCCGTTGCCCCAGGCCGAGCCATCCCACACCACGGCGTAATCGTCGTAGGTGAGGTCGTTGACGACGAGCATCATCTCGTCACTGCCGCTGGAAGATGCCAGCTGCACGTGGAGTGGCTCACCGCCGGTGTAAGCGGGTGCCACGATGCTGGCGGCCGCCGACCACGTCGTGCCATCGAAAGTAGCGAAGCGCAGCTTGTTGCCAACCGCCTGGGTATTGTTGTCCCACACGACCACGGCATCGCCGCTTTGGCTCTCGTAGGCGACGTCGGTGCTGTAGTACAGGTCGGTCGACACCGTGCCGAGCTGACCGCTGGCACCGGCCGGTGGGTTGGGGATGAAGCTCCAGGCTGTGCCGTTCCAGACCTGGCCCGCCACCGTGTTGTTGTCCAGCACGGACATGGCGATCGTTTCGTTGCGCGTCGTGCCGGAAGCCAGGGTCAGGAAGCGCTGTTTGTTGGCGAACGTCTGCATTGCAGCCGCCGTGCCCCAGGTGTTTGGTGTGCCATTGAAGGGACGGTACTGCGGGGCGCTGGCGTTGATGCTGTAGGCAGCCTGGCCATCGGTGTTGATCGTACAGGCACCGGTTTGTGAGACCAGGTATTTGATCACCAACTTCGGCCGTTTCGCCGTCGTGGTCGACTCACTGGAGTGCCAGGAGACGGCGTTCGTCGCGCTGCCTACCGGGATCATGGCAAAGCCGATGTTGGAGCTGGGCGTGGTAAGCCAGCTCTGCACCAGCGGCTTGACGTTGACCGAGTAGGTCGTCTCGTCAACCAGGGGATCGATCGTGCCGTAGTTGGTGGCGCCGTAGTTGGCGCTCGTAAAGCTGTCGACTGGGGTCCAGCTGTCGGTGCAGTTCGGACCACCCCGACCGGCGTCGGCACCATCGGTATCACCCCACGAGGCGCCGTTGCCCGCCGTGGTACACACAGTGCCACCAGAGGTCCCTGTGCCCTCGGTGAAACTGGTCAACAGCTCGTGGATTTCGATCTGGCGATTGGTGCCCTGGCTACCCTCCACGGTCAGCTTGAGCGTGGCAGTGTCCAGGGTAGCGCCGCCTGGGATCGAGCTGAGGTCGAAGCGCAGCAGACCGGCGATATCCTTGTTGGCTTCCTTGGCGGTCTCGAGCGTCGTGCTGGCACCGTAGTTCCTGTCTTCGTCGCCATCGTTCTGAGTGATGTGCGCATCCTTCTCAGCGTCCAGCTCGACCGTCACCGGGCACAGCACGCCCACCCCCGGTACACCGGGCGTATTGCTGCCCAGGTTCCAGACGAGTGGATCGGGGCCGCTTGTTTGCACCGGTGTGGCCGAGGCAAAGGTCGTGCCAGTCGGGATCATGTCCGAGACCTGGAGGTTACTCAGCAGGTTGCTGCCGGTGTAGCTGGGCACGATCCGGTATTCCAGGATATCGCCCGGGCTGGCATTGGTGCCTGGATTCTGGTTGGTCGTGACATTGCGTACCGACTTGGTCAGGCGCTGCACGAAGGGGAAGTCGATGTTGAGATTGGTCTCACCCGGTGACAGGAAAACGCCCTGCGGGTTGAGGGTCGATGCCAATCCGCCGGGCAGGTCAGGATCACTGGTGTTGACCTCGATCACGTACGCGCCAGAAGGCAGGTTGGAAAACCCATAAATGCCGTTGGCATCGGTGACGTCGGTGCCCAACAGCGGCTCGCCCGGATCGACGATGCCGTTGCGGTTGAGGTCGCGATAGATGGCCACCTCGATATTGGGCAGCGGCGTGTCCGCGCCGGTGCATAGGCGGTCGCCGTTGGTGTCGATACACACCGTGTCGCCCACGGCGGCCGGCGGTGGCTGGTAGTAGCCAAAGTCGACCGTGTCGATGGCCGGTGTGTCGGTTGTTGGCTGGGCACCCTGCAGACGCGAGGTGGAGGCCGAAATGGGATTCCCACCCGGGAAGGCGGCCAGGAAGTCGGGGTCGGCCTCATCGATCTTGACCAGGTAGTTCAGGTTGAGCGCCAGACCGGTGAAGTCATAGTTGCCGTTGGCATCGGTCACGTCGGTGGCCACCAGTGCGTCGTCGGGGTCGATGGCGCCGTTACCGTTGGTGTCCTCGTAGAGGTAGACGGTGACGTTGGCGATGCCGGGCTCCGTGCCATCCTGGCTGCCGTTACCCGCCGTGCCGCCGCCGCTGCCGTCGTCCTTCCACACGGTGTCGCCGATACTGCCAGTGCCGCCGGGTTCGAAGCCGAAGTCCTGGTCCATGTTACGCTGGCCCAGGGTCAGCGTGACCGTCGCCTGTTTGTCACAGCCGGCACCCGGTGTGGGCAGACAGACACCGTTGGGGTCGAAAGTCTGCGTGTAACCGGTCAGCACTTCGTCGCCGCTTGCTGGCAGCCCGTCTTCACCCAGGTCGGTGACGACGACGGTAAAGGTGCCGGCCGCCAGGCCCTCGAAGACGTAGTAACCGTTGGCATCGGTCGTGGTGGTGGGGCAGGTGCTGCCTGGCGTACAGACGCCGTCGCGCAGCTCCAGCGTGACGCCGGCAATGCCTTCGTCCTCGGGGTCCTGGAGACCGTTGCCGTTCCAGTCGCGGAAGAGCGTATCGCCGATGGCACCCGAGCCGACTGTGATACAGGCCAGGGAGCCCGTGGACAACGGGGTGCTGTTTTGGGTGGTCGTGTAGGAGTTACAGTAGGTGCCGGCCGGCGTGCCCAGCGGCACGTTGGTTGTATATTTGATGATCAGGCTTTGCCCGGCGTTGAGTGCACCCGGCACGGTGAAAAGCACTTCGCCGGGGGTGCTGGTGTTGGCCGTGGTAGTCGCCGTCACGTTGGCACCGTTGAGGGTCACCAGGTCCTTGCTGGCAAAGGTAAAGCCGGTGGGCAGGTAATCGCGCACGGTGATCGGGCTGCCGGTGGGACCACTGCCGATGTTGTCGATCTGGATGGTGTACTGCACCGGGTTGCCGGGCGCCACGGCGGTGGCGGAAGCGGTCTTGCCCTGCCTGAGCATCGGGTAGGCGCCGGATGTCGTGTCTTCTTCGACGCACTGGTCGAAGTCGGTGCCAGCGGCATCGACGCACAGCGTATTCTCCAGGATGCCGGTGCCGGTCGCTTTGACGGTGACGGTGGCCTCGAACATCTCACCGCGCCGCAGAGAAGGCACATTCCACACCAGCGGGTTGGGGCCGCTGACCTGGGCGGGGAAGGCACTGATGAACTGCACGCCCGCCGGCAGAGTGTCGCGGATGACGACGTTGGTGAAGTCGTTGATCGTGCCCGCGTTGTAGACCTTGATCTTGTATTGGTAGTTGTCGCCGACCTTGACCAGTTCTTTGGTCGCCGGCTTGCCGAGAGCCAGACACCCGTTCCAGGTGGTGCGCGAGGGTTCGTAATAGCGCCACAGGTGGTCCTTGCCGTTGTCGGAGCCGCCGGCGTCGCCGCCGAAGGTATCACCGTTGAAGACAGGGCAGCCGTCGGCGTTGACGATCGCAGCTGTGTCGTTGACCTTGATCTTGACCCAGACGAACTCTGGCACCAGGTTGGTCAGCTGGCCCACCGCCCAACGAATCGCCTTGGGACTGGTGGTATCGGTCTGCGACGTGGTGGCGGGCAGCGGGCTGCTGGGGCTGAGCGCATGACCGACCGCACCGCCGTCGACGGAGGCGATGCCAAGGACGGTGCTGACCGTGCCGGGTTGGTCGCTGGAGATGCGGCTGCCGGTGTAGCGGATGCGCTTCCAGGGGCCGAGCTCGTCGTTGCCCATGGCGTTGCGCATATCCTGCGCGGTTTTGGCACTGGTACGCCACTCGTTCCAGTTGAAGTTCCAGGCGTAACCGCTCTGCGGGCCAGCAACGCCGCTGCCAAAGCCCCAGGGGGTGTTACCGCGGCCATCGCCGTAGTCCACGATCGGGGCGGTGGCTGCGCCGCTGCCGGCCCAGCTGGTGCCCTTGACGCCCCAGGCGTACATCTGGCCGGCGTCCCACTTGTTGCAGGGCACGAAGACGTCGCCCGAGTTGTTGGTGATTGTCTTACCGGTCACACCTGGCAGGCCGGCCAGGCCGCAGATCTCATCCGGATCGCCGGTGAAACGCTGCCAGGAACCGTAGGCGGTGTCGGGGTCGGTGGCGTAGAAGATACCGGTATCGCCGTAGACGCCGGCGATGGTGCCGCGGTGCAGGCCGCTGCTGGTGACGACCGGGTTGTTCGAGGCACCCAGCACGTTGGGGCCGACTGCGCCCAGTCCGATGAGCTGCGTGGTGGTTTTGGCGCCGATGGGTCCATCACCTACGGCGATGAGGGACTGGCCTTTCATCGGCACTTTGTCGTAGCCGCTGATGCCATCGCCCGGATTGGCGTCGCCGGGCAGGAGATAGGCGGCATCGACGACGGTTGTGCCGTTAGGGATGTAGAAGTCGACGTGCCCACCCACACCGGTGGTGGTGCCGTCGCGCGGCACGACCTTGATGATGATACCGAGCTGGTCGTTGACCTGCAGCAGGGGTGTGGGCGGGGTCCAGCCAGGGCTGGCCATACGGGCATCCAACATGGCCTGCGTGTTCGGGTCAAAGAACATGTAGACCATCTTGGTTTGCAGGTTGTGGGCCTCGGCGGTGGGAACCTGGATGCCAGGGATGACCTGGGGTACCAGGCTCAGCACCATGGATAGGATCACCGCCAGGTACAAAGCCACGGGTTTATGGCTGGGGCGCGATGCCCGGCGTAGTGGCATGGGAAGTCTCTCCTTCTCTGGGAACGATGCGTAAACAAGCATAAGTGATGAGCACCCACGAGCCGAGTGCACTTGCGTGCCGTGGACACTCGCCTACCGTATGGGTAAGATCATAGTTCAAGACGAACCTGTTGGCAAAACGTTACGAACATAACAATGAGTCCTGACATGTCCGTAATATCATGCCAGCGTTTGGTGACACCATGAATCCAGGGCATACAGCGACCTACGCCGGTCGAGACGTAGGTCGCTGTATGCTTGTTGGCAAGATCGCTCAGTCGTACCGTCAGTGGTGCAATGGCGCAACGATACGCCTACGGCGCGATTTCCACACGATGGTCTTCGACCTCGCCCGAATAGGCTAATGGCTGGGCAATGTCGGAGGGTGCGTGGGCGATGCGGCAGCGAATGTAACTGGTGCCGGCCGTGGGCGGTGCAAAGCCGCTGAAGGTCAGCACGTACGTGTTGGTGCCGGTGTTGGCGTCGATGGTGACCGGAGCGCTGGCTTCACCGGCATCACTGACGGAGCCGTTGAATGTGCCGTTGCGGTTGAAGTCGATCCAACAGCGCAGGCGCGCATCGTTGGTCGTGTTGTTGGTGGCGACCACGTTCAACTGCACCGACGTCGACTGGGTGCTGATGAAGGGCAGCACGGGAATGCCGTCCTCATCGTCCGGGATGTTATCGTTATCGTCGGCTGTAGCCTCGACGTTCTGCAGCGTGCCAAACTCCAGATCGGGCGATTGGCTGCCGAGATACAGGTCATCAACGATCAAGTGGCCGGGGCCGCCGTCCGAGCGCAGTGTCTTGTAGTTGCCCTGGCCCGTGCCGGGCGCGGTATCCGGTGCATCTCCATAATCCACACCGGGATCACCCAGGAATTGGATGATGATGGGGTAATCCTCGACCTCACCGTTCGGCCAGCCGTCGTTGAGCAGATAGCTCGCCTTTTCGAGCGGGAACATAGGGTTCGTCGACTGCGGCTCAGGTGCCACCGGCGGGATCGGCGACGTCGGGGTAGTCAGGGCGTTTACGTTCGTACTGATCCGGCAGCGCAGGAAGCTGGGTCCGTTGACCGGTTCGCGAAAACCGCTGAAGGTCAGTGTCACAGGAATGGGTGGCATCGTGTTTCTCGCAAGTGATACAGCCGCCCGTTCGCCGGTGTCAAGAAAATCGCCATCGCGGTTGAAATCGATCCAGCAGGCGACCGTTGCTTCACTCGATGAGATTGCATTGCTTGCCAAAACCGTCAGCAGCACAGGGTCGGTCATGAAGGCCTGGATGAGCGGCAAATCCCTGATCCCGTCATCGCTGGCATCACTGCTGGCGTTGGCTGTGGGCTGGCCGTTTGTTTCACCCGTCCACGCCGAACCGAGCCGCGGGTTGTTGTTGACGTGCTTGTGGCGGGCCGCGCCGTTCTGTGCATCAA
>CAZXQZ010000027.1:0-31499 GCA_964642445.1 uncultured Anaerolineae bacterium
GATACTCAAGCTGTTTGCAGAGGCACTGCAGCCCGTCAACGTCGGGTTGGAGGTGTTCAAAACCAGCCTGGAGGCACAGGGAGTGCCGCCGCTCGATGTCGACTGGCGTCCTCCCACCGCCGGTTACCAACCGCTGAGCCACACGCATGACGGCGTGTCGATCGATGCTGCCAATGCCGAAGCGGTACGCCGCATCAATGCCGGACGGCCAATGCTGACCGGCATGGGCCGCGCGTGCGACACAATTCCTGGCTATCACGACCGCCTGATCTGCCATTCTGGCCCGCCCATCACCTGGGCACGCATGAGCGGACCCACCCGCGGCGCAGTGATGGGCGCCATCCTGTACGAGGGGTGGGCCGACACCCCGGAAGCGGCGGCGAACCTGGCGGCATCAGGCACGATCGATTTTGCGCCTTGCCACCATTATCACGCCACCGGCCCCATGGCAGGTATCATCAGTCCATCGATGCCGGTCTTCATCATCGAAAATGCAGAGTTTGGCACGACTGCGTATGCCACGCAGAACGAAGGCCTGGGTAAGGTGCTGCGGTACGGTGCCTACGGACCCGACGTGCTCACCCGTCTGCACTGGATGGCCGAGACGCTCTTCCCGGCACTGCGGCGCGCCCTGGCGCAGCGTGGCCCGATCGACCTGCGCAGCATGATCGCCCAGGCCCTGCACATGGGCGACGAGTGTCACAACCGCAACAAGGCCGGTACGTCGCTCTTCCTGCGCGCCGTGGGACCCGCCCTGGCCGAGACGTCGGACGCGGCTGCAGCGGCCGCGGTAATGCGCTTCATCGACGGCAACGATCACTTCTTCCTGAACCTGTCGATGCCAGCCATGAAGGCGATGCTGCTGCCAGCGGAAAACATCGCGGGCTGCACCCTGGTCACGACCATGGCACGCAACGGCACCGATTTTGGCATTCGCGTCAGTGCCACCGGCGACCGCTGGTTCACCTGCGAGTCGGGTGATCCGATCGGTCTCTTTTTCCCGGGCTTCACCCAGGCCGATGCCAACAAGGATATCGGCGACAGCACGATCACGGAAACCGGCGGCATCGGCGGTTTTGCCCTGGCGGGTGCGCCCGCGATCGTGCAGTTTGTCGGTGGCACCCCGGCCGATGCCACGAACGCAACCCTTGAGATGTACGAAATCACCGCCGGCGAACACAGCGCCTTCACCATCCCGGCGCTCAATTTCCGCGGCACCCCGGTCGGTATCGACGTACGCAAAGTACTTGCCACCGGCATGACACCCCGCATCAATACCGGCATTGCACACAAAGAACCGGGCATCGGCATGGTCGGTGCTGGCCTGCTCAGTGCCCCGCTGGCCTGTTTCAAAGATGCTTTTGCCGCACTGTTGGCACTTTGAGGTGCCGCCGAGTCGGTCAACCGTTGTTTGCCGCGGTACCAAACCACGGCAAACAACGGTCAAGGCTCTCCTGGTTGAGACTTCCCCGATGTTCCCTGCCGAAAATCACATCTTTTGAGGAGATTCGTCATGCGTTACATTTCCCTTGCACTGCGGTTTGCGTTGATCACATGCCTTCTGATCATCGTGCCCGGCGTGCATGCGGCGGCAACCCGCGACAGTGCGAGCGGTGGGTCCACCGTTTTGATCGATCTGCTTGGCCAGTACGGCGGTATCACGAATGCCACTGCCGTCGCGGGCAACTATGCGTACGTGGGTATTGGCCCCCGGCTGGAAGTCGTGGATGTCTCCAATCCTGCACAGCCAGTCGTTGTGGGGCGCAGCCCGGTCCTGCCCGGCATCATCCAGGGGCTCGATCTCCACGGCACCATGGCCTACGTGACCCTGGGCAGCGCTGGCCTGCAGCTGATCGATGTCAGCAACCCGACAGCGCCCCAGCTGCGCAGCCGCTTTGATTCTCCCGGCACCGGCCGGCGGGTCAGCGTGGCGGGCAGCGTGGCCTACCTGGCCGACGGCGCGGCCGGCCTGCACGTGATCGACGTCAGCAACCCTGACAGCCCTGCCCTGCTCGCAACTTATCCCGGACAGGCTTATGCCGTCACGGTCGACGGCCCACGCGCGTACCTGGCCCGTAGCACATCGCTGCTGATTCTCAACGTCAGTAACCCGGCTAATATCGTACTGCGCGGCACCTACACTGCACCGAGTTATGTCGAGCACGTTGACGTCGTCAGCGGTCGGGCCTATGTCGCCGCCAACGTGGGTGGGCTCACTATCGTCGATGTCACCCAGCCCGCCACACCCGTGACCGTGGGCAGCATCAATCCAGGCGATTCGGCACGTTACGTCCAGGTCGTCGACAACACGGCCTACCTGATTACCACCGGTCAACAAAGCAGCGCAATCGACGTGATCGACGCGTCGACGCCGGCCCAACCTGTTGTGCAGAGCACGTATCCCCTCACAACGGTCGCTCACATGCTGACGCTGGACGGGTCGCGTGCCTTTGTGGCCAATGGTCAGAACGGCCTGGTCATGCTCGACGTCTCCGGGGCGACGCCGGCCCCCATAGGCAGTTACGACACACCGGGGCGTGCACTGCGCGTGCAGGTGGTCGACGACATTGCCTATGTGGCGGATGAATTCGACGGCCTGTGGACGATCGATGTGACCGATCCCAGCAATCCCCAGCCGCTGAGCCGCTATGCTGCGCCGGGGCTCACGCAAAACGTAAGGGTGGTCGGCAGCCTGGCCTACCTGGCGATTGGCGACAATGGCATGCAGATCGTAGACGTGAGCGACCCAACAAACCCCAGCCTGGTGGGCGCTTTCGACTCGGCCGGATATACCTTTGAGATTGTCGTGCGGGACACGCTGGCCTACCTGGCCGATGGTGGCACCTTCACCATCATCGACGTCAGCAACCCGGCGGCGCCCAGCCAGGTGGGGCGGCTGAATTCACGCAACCTGTACAGCGCCGACGTGGCTGACACCAAAGCGTACGTCGCTGTGCGCCGCAACCTGGGCATCATCGACGTCGCGAACCCGGCGACGCCGCAGTTCATCACCCAGTTCGTCCTGACCGGCACCGGTGCGCAGGTCAAAGTCCGCGACAACCTGGCCTACGTCGCCGTGCGTGATGGCAGTCTCGAGATCGTCGACGTGACCGATACCATGGCACCCGTTCAGCTCAGTAACCTGGTCACCGGCGGTACCCCGCAGGGACTGGCGCTGGTGGCCAACCAGGCGTTCGTGGCCGACGGTGCGGCGGGATTGAAGGTCATCGACGTCAGCCAGGCCGCTGCGCCCTACGTCGCAGGTGCCCACCCCACCGCCGGCAGCGCCCAGGGCATCGATGCGCAAGGTAAGCGTGCCTACGTCGCGGCGGATCAGGGTGGACTGGTTCTGTTCGACGTCACCACACTGGATTACCAGTTGTTCTTACCCTGGGGCGCACGCTAGCGCCGGTGCAGGGTTGATGTTCGGCGTCATGGTCGTGAGATGAGCCATTTCACCGGACATGCTCCCTGCACCGGCACTGGTACGAAACGCCGGAATGTGGCATGCCGATTTCTTCTTGCGTAATCATCGTAATCTGTGGTACACTGATGACGCGCGGCGTCACAGTTTCGAGGCGCAGTTGATGAACACTATCTCCGCACACCGCTTGACTCCGGGTGGCCCTGATATTATGCTACAGCGCGCCTGACACAGATATTGGAGGATTGAACGATGATCGATTTTACCCTGACGGACGAGCAGCGCATGCTGCGCGATCTGGCCCACGACTTTGCGGCCAAAGAGATTCTGCCCATGGCCGAACACTACGACCGCAGCGGCGAGTACCCCTGGCCGATCATCAACAAAGCACGCGAGGTCGGTCTGATCAACCTGAACGTGCCAGAGGCGTACGGCGGGCTAGGCATTTCCGTGTTGGATGAGTGTATCGTCGGTGAGGAGATCGCCTGGGCCTGCTCCGGCATCCAGACCGCCATGATGCTCAACCAGCTGGCCTGCCTGCCGATCATCATCGGCGCCAGTGAAGAACAGAAGAAGAAGTACCTGGGCGATTACGTCATGGACGGCCACAAGATGCCGGCCTACTGCGTGACCGAACCTGGTGCAGGATCGGACGTGGCGGGCATCAAAACAACCGCTTTGCACAAGGGTGACGGGTACGTGCTGAACGGCACCAAGACCTGGATCACCAACGGCCCGGTGGCCGACTTCTTCGTGGTGCTGGCGAAGACCGACCCGACCGGTGGGCACAAAGGTCTCAACTTCTTCATCGTCGAGCGTGAATGGGGTGTCAAGACGAGCAAGCCGATCGAAAAGATGGGCCAGCACGCCAGCTGGGCCAGTGAAGTCATCTTCGAAGACGTCGAAGTACCGGCCGCCAACCGCATTGGCCCCGAAGGTTCGGGCTTCCGCGTGGCGATGGGTGTTTTCGACAAGTCGCGTCCGCCGGTAGCCGCCGGTGCCGTGGGTGTTGCCCGGCGAGCCATGGAAGAGGCGGTGAAGTACGCCAGTGAGCGCAGAGCGTTTGGACAGCCGATTGCCGCGTTCCAGGGTATCAGCTTCATGGTGGCCGACATGGCCATGAACGTGGCCGCTGGCCGCCTGTTGGCCTGGCACGCGGCCTCGCTTATCGATCACGGCAAAAAGAACACCGCCGAGGCCGCTTATGCCAAAGCCTTCTGCGCCGACATGGCCATGAAGACCACCACCGATGCGGTACAGGTCTTTGGTGGGTACGGCTACAGCGCCGAATATCCCGTCGAAAAGTTGATGCGCGATGCCAAAATCTACCAGATATACGAAGGCACATCACAAATTCAACGCACGATCATCGCCCGCGAACTCTTCCGCGGCTAGGAGTCGAACATGCGCGACGTCTTCATCGTATCGGCCGTGCGCACGCCGGTCGGCCGCAAGAATGGCACCCTGAGCGGACTCAACCCGGTGGCACTGGCCTCCATACCGCTCAAAGAGGTCGTGCACCGCGTCGACCTCGATCCAGCCGTCGTCGAAGATGTGGTGATGGGCTGTGTGACACCGATTGGCGAACAGGGCGCGAACATCGGCCGTCTGGCCGTGCTCAATGCCGGTTGGCCCGTCGAAATCCCATCGGTCACCCTCAACCGCATGTGTGGCTCTAGCCAACAGGCCGTGCATTTTGCCGCCCAGGCGATTGCGGCTGGCGACATGGAAATTGCCGTCGGCGCGGGTGTCGAATGCATGAGCCGCGTCCTGATGGGGTCGGATTACCCGGAGCAGTTCTACGCGGGTATTCCGTACGACCTGATTCCGCAGGGCCTGTCGGCCGAGCTGCTGGCCGACAAGTGGAACCTGAGCCGTGAGGCGCTGGACCGCTACAGCTACGAGAGTCATCTGAAAGCGGCGGCGGCCACCCAGGCGGGGCACTTCCGCACCGAAATCGTGCCGGTCACGGTGATGAAAAACGGCGCCACTACGACGCTGGATTACGACGAAGGCTTTCGGGCCAACGTCGAGCTGAGCAAGATGGGACTGCTGCGGCCGGCTTTCAGAGAAGGTGGCAAGATCACCGCCGGCAGCAGCAGCCAGATCAGCGATGGGGCGTCGGCCGTGCTGCTGGCCAGCGAAGCGGCCGTCAAGCGCTTCAACCTGCGGCCGCGCGCCCGGCTGGTGGCGCGCGTGGTCGTTGGCAGTGACCCCGTGTTGATGCTGGATGGGCCGATTCCAGCCACCCGGCTGGCCCTGAAGCGCGCCGGACTGCGCATCGATGAGATCGACACCTTCGAGATCAACGAGGCCTTTGCCTCGGTCGTGCTGGCCTGGATGGCAGACATCGAGCCGGATCCGGCCGAAGTCAACCCATGCGGCGGTGCCATTGCCCTGGGCCATCCCCTGGGCGCCACCGGTGCCAAACTGATGACGACACTGCTGCACCGGCTGGAACGTACGGGGGGCCGCTACGGTCTGCAAACCATGTGCATCGGGCACGGCATGGCCACGGCCACGATCATCGAACGCGTATAGCCCCATGCAAAGCCCAGGTCATCGCTCTGGGCTTTGCATTATCAAACCAACAGAAAGCACACACAACCCATGCACGCACTCGAAGGCATCCGGATTCTGGATTTGTCGAGGTACCTGCCGGGTGCCTTTGCCACGATGTGGTTGGCCGATCTTGGCGCTGACGTCATCAAAATCGAGACGCCTGGGCTCGGAGACCCAAGCCGTCTCATGGGCGACAGCCAGGGTAATGGGCTCGGTCCTTACTTTGCCAGCATCAACCGTGGCAAACACAGCGTAGCCCTCAACCTGCGTGAACAGGCCGACCAGGAGCGATTCTTACAGCTGGTCGCAACAGCCGATGTGCTGGTGGAGAGTTATCGCCCTGGCGTGCTCGCCAAGGTCGATCTCGACTACCCGCGGCTGGCCACTATCAACCCACGCCTGATCTACTGCGCCATCACAGCCTACGGGCAGACGGGCCCAGACAGTCACAAGCCGGGGCACGATGTCAACTTCGTGGCCGAAAGTGGCATGTTGAGTGTGGGGCTGGATCAACGCACGCCCACCCCGTTGCCGGTACAGATTGCCGACATTGGCGGAGGTGCCATGCCAGCCCTGACCGCCATTCTGGCCGCGCTGTTGGCCCGTACTCAGACCGGTCGTGGCCAGTTTCTGGACGTCTCCCTGATGGCCGGCACAATGGCCTGGATGGCCTACCTGCTGCCGGCCCAGGCCGCCCTGGCCAACGCACCCAGCGGCGTAGGCCTGCTGACCGGCGCCAACTTGTGTTACAACGTCTACCAGTGCGCCGACGACCGCTACCTGGCAATCGGTGCCCTGGAGCCCAAATTCTGGCTACGCATCTGCAATCGTATCGGGCGCAAGGACCTGCGTTTCCTCGGCTTCAATCCAGAGCCAGGCGCCGCCGAACGCCTGGCCGAGCTGCGCGCCTACTTCCGCACGCAGCCCCTGGCCCACTGGCTGGAGCGCCTGGGCGATGACGTCTGCTGTTCGGCCGTACGCACCGTGCAGGAAGTGCTCGACGAACCCACTCGCGCCGGCGGCCTCATCATCGACGAGCCAGCCAGCGGTCTGCCCGCAGTCGCCTTCCCCGTCCGCCTGTCCGACACCCCAGCCGACAGCAGCCGCCCAGCACCACGACTGGGGGAGCACAGCTTGGAGTAGGGAGTGTGGATCCTGTACTCCCTACTCCCTACTCCCCACTTCCTACTCCCGCGATTCTGTGATACAATCCGCCACACAATTCCACCTAATAAAAGAGAGGTAATGCGCATGTCTGCTCCGATTCGTTTTGGCGTTATTGGCGGCAGTGGTGTCTATCAGATGGAGGCACTGCATGACGTCCGTGAGGTCGACGTTGAGACACCCTTTGGTCCACCGTCAGACGCCTACATCACCGGTGTGCTCGACGATGTGCCGGTGGTATTCCTGGCCCGGCACGGGCGTGGTCACCGTGTTTCACCGACCCAGCTCAACTATCGGGCCAATATCTGGGGCTTCAAAGCGCTGGGTGTCGAGTATCTCATCTCGATCTCGGCCTGCGGCAGCCTGAAGGAGGAACTGGCACCTGGCCACATCGTGATCCCCGACCAACTCGTCGATCGCACGCGCCTGCGCACGCTCTCATTCTTCGATGATCCCGACGCCGGCACAGGCGGCCTGGTTGTGCACGTTTCGCTGGCTGATCCATTTTGCCCGACACTCAGCCAGGTCTGTTACGCAGCCGTCGCCGCCACCGGCAACCCCGTCCACCGGGGCGGCAGCCTGGTCGTCATCGAAGGGCCGCGTTTCAGCACCAAGGCCGAAAGCCGCATCTTTCGCCAATGGGGGTGCGACATCATCGGTATGACTGCGGTACCCGAAGCACAGCTGGCCCGCGAAGCTGGCATGAGCTACGCAGCCATGGTGCACGTGACCGATTACGACGTGTGGCACGACAGCGAGGACCCGGTAACGGTCGAGGCCGTCATTCGCGTGCTCATGCACAATGCCGAGGTGGCCAAAACAGCAGTCCGGAACGCCGTTCGTGCACTGGCCAACGCAGGACCCAGCCCGCAGGCCAATGCCCTGCACGACGCCATCATTACCGACCGTGCGCGTATCCCGATGGCCACGCGTGCCCAGCTCGACCTGCTGATTGGGAGATACTTCGCCTGAAACGGCATCTCCTGCGACACGTCATGCCGGTGCTCTGTCAGGACGGATTCTGTCACCATTCTGCGCTCGTACACCGTCGGAACAGGTGCACAATCTTACCTGGCAGAGCACGCCAGCCATGGATGAGTAACCGGACCGCACCATGCGCACGAACAAACGCCAGCCAGTCGAGTGGGAGTTCGCCGAGGATCCGGATCGTGATTGGAACACCGCGGACGCCGATCACGAGCCAGCGACGCCGCGCCGGGCGCGCTATCGTTGGGTACTGCTGCCCCTCGTGCTCATGTTGGCGGTAGTCGTGTGGCGTTGGTGGCCGGCCGCACCCTCAGAACCTGGTGACCCGCAGCCGACCGCCATCGCGCAGGTGACCGCCACGCCAACCAGCCCGGTCACGCCCACGGTCACCCCACCGCCCACCGCCACGCCATCGATTGTCTCGCTGCCCCGGCCCAGCGCCTATCTCTATCACTTCGACCTGTCCCAGCAGGGCAGCCGTGGCATCATGGTGCTCAACCCTCTGACCGGCTCACTGGTGCGCCGCCTGGCAACCGCCGGATTTGCGCAGTTTGCCGTATCCTCCGACGGCAGCACACTCTACGTCGCCGACGCCTGGCCAGGCATCGAAGACCCCACTGTGGGTCGCCTGCGCGTTTTCGAGACCGATGGCTGGGAACTGCGGGCGCAGGCTCGGCTCGACCACCGCGTGCGCTTGCGCCAGAACTTCGGCCCACCATCACTCGTGGTTGCACCCGACAACTCGGCCCTCTACGTGCAGCGGCGCATCAGTGACACCTACACCATTGACCGTATCGATCCGACGACTGAAACCCTGACCACCACGCGCGTCGTAGGGCCCGATGCGGTCGTCACTAACCCGGTGTGCGATCACGTGCGCCAGCTGTTTGCCTCGCCGGACAACCGCTGGCTCTACGATCGCTGCGGCACCGGCATCTTGCAGTGGCACGACGTACAGCAGCTGAGCACGGCACACAGCCTGGACTTGACCGGCCTGGCACGTCTCGGCACGGCCTCCAGCCTGCCCCCGGTTGTTGGGGCGGCGGTGACGGGCGATCGTTTCTGGGGGGTGACCAGTGCCGGCAAGATCATCAGCGTCGATCTGCAGGCCGGCCGCATCATCTCCAGCGCCGAGCTGCCCCTGCCGTCCACCCTGACCGTGCTGCCCCACATGGTGGTTGCTGCCGGTACCCCGCCACAGTTGGTGTTGGGGATGGGGGGTCCCGACAACAACCTGCGCGGCCTGGCTGATACACTGCTGACCATCGATCCCCAGACGTGGCAGGTCGTCAATACGTGGCAAACCCGCACGCCATTCGCCACCCTGGCCGCCAGTCCCGACGGTGAGCTGCTGGCCACCAGCGATCCGGTGCACGAGACCCTCACGGTCTACCACCTGGCCACCGGCGACACGGTGCACACAATCCCCGACACCGGCATGTCGTGGTCGGGTGTGACATTTGCCCCCGTCCCCGGTGCGTTCGATCTGCCCAATGAACAGTTGTACGTGATCGACGCCGGTCGTGGTGCTGCGCCACCGGCCATCCTTGCCCTGCGCGCGGACAATGGTGAACCGGTCTTTCGTGTGGCGGCGCGTCAGACGACCGTGGGCGAGCCGCCGGAAATTGCGGTGGCGCACG
This sequence comes from uncultured Anaerolineae bacterium, assembly GCA_964642445.1. GTDB lineage: Bacteria > Chloroflexota > Anaerolineae > SSC4 > Amarolineaceae > SSC4. The sequence continues at coordinate 9,778 of CAZXQZ010000027.1, forward strand.
GCGGCAAGTGGCTGTGGGTGCTGGAGGGAACCGCGGATGCTGCCGCTGACAGCCTGGCGGTGATCGATACCCGCAGCGGAGAACGTTTGGCCGAGGCAAGCGCCGACTACCGGCTGCCAATGGCTGCTGGCTCCTACTGGCCGCCGCGCATTCTGAGCGGCCTGAGTGACAACCTGGTGGTGCAGCGTGCCGGGCGCAGCCGGTTCCCGGTCTGGCTGGAGAACTACCTCTACACCCCGGCCGGCATTCGCCGCCAGGTGGAGCCGCCCTTCATCTACAACGTGCCGGTGTGCGGACCGGCGCAGCTGCTGCTGCAGGCCGCGATCCGCCAGCTGATTGCGCTGTGCCAGCCCGATGATGAAGCCACGCGCGTGCAGGAGATTCGACTCGGTCGCGGGCCCGGTGGTCGGCGCGAGGTATTGACCACCACCCTGCCGGGCGATCGACCCGGCCGGGCGGCTGTCCTGTCACCTGACGGGGATACCCTCTACGTCGTCAGCGATGGACCGGTGGTAACCCTGCTCAAGCTGGGCAGCAGTGCGGTGGCCGGGCCGTACGATCTGATGGCACAAACTCGCCTGGCCTTCGGTGGTGTGATAACGGACAGCGTACCAGGCACCGTGCTGGGGCAGCCGATCATCAGCCCGGATGGCAGCACACTGTACCTGGCCCTGCGTTATCCAGAAGATGCGTTGGGTTACAACACCCTGATCGGTACCCTGCAGGCAATCGACACACAGACGTGGCGCGTCAAGGCACGCATGGGGATGGAACGGCAGATCGTGGACCTGGCGGTGAGTGCCGACGGCTATCACCTGTATGCGCTGGAGAATTCCACGCAGCGCGTCTTCGTCTTCGATACCCGGCGCCATGCCCTTGTGCGCGAGTTTACGCTGGACGCGCGTAACCCCGTGCGTATCCATGTCGGTGCGGCACCGTAACGCAGAGACACTCCTGATGGGTGTGCGTTTCTCAAACGGGCTCTCATGACCATCGGTGACAGTGAGGAGTCCGCACCTGGGGGTGCGGACTCCTCACTGACTCCGGATCGAGACCGGGGGTGCGGGCATCCGCACTGACTCAGGATGCGGAGCTACTACGACTCGAGGGCCACGTATTCACCGCGGCGCATCGCCGCCGGGTCGACGTGGAAGAGGCGCAGCATCTCGCCTATCAGTTCGGCCTTCTTCTCGGCGTCGGCGCGAGACCAGGTGCCGCTCTTGATCTCCAAAAACGGCGTGCCGATGGCCGGCTTGCTCAGGCGATCGAAGTTGAGGGCAAACTCTTCTCCGCGGAAGCGGACGCGGTAGCGTGTACGCCACTTGATAATCTCGCGCACCTGGTCGGGCTGGAAGTATTCGCGGTAGAAGCGCAGGGAGTGATTGGCATTGGCCAGGTAGCGTGATCGGGATAGGATCACCGAGTCGCTGTACTCCCGTTCTTTGGTCTCGCCGATGAGGGTCAGGTAGTAGTGCGGTTCGATGGCAGGGCCTGTACCGGACAGGGGTCGTCCTGCAGGCCCGTCGAGCAACTTGTTGTCCTCGCGATAACGGATGTAGGCCCCCATCTTGCCGCTCTCGAACAGCAGGTACGTGTCGAACTGCTGGCGCACGCTGCGTTTGACGATCTCGAATGGTGGCTGTGCCAGCATGGCTTCGATGGGTGCAGGATCGTCGATGGCCGCTTTGACCTGGACTTCGAATGATTCCTGGCGCCCTTCTTGCACGCTGATGTCGCTGATGGCCAGGAGCTTGTCGAGCAGGCTGAGCTCGCGCTGCTCCATGAACAGATTGATACGCCCCGCCAGGCGCCGTGCCTCTTGTATCACCTGCCTGGTGTCGATCGTCTGATGGTCACCGTCGCGCAGCAGCCAGGCACCATCTACCATGACGTGACGCACGTCGCTGGCTTTGGCCGCATAGACCAGGTGCGAATAGATGTTGCTCAGCGTCGCATCGTACCGCGGCACGAGGTGCGGCGCGTCCAGGCTGATGGTCGTCAGGTCGGCCCGTTTGTCCGGTTCCAGCGACCCGATCAGGTGATCCAAATGCAGGGCGCGTGCACCCTCGATGGTTGCCATGGCGAAAACATCACGTGCGGGCATCAAGGTTGGATCGCCCAGCGTGCCCTTGGGCAGGAGGGCTGCCAGGCGCATCTCCTCGAGCAGGTCCTGGTCATTGTTGCTGGCCTGCCCGTCGGTGCCAATGCCCACCGGCACACCGAGGGCCCGCATGCGCACGACCGGCGCGACGCCGCTGGCGAGCTTCAAATTGCTGGTTGGGTTATGCGCCACCCCGGCCCGCGCCGCAGCCAGAATGCGCATCTCGCCCTCGTCGATGTGCACGCAGTGCGCGGCAATTACTTTTGCCTGGAACAGGCCAAGGCGGTTGACATAGGCAACCGGTGGCTGGCCATGGGCCCGGCGGCTGTCGAGCACTTCCAGCGCCGTTTCCGAAAGGTGAATGTGCAGTGGGACGTTGTACTCTACGGCCAGGGCGATGCAGGCTTCGATCAGCTCCGGTGTCGAGGTGTATGGGGCATGCGGCGCCACCGATGGCACGATCCGTGGATGGTGGCGCCAACGTTCGATGAACTGGCGGCAGTAGGCCAGGCTTTCGTCGTAACTCGCTGCATCCGGTGACGGGAACTTGAGGATCGTTTGCCCCAGAACAGCCCGCATGCCGGTGCTGTCCACCGCCTGGGCCACGGCATCCTCGAAGTAGTACATGTCGTTGAAGCACGTCACGCCGGCATGAATCATCTCGGCGCACGAGAGCAGTGTGCCCCAATGGCAAAAATCTTCGCCGACGAACTCCTTCTCGACCGGCATCATGTAACCCAACAGCCACACGTCGAGGCGCAGGTCATCGGCCAGGCCACGCAGCAGGCTCATCGGCACATGGGTGTGGGCATTGATGAGCCCGGGGATAATGACCTGACCGGTACAATCGACCCGCTCTGCAGCATCGACGCGCGCCAGAACAACCGATGAAGGTCCGACCGCAACGATTTGTCCGTCACGTACGGCCACCGCGCCATCGGTCCAGATATCTTCCTTGGTGTTCATGGTGACCACCAGGCCACCATGCAGAACGGTATCGGCAGCGATCATGGCCCTCGATCCTGAATCAAGACAACTCGCGGTACGCCTGCACGCCTGATATGATCATGATAGCCGTCATGACGATAGCCGAGGCAACGCACCACGGGCAAATCGCCTCGATGATGAACAGTTCCAGGTAGGTCAGATAGGCCGAATATAAGAACCCAAACAGCGAAATGCCGAAGATCCCCACCGGTACCAGGTCGGAATTGGCGCGTTCGGGACTGCGTCCCCACCACCACAAAAACAGGATCATGGCATACGCCAGCAAACCCAGCAGGGCAATCGGAATCCCAAAGATCTCAGAATAAGGGCTGTTCTGAACCGTTTCACACTCGCCCAGACCCAGGCAAACTGCGGTCGTGTTACTGAGCTTGGTATAGGTCAAGTAGCCCGAAATACCAATGCCCAAAAGAGCCAGGACAGGAATGACAAACTCAGACCATTTTCGGGTGCTGGCAACTGCGGGAACGGTCGATGAAACAGACTTGGCCATGGCAGGTCCTTTCAATCTATGTCTTCGGATAACACGTAAGTCCGCGACTGCGTGTGATCGCCAGGCGGAGCTACTGCGCGCTGGCCAGGGCGGCTTCGATGGCCGCCTTGACCGCGTTGTAGTCCTGGCCGTTTTCGACCTTCGTGCCGTTGACGAAGATACTCGGTGTGCCAGTGACGCCCAGGTCGTTGCCTTCCTGCATGTCGCGGTAAACCACCTCCTGGTATTTGTTGCCATCGACACACGCGTTGAATTGACCCTCGTCGATGCCGTCGATCTGAGCAGCCAGACGCTTCAGATTGCTGGGGCTGACGGTGTCGCGGCCCTGGAGGCCCTGTTGGGCAAACAGAAGGTCGTGGTAGGGCCAGAACAGGCCTTGTTCGGCTGCGCACTCGGCGGCGTTGGCGGCATACTCGGACTCTTTGCTGATCACCAGGAAGTGCTTGTAGTCGAGCTGGACCTTACCGGTATCGACGTATTCTGCACGTAACTGCGGCTCGACGCTCTCCGCCCACGTCTTGCAGTGCGGACACTGGAAGTCGGAAAAGTCCATGACGATCACTTTAGCGTCGGCCGAACCGATCACCGAACCGCTATCGCCGGCGGGGGCGCTGGCCGTCGTGGTGCTGGTACTACTCGCCAGGCTGAGCTGCTGCACGACCAAAACCAGGCCGAACGCAGCAATCACACCCACCACGATGAGAATAATCGCGTTGCGCGAGAGGCCGCGCGATGGGGGGGATGTGTTGGCCGCTGGGGTGCTGCTCTTGCCACTGCTGGGGGTCGACTGTTTACCGATCGACGCCGATTTTTTGGCCATTTCTTCTAGTTTCTCTCCCTCAGGTATAATTGGGCAACTGTGGGCAGAAGTATACCGGCAAATCGCCGGTTCGTCAATGGCCGACATTCCAATTGACAAACCCACGGTTTGTTCTACAATCTACCGCAAATGGCACTTCAGTTCAGACATGCGCTCGTCCGTTGGCTGCCGGCTGCTGGCTGGGCGGTGCTGCTCGTACTCCTGGCCGCTGCGCTGGCTCGTTTGCCGCTTACACTCCTCGGACCGGTACTCGCCGGTACGTCACTTGCCCTGGCGATCTTGCTGCGACCGCAGTGGGGATTGTACCTGCTTGCTGCCAGCATTCCGTTTGCCACGGTCGGCGAGCAGGTCGTGTTCGGCACCAATGCCGGCATGGCCGAAGCCCTGTTGGCCTGGACCCTCGGCTGCTGGCTGGTGATGCGCCTGGCCAGCGGTCGGTTCATCCTGCCGGCACCCTGGCGCACATCCCGCACGCCAGCCGGCATTCCGATCGCCCCGCTTTACCTGCCCCTTGTACTGGTCACGGCGGCAGCCGGCATCTCCCTGCTGCCGGCCGTTTCGCTGCGTGAAGCTGCACCAGAGCTGGTCAAATGGATCGAAGTTCTGGTCCTGTACCTGATGGCCGTTGACCTGCTGTGGGCACCTGCGCCCACGACCGGTGGTGATGTAACCCGGCCGGCACGCTGGCTGGTGACTGCGATTCTCGCCGGTGCCAGCCTGCAGGCGCTCCTGGGGCTCTATCAGTTCGTATTTCAAGTCGGCCCGCCGGCGTTCCAAATCCTCGGCCGCTTCCTGCGTGCGTACGGCACCTTTCGCCAGCCCAACCCCTATGCTGGCTACCTGGGGCTGGTTCTGCCCCTGGCGCTTTCGCTGTTCTACTGGTCACTCGGCCAGGTGCAGCGCCGCAATGTCCGCACGGCGTGGTTCTACCTGCTAGGCAGCGGCGTCGCCACGGCGCTGATTGCGGCCGGCGCTGTCGCCAGCTGGTCGCGCGGGGCGTGGCTGGGCATCCTGGCCGGTGTGCTGGTGGTGACCACGCTGCGCAGCCGACGCACCTTCCTGATGAGCCTGGCCGCTGCCGGCATCCTGGCGCTGATCCTGTTGCTGAATGGCGGCTTGAGTACCGGCGCCGTCGGCGCCCGCCTGGCCGACGTGCAGCAGTACCTGGGTGGCTTCGACGTGCGCACCGTGGAGGTCAACGACGACAACTTCGCCGTCGTCGAGCGGGTGGCGCATTGGGATGCGGCCTGGCAGATGATCGAACGAACCCCGTGGTTCGGCGTGGGTGCCGGCAATTATGCCACGGTCTATCCGCAGGTAGCCCTGCCGCGCTGGCAGGATCCCCTGGGCCATGCCCACAACATCTACCTGCACACCTGGGCGGAGACTGGTCTGGTGGGACTGCTCAGTTACATGCTGCTCTGGTTCGTGGCGATTGGGCAGGCCTGGCGCGTGTCACGCCACCGCGGCGTCAGCAGCTGGCAGCGGGCGGCTGCGCTGGGTGTTCTCGGCATCATCGTTCACCTGAGCGTACACAATCTGTTCGATAACCTCCTCGTCCAGCGCATGTACCTGCATCTGGCGCTGGTGTTGGCTCTGCTGACGGTGCCGGTCACAAATGCCATCAACGAATCGGCGCACGAATAATCGTTTCAGGCCGTCACTTTGACAGAAGATGGCCCCCCCACTATACTTACCTGTCGAGAACTGAGAAGGAAAAAGAGGTCTGAAATCGCTCATGGCTCGTGTTACCGCTGCGCTGAATCAGGCGGACCGTAAAGAAGTCACCCGTTTCTTCAAATTTGCCGTTGTGGGCACGATTGGTGCTGTCGTCGATTTTGCCGTGCTCAACTTCCTCGTATTGGTGGTCGGCCTGACACCGCTCCAGGCGAATCCAATCAGCTTCACCTGCGCCGTACTGAGCAATTTCACCTGGAACCGCTTGTGGACCTTCCCCGAAAGCCGAAAGTTCAAAAAACGTTCCCAGCTCCCCAAATTCTTCACCGTCAACCTGATCGGTTTGATCATCAACCAGGTCGTGCTGGCTGTGACACTGGCCCTTCTCGAACCGTTCGTTGCGCACCCATGGGATTATAACCTGGCCAAGGCCGTGGCCATCTGCATCGTTCTCTTCTGGAACTTCGGTGTCAACCGTCTCTGGACCTACCGGGGCATCTGAGCGTGCCTGCGTGTCGGCGACGGTCGCGCCGCGCTTGACGATCGCACGGTTCCCGGCTCATGCGCATTGCGATTGACTACACACCAGCCCTGCGCCAGGGTGCGGGCATTGGGCGCTACACCCGCGGCCTGGTCGACGGGTTGCTGGCCCTGGCGCCGCCCGCCGACATCACCCTGCTGCGAGCTGCCGATGCAGCTGATCACCCGGCAGGGTCCATGCCACCGTTTCCGGTGCGTCGCATCCCGCTCAGCAGCCGCCATCAGGCCATCCTCTGGCACCGTCTGCACCTGCCGCTGCCCGCCGACTGGTTCACCGGCCGCGTCGACATCTACCACTCGCCCGATTTCGTGCTGCCGCCCCTGCGCCGTGCGCGCGGTGTCATGACGGTCCACGACCTCTCTTTTCTGCAGGTGCCCGACTGCGCCGACCCTGGTCTGCGTCGCTACCTGGAACAAGCCGTGCCCCACGCCGTGCGCCGCGCCACGCGTATCCTGGCCGACTCGGCCAGCACGAAACAAGACCTGGTCACACTGTTGGGTGTCGACGCGGCGCGTATCGACGTCGTCTATCCCGGCGTCGGGCCGGCGTACCGGCCGGTGACCGATGCGGCGCAGCGAGATGACGTACGCCGGCGGTACGCACTGCGCACACCGTTCATCCTGGCAGTGGGTACGTTGGAGCCGCGCAAGAACTACGATACCCTCATTCGGGCATATGCCCTGGCCCGGGCCAGTGCACATCTGCCTCATGCGTTGGTCATTGCCGGCGGCCAGGGGTGGTTGTACCAATCGATCTTCGACACGGTGCGGCAGCTCGGTCTGCACGATTGGGTGCAGTTCCTCGGCTACGTGGCCGAAGCCGATTTGCCCACCCTCTATAGCCTGGCCGACGCCTTTGCGTTTCCCAGCCGCTACGAAGGTTTTGGCATCCCGGTCATCGAAGCCATGGCCTGCGGCACACCGGTCGTCACGGCCAACAACTCGTCACTGCCCGAAGCTGCCGGCCAGGCCGCCCTGCTCGTTGCCGCCGATGACGTCGCCGGCCTTGCGCAGGCACTCGGTCAACTCCTGACCGATGATATCCTGCGTGCCACCCTGCGCCAACGCGGCTTTGCACAGGCCGCCCGTTTTACCTGGCCAAGCGCCGCGCAGGCGCTGCTGCACGCGTACGCGCATACCCTGGAGGATGCATGACCACCACGTTGGAAATCAAACCACCCAGCGCCAGTCACACCGTCTTGAGTCAGTTCATGATGCCAGAACATGCCAACACCCACGGCAACGTGCACGGCGGCTGGATCATGAAACTCGTCGACGAAGTGGCGGCGATCGCCGCGGTGCGCCATTCCCGCTGTCCCAGCGTCACCGTTGCCATCGACTCGATGACGTTCAACGCCCCCGTCCTGGTCGGTGAGCTGGTCACCCTGGAGGCAACGCTGACCTACGTTGGGCGCACGAGCATGGAGGTCATGGTGCGGGTTTATTCGGAAAACCTGATGACCGGCAAATCGGTGCTCACCAACACGGCCTACGTCGTATACGTGGCCCTGGATGGCAATCGCTGCCCCACCGCGGTACCCGGTCTGCTGCTGGAGACGGACGAGGAACACGTACGATTCGAGCAAGGCCGCCAGCGCCAGCGCTTTCGCCTGGAGCGGGCCCAACGCGAGCTGCGATGAGCGAGCCAGCAAGTACACCGACCGGCCCGGCATCAGCACCCGTACCCGCCGATCCTGTCGCCACGCGCTGGCGCCTGGACGCGGCAACAGCACTGCTCAGCATCGGCCTGATCTTCATGGCGGCCGCGGCCTGGGGTGCCTGGGTCGTGCATCCCAGTCCGGGATTGATCCTCTTGGGCATCGACCTGCCGGAGTATGTCAAGTTCCTGCCGGCGGTGCGCGGCGGGCAGTTGGCTTTGACGCGTGAGGTGTTCTACTGGCCGCTGGTGGTGCTGGCGTTAGGGCTGAACCTGCTGGCCCTGGTCAACCGTGGACAGTGGCCGCGCTGGCTGCGTGGCAGCCTGGTATTGGCCAGTATCCCCTGTGCCCTGGCTTTGCTGCCGCCAGCCTGGTCGCCGGTCACGTTTGGCCAGGCCGAGTACCGCCTGCAGGTCATTACGATCGCCGTACTGCTGCTGCTCAGCGCCGTGACCCTGCTGGCCATCTGGCGGCAAGATGCGGCCGTGCCCGCGGCCCGCTGGCTGCGCGTGGTCGCCGGTGTGTTGTTCGTGGTGTGTGCCCTGGTGGCGGTCGTCCCTCTCCTCACCTGGCAGCAGATTCAGCCCGAGATCGCCATCGTCTATAACCGCCCCCTCAACCTGGGCTGGGGCGGCTGGGCGTTGTTATTGGGTGCCCTGTACCTGGCGCCGGGAGGCATTCTGCTTGTTGGCCGAAGATAGCATCCCGCCGCGCGTGCACATGGATCAGCAGCGCCGCACCCAGATCGGCGTTACGATGGCTTTCATTGCCAGCATCCTGCTGGCGTTCAATTCCATCTTCGCCAAATACGCATACCAAACCAGCATCGATCCCAACACGTTTACCATGCTGCGCCTGGTGGTGGCTGCCCTGGTGCTGTGGGTGGTCTTTTTTCTGTTCGGGCGTCAGTTCATTCCCATCCGGCGAACCGTGTTGTGGAGCTGCACCCTCATGGCGGCGGCCAATACGATCGCCCAGTTGAGCTACTACTGGGGACTGACACGCCTGCCCGCTGGGATCGCCACCCTGCTGCTTTACTTGTACCCTGCGGTGGTGATTCTGCTGCTGCGTCTGCGCGGCGAGCCGCTGACGCGGCGGCGCATGGTGCGCCTGGCCATCGCCCTGGGCGGTGTGGCCCTGCTCATCGACCCGGCCGGGGGAACGGTGCAGGTGAGCGGCGTCATCCTGGTCGCGGTGGCCGTCTTTACGTATGCCTTGTACCTGGTGCTGGGGCAGATCGTCATCCACGACGTCGACCCGCGCACGGTGGCGCTGTACGTCATCAGCATCATGGCCGTGATGGCAACCGGGGTGCGGTTGGTTGTTGGAGGGAGTGCGCTACCGACCACCTGGGCGGGCTGGTGGCCGGTGTTGGGGGTAGCCCTGTTGGGCACGGTCGCCACGCGCCTGACGATGTTTACGTCCATCAAATACATCGGCAGCACCCAGACGGCGCTGATCGGGGTCGTCGAGCCATTGACGACCGTGCTGGTGGCAGGCGTCTTCCTGGGCGAGGTGATGGCACCCATTCAGTGGTTGGGGGGCATCCTGATCGTGGTCAGCCTGTTATTGATCGACCCACCGGTCACGCGGCCGACCCCGGGTTCTGCACGTGCCACAACCAGGCACGACAACCTCACACCAGGTAGCCCAATGCCACCGACAGGTCCGGATCACGCCGGCGACTCCCCATAACCGGAATATGCACCGCCAAAAGCCGGTCCTGGTCATCCACCTCGATGCGCACGCTGCGCACCACGCGCTGCGGCGTGTCGGCGGTCCCCTGAATGCACAGACGAGCCACGCGACCAGCCAGGTCATAGGTAATCGCATCGTTTGCCGGTGCCGGTGAATCCTCTGGCAGGGTAGGCAGGCCGACCAGCCGCTGGCCCACGTGCAAGAACTTGTTGTCCAGCACAATCAGACCAACCAGGCGCCCGCGCGCATCGAGCTCGACGATACCTTCGGCGGGCAGCGCGGCGGCCACAGCACGCGGGCGGCGGCCGCGACCGAGGCGCAGCACGATCGTATGCGTCCGTTCGTCGTAGCTAGGCCGTATAGGCACCTGGTAGATCGTGGTCGTCATTGGGTACAGGTCAATTCTCGGGCGGCGGCAGCGCGGTCGGTGTCTCGGTTGGCACCGGCGTGGGCGTGGCGCGTGACTTCACCTTGCAGCCGGCCACGGGCTGGGCCGCTGTTTCACGCAGCGGTGCCAGGGTGAAAATGTTGTCGATGGCCTGGGTGATCTCCGGCACCTTGGGTAGGAGCACTGCACCACCGCCTGGCGTACGGTAGGGTGTCACCAGCCGGTAGTCCACGACCACGCCGTGCACGTCCTTCATGTCCATCTGCAAGAGGCCGAACGTCGTCAGGTCCAGCACTTCCTTCAGCGTCAGATCGGTCTGGAAGGCATCGCGGAAGGTGACCCACAGCTCGGGCACCTTGGTGATCATATTCAGCTGCAGCGCCTGATCGCGAATGGCCATCAACACCTGTTGTTGGCGACGCGAGCGGTCCCAGTCGCCGGTGTAGTAGCGGTAGGAGGCGTAAAGACGCGCTTCACGCCCGTTGAAGTGGTGCGGACCGACGTCGTAGAACACCTCGTTCAGCTTATCTGGGTTATGCGGGTCGGGTGTTGCTTCGAGCAGCGGGCAGTCGAGGTTGACGGTAACGCCGCCAATCGTATCGATCGCCTTCTCGAAGGCCAGCAGATTCATCCGGGCATAGCGCTGAATCGGAATATCGAACGTGTTCGATATGACCTGCTGGAGCAGGGCTGGTCCGCCGCCCGGGTATTCGATTTCGTACTCACCCACAAAGTCGGCCATGTTGATGCGCGACATACCGTATCCAGGAATGTCCAGCCACAAGTCGCGCGGCAGGCTGACCAGGCCAATTTGTTTGTTAGGAAAATCGACGGCGGCAATCATGATCGTATCGGTGCGCCAGGCACGTTCACCCGGCCGCTGGTCCGATCCCATCAGCAGAATGTTGAAGGTCTGGTCGAGCGGGCGTGGGGCATTTGGATCGCGCGTAGGAACCGCCGTGGGTGTCACGGCAGCGGTTGTCGTTACCACGGTCGCGGCAGCCACGGTGGTCGGTGTGGGTGGCAGCGGTGTCACCGTGGACGGTTCCAGGGTGGCTGTCGGTATCGTCGTGGGCGTCGCCGTGGCCGGCACCTTGGTCGGCGTGGCCGTCGGCGGCGGGTTGGTGGGCACTTCCGTGGGCGTGGCCGGCGCAGCGGTCGCCGTAGCCATGGCGGTGGGAGGCTGCTCAGGTGCCGATGGTGTGCCGCAGCTGGTCAGCAGGGTGACCAGGAGAAACAACAAGAAAAGGCGCCCAGCGGGGCGCGCGTAAAATGCCGTTGGTTTCATGAAGACAGAATACCTCATTCAGAGAACGAACACGGGTCGCCGTTGGTTACAGGCCGGTACGTCCTCTTCGTTGCGGACGGCCACCTTCATCGCAGCAGCACCATCCGCCGCCCCCAAGGGTACCACATGGGAAGACGCGTGCCAAATTTGGCACGCGTCTTCTCTCTCCAATCCCCGGCTCCGAGCCCCCAATCCCCATGCATCACGGGCAGCGCTGCGAGCGGTCGGTCGAGGTGATCACGTCGGGTGCATCCCAGATCGTATCGAACGCCTGGCGAATGGCCGGCTGGTTGGGGAGCAGGACCGAGGCACCGCCCGATGTCCGGAAAGGTCGCGCCATGGTGAAATCGAAAACACGGCTGTGTATGTCGCCCGCATCCAACTCGACACCCAGGCGGGCCAGGGCAATGACGTCCAGCAAACTGAGGTCGGTATCCACGTTGTTACGCAGCGCATTGAACAGCGCCGGCACCTGCGGCAGGAGATTGGCCTCTTCGGCACGATTCTTGAGACCTACCAGCACCCGCTGCTGGCGGCGCCCGCGGTCCAGGTCGTTGCCCTGCCGCCGCGTGCGCACATACCACATGGCGGTACGCCCATCCATGTGATGATCACCCGGCTCGAAATCGAGCCGCACCGACCCACCGGGGGCGGACGGGTCGCGCCAGGTTTCGTGCAGGGGGCAGTCCACGGTAACCGTAATGCCGCCGAGGGCATCGATCACCTGCATGAATCCCTCGAAGTCGATCCGCACATACTTATCGATCGGGATACCGAGGTTCGATTCGATCGTTTCTTTGACCAGGGAGATACCGCTGCCCGGCCGGCGCAGCTCACCGTACACGTCGGCCGTGTTGATGCGCTGCTGACCCACGCCGGGGATGTTGACGTAGAGGTCACGCGGCAGGCTGACGACACCCACACGCTGGTTGACATTGTCAACGGCAACGACAATCATGACGTCGGTACGGCCCGTGCCGCGCGCCCCGCGCCGGTCCGAACCGAGCAGCAGGATGTTGGTCGTGCCCTGCATCGGCCGCGGCGTCGGGCCTGGGGTTGGCGTGAAGGTCGGCAAAAACGGGCGGGTCGGTGTGGGGGTGGGTGTCGCGGCTGGCCGGCTCGTCGGGGTCGGTGTGGCCGATGGCGTTGGAGAACTCACCGGCGTGACGACCAGTGGCTGCGTGCAGCCGGCCAACACAATCACAAACACAACGAGGCCCGCCCAAAACGGGGCACGTCGAACGAACTGGGGCATCCAGATTGCCGGCATCACAGGACCTCGCTCATTACGTTCACGCTCAGCACGGGTGTCCAGGTGCTGGCGGTCCACCGGGTGGACTCGTGCGGCACGCGGGCGCACGGCACGTGCTGGGAAAGCGCTGCTCGCAGGTTCACGCGCCGCGTGGTCATCGGATTACTGCGGGCAGGTCATCGAACGATCGCTGGATTCCAACAGCGACCTGGCCGTTGGGGAAAATAGATTGCCAATCGCCGTGTGGATTGCATCCCAATCGGGTTTGAGGACTTCGGCCCCATCCTCCGTTGTGTAAAATTCCGTCATGTTGGCATCGATCACGAAGCCTTTGAGCTTACTCAGGTCCATCGTCACGCCAAACCGTGCCAGGCTCATAAGCTGGAAAGGATTCAAATCGGTTTCGATCAGCTGCAGAGCAGCGGGCACGAGTGAAGGCAGGCGCGGCAGAAGGTCCGTCGACACGGCCTGGTTGCGTACGGCCATCAGAACTCGCTGCTGCCGCCGCGCACGGTCGAAATCTCCGCCTTGCCGCCGCGTCCGCACGTAGGCCAGGGCGGTCTGCCCATCCATGTGCTGCAGACCCGCCTCGATGCGCGGCCGGCCGATCGCCACTTCGAGGAAATAATCCTCCAGCGGGCAATCTACCTCGACATCGATCCCACCCAGTGCGTCGATCAACTGGCGGAAGCCGGTAAAGTCGAGGCGGATGTAATTGTCGATGGCGACACCCATGTCACGCTGGATGATCTCGGCCATGGTGCGCGCGCCGGCTGGCATATCCTCGCCGCCGTTGCTCCCGAAATAGTCAGCCGTATTGATACGCCCCATGCCCCGAGTTGGAATGTCGACATACAGGTCGCGCGGGATGCTGATCACACCCGCTGCGCCGTTGGACCGGTCGATTGTGACGATCATCATGACATCGGTGCGCCAGTTAGGCGTGTCGGCGCGGCGGTCTGAGCCCAGAACCAGGATGTTCTGAGTATTTGTCAGATATGGGGTATCGTGCACATACGCCGCTGCATCAACCGGTGCCTGGCTGGCCGAGACTGTTGTGACACCGACCTTCGGCGGTGCCAGCAGGGCACGCGCGCTGCCGACGATCATAAAGAACCCTAATAATACGAGAATTGGGGCCAGTATGAGTCCGTAGCGCTGCAGCAGCGGCCCAGGGGTTACGCGCGGGCGCGGCAGGGAAGCCAGGCGCGGCACCGGCATGCGCTGCGCCGTGTTGTACCGCCGCGCGGGTGCTCGGGTACGACCCGTCGGTTTACGGCCCGCCGGGGTCTTGGAAGATGAATTTGGCGACATACAACCTCTTCATGCGCAGCAGGTGTGATACAGGTCGAGATGGCGGCAGAGGATGCCTACGTCTCCCCCTTCAGGATCACACGCCGTAACCAGTCGAGGGCACGGTTCCCGAGCCAACGCTGCGTGACCTCACCAGTTCCACCCAAATCATAACGACGAACGAGCCGCCCTTCGGCAAATGACAATACGCAGACCGACCGGCCGCGTTCCCCCGCGTAGAGCGTTTCGTGGGCTTCCAACGTACCAAAAATCGCCAGGGCGTAATCTACGCCGCGCTGCACTCGCAGCGCATCGGCCGCAGCCACGGCCAGGTCGTCGTCTGGCCAGGGTGCCCGACACAAATCATCGGGCAAACTCAAGGTTTCACAGAGCGCTGCAGCATCGTCGACCGCCACCACGGCCCGCACGACGGCGCCGTACGGCGTTTCCTGCAGGCGCCGCGCAATCGCCCCGGCGGTGTTGGTCTCGAGCAGGGCAACGGTCAGCTGGTGTTCGGCCAACAGGCGGGCCACAACGTCCTCGAGCGTTTGCTGGTCGACGCCGTAAATGGCGAGTCCCAACCGCCGCCGAATGTCTTCTTCGACAGGCACGATCAACGCATCGGCCTCCGCCTCGCTCGCCGCTTTGGCTGTGATGCGGATGTCGGTCTGTCCGGGATGGGCGGCCAGGCCAACCGTCGGGTTGGTGCCTGTTTCCAGGTCGGCAATCAACGTGTCGATGGCGCTCTCACCGATTGCGCACGTGCGCAGCACACGTGACTTGATGACCGGTGGCTGGCCACCCAGGCGGCGTCGCAGGTAGGGCACCAGCGCCGCTTCGGTCAGGTGTTTCATCTCACGCGGCACGCCCGGCAGGCAGAACAGCGCACTGTTTTCAGTTTCGACGATGAAGGCGGGCGCAGTACCCACGGGGTTGGGCACGAGAATACTGCCCGCGGGCAGCATCGCCTGGCGGCGGTTATTTTCGTCGGGTGCCCGCCCCCAGCGGGCAAACATCGTCTGCACCTGTTCCCAGGCGTCGGCGTAGAAGACGAGTCCACGCCCCGTCGCACGGGCAATCGCATCGCGTGTCACATCGTCGACTGTGGGTCCCAAACCACCACTGGTAATCACCACATCGCTGCGCGCCAGGCCCTGGGTAATCACCCCGGCGATGCGCTCGATATTATCGCCCACCGTCGTTTTGTAGTAGAGATCGACACCGTTAGCAGCCAGCTGCTGCGCCAGGTAAGCAGCATTGGTATCGACGATGTGTCCGAGCAGCAGCTCCGTGCCGATGGTGACGATCTCAGCCTTCATGAAAACGATTTTACCACAGGATACCAAAAATGTGTAAAATAACCAACGACCGCGAGACAAAAGTCACTGCGACCCGGTGTTGGCTGGTGATACCATTCGGACAGCGATGAACATCAGTCACAGCAGCAATTTCTACGACCGGCTTGCCGCCGTGTACGACATCATGAATGATTGGCCGCCGCGCCTGGCTTTCGAAATGCCCTGGATCGAGCGGACGTTGGCCGCGCACGGGGTACACCGTGTGTTGGACACAGCGTGCGGCACGGGCCACCACGTCATCGCCCTGGCCCAGCGCGGTGTCGTGGCCAGCGGCAGCGATGCCAGTCCGGCGATGATTGCGGCCGCCGAATCCAACGCCG
Organism: uncultured Anaerolineae bacterium; assembly: GCA_964642445.1. GTDB lineage: Bacteria > Chloroflexota > Anaerolineae > SSC4 > Amarolineaceae > SSC4. Next base: position 25,669 of record CAZXQZ010000027.1, read on the forward strand.
CGCAGGCTGGGGTCGCGGCGACATTCGTCGTGAGTGATCTGCTCGAGCTGGGCACGCACGTCGGTGAGGTGTTCGATGCCGTGCTGTGCCTGGGGAACTCGCTGCCGCACCTGCTGACGCAGGAAGAACTGGTGGCAGCTCTACAGCAAATGCACCAACGACTGGTGGCGGGGGGGATTGTCATATTGCACAATCTCAATTATGATCTGCGCATGCAGCGCCGGCCGCGCTTTTTTGCCGCCAGCGGCAAGCCCGGCACCCTCGTCTGGCGTTTTGCCGACTACGACGATGCCGGGATCACCTTTCATACGGCGCTGTTCCAGTGGGCCGAATCGGCGTGGACGGTCGAGGTCAACAGCACGCGGCAGCGCCCGCTCCTGGCGGCTGACCTGCGTGAGGCATTGAGTCTGGCCGGTTTCGGCGACATCACGTTCTACGGCGCGCTGGACGGGCGGCCGTTCGATCCAGCGTCATCGGGTGACCTGGTGGCGGTTGCACAGTTGCCATCTTTTTGGAAAGATGGCAACTGTGCAACCGCCACCGCCAAATTCGATCAAAAAGGCACGGCAAGTTATTCTTTTACGAGCCCCTGATAGGCACGAAGAGGATCGTATGAACAATGGCCAGGATATCGAGTACAACATGGAAATCGCAGGGCTGGCACCGCATCCGGTGGAGGAGTGGGAGCGCATGCTGCGCTTCGTCGCGCTGACGCCGGAGGAGAAGCATGCCATGCTGGCCACGGTCGAGGCGTTGCTGCGCATTGCCCCCAGGCTGGTCGAGGACACCTACAACTACCTGCAGCAGGTGCCGGAGACCGCGGCCATCCTCGGCTGGGAGGAAGGATTCGACCAGGCGCACCTCCAGGAGCGGCGCCGCTTTTTTGCCGTATGGGTTGCGCGCACCATTGGGATGGATTTGGGGACCGACTTTGCCACGTACCTTTTCCGCGCGGGCAAGATACATGCGGCCCACGGGCCACGTGCGATTCACGTGCCGGAAACCTTCGTCACCGGCTCGATGGGCCTGGTGCAGGCAACCTTTGCCGGCGCCATTGCGGCCGAGGTGCGGGATGCCGCTACCGCTGCGCGGGCCCTGGGCGGCTGGGCCAAATACCTATCGGTCCAGCTCAACCAGATGACGTTGGGGTACCGGGTGGCACGCGCCCTGGACAACGGCGACGTACCGATCCGGCTAAACCTCTTTGGGCGCATGCGTCCGCTGGTGGGTCAGAACCAACTTACCGTGCACGCCGCTGAGCAGACCACGGCTGCCGAAGTGCTGCGCAAGTTCTTCGACTACCTGCCGCAGACGCGCAGTGAAGCCCTCGATCGCATCTGGCGTGAAGTGCCACCGCAGCGGGCCGATTCGCTGTGGCCCGAAATCGTGCCGGTCTACGTGCCCAAAAACGCCTGGCGTGTCCTGCTCAACGGGCGTGATCTGAAGTATCACGGCGGTTTCGGCGTTCCGGTGCACGCCGGCGACGAAATGGCGATTTTCCCGCCCGGCCGGTAAGTGAAGGAAATACACACCCTTTGCACGATCCAGTATCGCGCCGCAGGAGGTGCCTGTCAAAGGACGTGGGATAGAAAATTGTGGGTGATTACTGCACGTTTACCAACACCCAGATCAGCCCCTCACCCGCCGCCAGCGGCTCCAGCGCGACCCCCAGCGCCGGCGCCCTTTCCTCCAACTCGACGCCCTCGACCATGACCGTCCGCGCAGCTCCAACATGGCCTGGTCGCGCGGACGCCGTCAGGCGCGTGCCAGCGATGATAGCGTCTCGATCGGCGCTCACCCGCACTTGAGCGAGGCCACCGTACAGCACCGTTACGTACTCGCCCGGCGCGGCCGGACCCTCACCTGATACAAGGCGGCGGCCCGTCGCCCCTGGCATCGGATCGTCGTCCACAACCAGCGTGGCGCGACCGGTGACCACGCCGACCGGTGGCCGGCCGACTATGGCCGGGACGACCTCCAGCAGCACGGGACCGCTGTCCATTTCGGTCTCACGCAACCCGGCCAGCGTCACCACGTCACCCAGTACCAGAGGCTGGTCGGCTACATTCATGGCAAACGTGACCAGGCGGCAGCCACCACAGCTACCGCCAACCACCGCGATTCCCCCATAGAACACTGCCGCGTCCGAATCGCCCGTAACATGGAGCCCATCACTACCTGCGTGCTGAATTTCGAGACCCTGCTCGCCAGCCGATTGCACCAGAATGCCGTGGTAATCGGCGCGACCTACAAAGATTCCGTGGGTCTCCGCGCCAGCTATTTCGAGACCGTTGCGGTCAGGGTTAGTAATGAGATTGCTCGGGTTGCCCACCTGGTGCACATATACGCCATCGTCGCCGGCCGATGTCACCTGCATGCCAACACCGCCCGCCGAATTCACTCGAACCCCAACATCGAACGCGTCGTCGACAGCAAACCCATCGTTGCCCGCCGAGCCTACGCGGATGCCAGTATAGAACGCGTCCTCTACGAAGACACCTTCGCTGCCTGCCGACTGCACGTGTACGCCATCGTCGTCGGCCCGCCCTACATGCAGTCCGTCATCCTCGGCGTTGCCAATCTCTACGCCGTTGTTGGAGGGTGAGGCGTTACATCCGGGGGCGCTGCCCGTTCTACAGACGAACAATCCATCCCCGCCGGCCCAATCCACGTTGACGCCGCGGACGCCGGCCGACTCCACGCTGACGCCGTGGATACCGGCCGAACCCACACTGACGCCTTGAAACGTTGCTGACGCCACACGCAAACCGGAGTTGGCAGCTGAGTTGACGAACACGCCATCGGTTCCCACCGTTCCGATAGCCACGCCCGACAGGCCGGCCGATGGGATCGACAGCCCGTAGCCCAGGCTGTTGCTCAGCGCCAGCGGTGCCAGGGTTGGAACACCAAATGACCCGGTGAGGACCAGCGGGTTGTTGGTGCCGGTCCACACCTGCCCCAGGTGGGTGTGGTCGTTATCGCTGGTCCATGGGCCGCTCTGGTTCCAATGACCGGCAGCTTTTTGGATGTCAAAAATGTCGACATCACCATCGTGGTCGACGTCGCACGCCGGGTCGTAGGTGGTGCCGGCCTGGCAGGGTCGTGCCATGGGGGCGGCAGAGGTAGCGTTGGAAAGCAGCAGCATTCCCACAATCAGGGTTATCAAGAGCAGCTTGCGCATGTTCATCGGTCTCCTCCTGGCTCAAAAACAGTACAAATGGAGCAAAGGCCCCGGTTACTGTGGATTGACCAGCACCCAAACAACACCATCACCTGGTGCCTCCAGCGCCACACCAACCGTCGGTGCACCCTCCCTGACCATCATGCCGTCGATCGTTCGCGTCTGCAATGCACGCACGGCGCCAGATTTTCCAACCGCCACACGTTGGCCAGGTTGAATGGTGGCACCCTTCTCCTCCTTGACCAGGGCCGCACCAAAAACAATAACGGCCACAAAATCACCGGGTCGGGCCGGGCCGTCGACGCTGCGCAGGTCCTGCTCGTCCACCTTGCCTGGCAGCGTGCGCATAACCATGCGACTGTGAACCACGCCGGCGACGTTGCCCTGTTCGGGGGTGGCCAGCTGCACCTGGGCCAGGCGGCTGTGGCCACCGGGAACGGCAGCACCCAGGCCCGCCGCGGCCACGACATCACCGGGGTTGAGCGGCTCCTCCCCACCCACCACGGCTACCAGGGTATGTGCGCTGGCAAAAACGTTACCGGCCTGGATGTTATCAGTGGTGAAGAGGGCCCACTGGCCGCTGGCATCCGACGTGTTGGGCAACAGCGTGTCGCCCGGCGTGCCAGGTGATGGCACGAATAGGCCGTTATTGGGGAAATTCGTGCCGTCCCCGATCTGGATACCGTCGTCGTCAGCATCCGTGATGCGTACCCCATCGGACTGCGCGTTGCCCACCTCGAGGCCGTGGCTGCTGGCACTGGGTGTACACGACGCGACCCCGCCAGCCCGGCAGACGAACAGGCCGTCGCCGGTGGCCCACTCGACGTTCACGCCGCGGCCGAAAGCGGTACCCACAGCCAGACCATCACCACCGGCCGTGTTCACGTACACACCGTCGTCGCCGGATGAAAGCACGTACAACCCATCGTCCCCCGGAAACGCCACCGACACGCCGTCGTTACCCGCGTTTCCCACGTAGATGCCATCAGCGCCGGCCGAAGTCACCCGCAAGCCCACGCCGGTCGACTGGCTGTTGCTCAGGACAAGCGGCGCGTTGCTGTTCGATGCACCGAAGGTGCCCTGAATGCGGAGCGGGTTATTGTCCCCGCTCCAGGTCTGGCCCAGGTGGTCGTGGTCGTTGTCGCTGACCCACGTGCCGCTCTGGTTCCAGTGCCCCGCAGCGAGCTGGATGTCGAGGATGTCGACGTCACCGTCGTGATCGACATCACAGGCCGGGTCATAGGCCGCGCCGGGCAGGCAGGGGCCAGCCAGGGGGGCAGCTGCCGTCGCGGAGGTGAGCAGAAGACTCAGAAGCACGAACACCGCCAATAGCTTACGAACGTTCATCGGTTTCCTCCTGGATTGAATACGGACCAAGTAGGGCACAAACTGACAGGTGGGGATTGTAGCGTAGGATGCTGGGCGCGTCAATGCCCGGCGATGGAACGCCGCTTGCTGATGGCCGCACATCTTTTGTCAATGCCCAACGGCCGAGTATAATTTGCGCTGTGAATGCTGATTATCCCGACGTGAGAACATCTCTGCCCACCTGGCACGAGCTGGTGGGCAACATCCACATGCACACCGTGCACTCCGACGGTACTGGCACCCATGCCGACCTGGTGATTGCGGCTCGCGCCAACCAGCTCGATTTTCTGATCACCACCGATCACAACCAGCTGGTTGCCGGTAAAGAGGGCTGGTACGGTGATGTGCTGCTGCTGGTGGGTCAAGAGGTACACGACGTACACCGCGTACCTGAAGGCAATCACCTGCTGATCCTGGGCAGCCGGCACGACCTCACGCCGCACGCGGCCGATCCGCAGGCCCTGCTCGATGCCGCGCGTGCGGAAGGCGCGCTCACTTTTTTCGCCCACCCGGTTGAACGTGCCACCGAGCTGGTGCCGCACCAGTACCCCTGGTGGAACTGGGAGGTCAGCGGCTTTACCGGCATCGAGCTGTGGAACTTCATGTCGGAGTTCCGCGGTTACGCGCACAGCAAAGCCCACGCCCTGCTCATGAGTCACCGGCCCGACTGGTTTAGCACCGGACCGTGGCCGGAGATGCTGGCACTGTGGGATGAGCTGTTGATCCAACGTGGCCAACCGATTGTGGCCATGGGTGGGTCCGACGCCCATGCCCACCTCTTCACCATTGGCCCGATCCGCCGCCACTTCCTGCCCTATCGCTACTGCTTCGGCGCCGTCAACACCCACCTGCTGCTGCCAGCACCCTTAAGCGGTGAGCTGGCGCCTGACCGCCGCTCCGTTTACGAGGCCCTGCGGACCGGACACTGCTGGGTCGGGTATGACCGCATCGCGCACACGCGCGGTTTCCGCTTCACCGCCAGCGATGGCACGCACGATGCCATCATGGGCGACACCGTTCCCCGCAGCGAGTCACCGTGGCGCTTCGAGGCCACCACCCCCGAACGGGCCCTGCTGCGTCTCCTGCGCAACGGCCAACCCGTTGCCCAAACCCGCGGCCGTACCCTGCGGTTCGCCACCCACCTCCCCGGCATCTACCGCATCGAAGCCTGGCGCCGCCACCGCGGCAAACTGCGGGGGTGGATTTTTAGTAATCCGATTTATGTGAAGTAGGGAGTAGGGAGTAGGGAGTAGGGAGTACGGAGTAGGGAGTACGGAGTAGG
>CAZXQZ010000028.1:0-24178 GCA_964642445.1 uncultured Anaerolineae bacterium
ATTCGCGTCGACGTCCCGTGGAACACCGCCGTCAAACCAGCGCAGGGCACTGCGGCGCTGACCGCAGCCCTGGTCGATGGTCCGGTCGAAGCGATTACCGTCGTGCACAACGAAACAAGCACCGGCGTCCTGAGTCCAGTGGGCGAGATTGCCGCGGCCGTGCGTGCCGTGAGCCCGGACACCCTGGTGCTGGTGGACGCCGTTTCTTCCTTTGCGGGGGTAGACATCCCCTTCGACGCGTGGGACCTGGACTTGTGCCTGACGTCCTCCCAGAAGGCACTGGCTGCACCGCCTGGTCTGGCCTTCTGTGCGGTCAGCGATCGCCTGTTTGCGCGCGCCCAGACCGTCAAGGGGCGCGGCTGGTACTTCGATTTCGTCAACCTGGAGAAGTCACTGAAGAAGAATACGACACCGGCCACACCCGCCATCTCGCTGATGCGTGCCCTGGGCTGCCAGCTCGGCATCATCCTGGCCGAAGGCATGGCCCGGCGAATCGCGCGGCACGCGCGTCTGGCGCAGCGTACGCAGGACTGGGCCGTGCAGAACGGCTTCGAGCTGATGGCCGAAGAAGGCTACCGCTCACCGACGGTTACGACGGTGACCAACACGCACGGTATCAGCGTACGTGCCCTCAACGAGTTTCTGGACACGTGCAACATGGAAATCAGCAATGGCTACGGGGTCTACAAAGATAAGGCCTTCCGCATTGCCCACATGGGTGAAGTGACCGACTACGACCTGGATCGCCTGTTGGTGGCGATCGAAGAGTTCCTGGAACAGCACGACGTTACCGGGTAACAAAAAGAACACATAGCGCACCTGGAGACTATCTGTGTGCGCTATGTGTCTGTAAAAGAATAACTTCCCGTGCTGTTTTGATCGAATTTGGCGATGGCGGTTGCACAGTTGCCATCTTTTTGGAAAGATGGCAACTGTGCAACCGCCACCGCCTTCGGAGCGGCGAATCCCAGCCATAATGCCGGAAGTTATTCTTTTCCAAGCCCTATGTGTTCTCTGCGGTAAAAACTGCTTACGCCGGGATCGTTGGGGTGTCGATCAACGCCACGGCGGCGTCGACCTCTGCCTGGGTCATCTCGTGGCGTGGCAGGTCGCCCGCAAAGTAGGCCTGGTAGGACCCCATGTCGAAGTGGCCGTGGCCGCACAGGTTGAAGAGAATCGTCTTGCGGGTGCCCGCTTCGCGCGCCATCAGCGCCTCGCGCACGGCGAGGGCGATGCCGTAGTTGGCTTCGGGCGCAGGGATGATCCCTTCCTGCTGGGCAAAGAGCACACCCGCCTCGAAGCTCTCGATTTGATCGATCGCTACGGCGTCGATGAGCCCGTCCCGCAGGAGCTGGCTGACGATGACCCCCGCCCCGTGGTAACGCAGCCCACCGGCGTGAATCCGTGCCGGCACGAAGTTGTGGCCCAGTGTGTACATCGGCAGCAGCGGCGTCATGCCGATGGTGTCGCCGAAGTCATAACGGAAGACGCCGCGCGTCAGCTTGGGTGCCGAGGTTGGCTCGACCGCCACGCAGCGAATCTTTTTGCCCTGGGTCAGGTTGAGCCGCAGGAACGGGAATGAGAGACCGGCAAAGTTCGAGCCACCGCCAAACGGTGCCGTCACCACGTCGGGCAGATCGTCGACCAGGGCGATCTGTTCAAGGGCCTCCTGACCGATGACCGTCTGGTGCAGGAGAACGTGGTTGAGCACGCTGCCCAGTGAATAGTTCGTGTGCGGATCGCCCACCGCCCGTTCGATGGCCTCCGAGATGGCGATGCCGAGGCTGCCCGGCGAGTCCGGGTCGGCCGCCAGGATCTGCCGTCCGGCTGCGGTGCGATCGCTGGGCGAGGCAATGACCTCGGCGCCCCAGGTGTTCATCATCAACTTGCGGTACGGCTTCTGGTCGTAGCTGATGCGCACCATGTACACTTCGCATGCCATGTCGAATAGGCGGCAGGCCAGGGCCAGGGCACTGCCCCACTGACCCGCACCGGTCTCGGTCACGATCCGTTTGGCGCCGGCCTGCTTGTTGTAGTACGCCTGGGCCACCGCAGTGTTCGGCTTGTGCGAGCCAGCTGGGCTCACACCTTCGTACTTGAAGTAGATGTGCGCCGGTGTGTCGAGTGCCTTCTCCAGGTTGCGTGCACGCACCAGCGGGGTGGGCCGCCACATGCGGTAAATATCGCGCACTTCATCTGGAATCCCGATCCAGGGCAGCGCGCTGACTTCCTGTTCGATCAGGCCCATGGGAAAAATGGCAGCCAGCGCATCCGGTTCGATAGGCTGCAGGGTGGCAGGGTTCAGCGGTGGCAGCGGCTTGTTGGGCATATCGGCGACGATGTTGTACCATTGTTTGGGTATACTCTCCTCGCCCAGCACGATCTTACGTTGTTCAGCCATGTGTCTTTCCTCTTGTTACGTCCTCTCGGAATGGATGGGGCTCATACAAAACACGACGGCGCCAAGAGATCGACCTCTCCGCGCCGTTGCCTGGTAGTGTCATGGACCGATTCTAAACCAACATGCCGTGTCTGGCAAGTTTGCAGGCAGAGGGCTGCATTGTCACTTGACGCAGATCGCGGTCTGGGCTAGAATCAATATAAGCATACTGCGAGACGTCATCTCGAGGCATCATCTCAATGAAGAGGCAAAAAATGAGCAAACAAAAAGAACCACACGCCCACAGCGCCTATGAAGTCGCATTGGCCCAGTATGACGAAGCGGTCAGTTACATGCACCTGCGGCCCGATGTGGTGGAGTTCTTGCGCGTCCCCAAACGTGAACTGACCGTCAATTTCCCGGTCGAAATGGATGACGATACGATCCGCATGTTCACCGGGTATCGTGTCCACCACAGCACGGTACGCGGCCCGACCAAGGGTGGCATCCGTTATCATCCCCAGGTAACCCTCGACGAAACGCGCGCCCTGGCCATGTGGATGACGTGGAAATGTGCCCTGATGAACCTGCCCTACGGCGGCGCCAAAGGCGGTGTCGTGGTCGATCCGCGTACCCTGTCCGAACGCGAGCTGCGCCGCCTGACCCGGCGCTACGCCACAGAAATCTCGATCCTGGTCAGCCCCGAAGGCGACATCCCGGCACCCGACGTCGGCACCAATCCCCAGGTGATGGCCTGGATCATGGACACCTTCTCGATGCATCGCGGCTACTCGGTGCCAGCCGTTGTGACCGGCAAACCGGTGCCCATCGGCGGCTCCGAAGGCCGTTACGATGCCACCGGCCTCGGCGTCATGTACACGGCGCGTGAGGCCCTGAAACACCTCAACATCGCCATCGACGGCGCAACCTGCGCCGTGCAGGGGTTCGGCAATGTCGGCTCGGTCGCGGCACGCTGTATGCAGCGCGAGGGGATCGAAGTCGTGGCCGTGAGCGACGTCAATGGCGGTATCTACAATCCGAAGGGACTCGACATCAAGGCTGTGCAGCATTTTTCACGCCAGACAGGATCGGTCATTGGGTTCCCCGACGCCGAGCGTATCACCAACGACGAACTGTTGGAGCTGCCGTGCACCATACTCATTCCGGCCGCCATGGAAGGGCAGATCACCGAACATAACGCCGAACGTATCCAGGCCCGGATCCTCGCCGAAGGGGCCAACGGTCCGACGACACCGGATGCGGACAAGATCCTGCAAGCCAAAGGTGTGTTCATCGTGCCCGATATTCTGTGCAACGCAGGCGGCGTCACGGTATCCTATTTCGAATGGGTGCAAAGCCTGCAGGCCTTCTTCTGGAGCGAGAGCGACGTCAAACGCCAGCTCGAACGCCTGATGATCAACGCCTTTGCCGCGGTACTCCACGAATCCCTGAGCAAGAACCTGCCCACCCGCATGGCAGCAAACACCCTGGCCATCGGCCGCGTCGCCGAAGCACTGACCATCCGCGGTGTGTATCCGTAACGTATCAACCGCATGGAACATACAGATCACACAGGAACGTTAAGTATCTATTGGGTGTGACCTGTGCGTTCTGCTAAGAAACTCCCCCGCGACGGAGGAGTTCGCACCGGGGGGTGCGAACTCCTCCGTCGAGGACTTCGTGGTCAAACCCCGCGTCATCAGGACGGCTCCAGCCCAGGACCCAACACCTCGCGAATGGCGTAGATGGGTTTGTCCTGTGATTCGTAGTAGGTGCGCATAATCATCTCGCCCAGCAGGCCCATGCTGATCATCTGCACGCCGAGGATCACCAGCATGACGGCCAGCAGCAGCAGCGGGCGCGTGCCGATATCCTGCCCCAGCGCCAGTTTGACAAAGGTCAGGTACAGCCCCATCAGCACACCCACCCCCACGGAAGCCAGACCCAGTCCGCCAAAGACGTGCAGCGGGCGCGTGGCGTAGGCCAGGAAAAAACGCACCGTGATCAAATCCAAAAAGACACGAAACGTGCGGCTGATCCCGTATTTGCTGGTGCCAAAGCGCCGCTTGCGATCGTTCACCGGGACCTCGGCCACAGTCACGCCCATCCAGCTGGCCAACGCCGGGATGAAGCGGTGCAGCTCGCCATAGAGGCGGATGTTCTTCACGACCTCGCGACGATACGCTTTCAGCGAGCAGCCGTAGTCGTGCAGCACGACGTTGGTGGCCCCCGAGATCAGGCGGTTCGCCGTGATCGAGGGCAGGCGGCGGCTGAAGAAGGGCTCTTTGCGGTCGACGCGCCAGCCGCTGACGATGTCGTACCCTTCTTCCATTTTGGCAAGCAGTTTGGGAATGTCCTGCGGATCGTTCTGCAGGTCGGCATCGAGGGTGATGACGATGGGTCCGCGCGCGGCGGCAAAACCGGCGGCAAAACCGGCCGCCTGGCCAAAATTGCGCCGGAAGCGTACGACACGCCAGCGAGGGTCCGCTTCGTGCACAGCACGCAGGCGTGCAAAGCTCGCGTCGCGACTGCCATCGTCGACGACGATCACCTCGTAGGAGCGGCCCACCGCCGCCAGGGCCGCGGTCAGTTCATCGTACAACGGCGGCACATTGTCGGCCTCGTTGTACAGCGGAATCACGATCGAGAGTTCTGGTTCCATCCTAGCTCTTTCCACGGGTGTGACGGATACCCTGTAGCAGGTATAGTGCACCACCGATCAACCCGGTCGCGACGGTGATCGCATAAACCCCCAGCGACAACGCCAGTGCCGTGGCCGGCGCAATCCCTACACTGCCAAACAACGTCACGTACGTCAGCTCGCGCACACCCAATCCACCAAACGCCGGTAGCAGGAGCACCACCGACGTCAAGGGTACGAAAACAAAATAGAGCACCGGCGGCAGGCGCAGGCCCAGGCCAAAACCGAGTGCGGCATTCCAGCCAATCAACAGCAGGTTGAACAGCAGCGAGATCAGCAGCGCCCGCACGATCGTCTGTGGGCGGTACTGGGTCAACGCCGCCGCGATCCTCGGTATGCCCGCCAGGCGTAACAAACTCGGGAAGCGGCCGGGCTGCTGCGACCAGGTCGCCCACCAGGGCCGGCTCAACAACCACGCCGCCACCACCCCTGCCACCAGCAGCACAGCAATCAGACCCACCACCGCCGCCGGCGCCAGGTCGGGCCGCAGCAGACCGGCGGCCAATCCCATGGCGAGCAGCGCCATCAACCCCAGGTAACGATCGACGACCACGCTGTTCAGCACCGGGCCCATCTGGCGGGTATCCTGGCCCAGGCCCAGCACGCGCACAGCATCCCCACCAAAGCCCGTCGGCAGCAGAACGTTGAAGAAGCTGGCGATGAAATACCACACCGTCAGCTCACGCAGCGGCCGGTGCAGCGCCAGATCGTCCAGCAGCACCTGCCACCGCAGCGCGCGCACGACCATGCCCAGCAGAAACAGACCCCACGCCACCCCGAGCCAGGCGAGGTCCATCTGCACAATGGCCGCACGCAGCTCGGCCCAGCTGATCTGCCGCACGACAATGACCAGCAGCACAGCGCTGATGACGATTTGTACAACACCGCGCAGGTGTTTGCGGGTGATGGGGAGCTGCTGTAGGGTGGCCCGGACGCGCATGCCCGAAGTGTACATCAAATGCCAGGGATTGCCAACCAGGGGCATGCGTGGTAAACTGGACTCCCTATGCCACCTGTTCAAACACCGGCGCGTCCCTGGTATTTCAATCCCTGGCTGCAGGCCGCCTTCGTCCTGATCATCGCGGGAGCCTTCCGGCTGTGGCAAATCGACAGCTTCCCACCAGGCCTCTTCGGTGACGAGGCAACCGACGGGCTGGATGCGCTCGACGTGCTCGCCGGGCGGGGCGCCGTCTTTTTCCCCGCCAATTTCGGCCGCGAAGGCCTGCACATGTGGATCGTGGCGGGCATGTTTCGCCTGGTGGGGGTGGTGCCGCTGGCGATCCGGCTGCCATCGGTGGTTGCCGGTGTGCTGACGGCATTGGCCACGTTCTGGTTGGGTCGCGAGCTGGTGGCCGCTTACCTGCGGGAGAGACCGCTTCCCAGCCATCGAGCCATCCTGGTCGGTTGGATCCCGCTGCTGAGTGCCCTCTACCTGGCCACGTCGTACTGGCACGTTCACTTCTCGCGTTTTGGCATTCGCGGCGTGTTCACGCCTCTGTGCGGCGCGCTGGCTTTTGCAGCCTTCTGGCGGGCGGTCAATGGCGCTGAAACCCGATCGAGCCGCGCAGCGTATGCCTGGTTTGCGCTCAGCGGGTTCTTCCTGGGCCTGGCCACCCATTTTTACACGGCGAGCCGCTTCTTCCCGCTGTTCATCGGTGGCTTTCTGGTCGTGCAGTTCGTCATCGCTTATGCCAGCGGGCGACGTACGCAGGCCCTGCTGCGCTGGCATCTCTGGGGTATCGTCCTGCTCTGCGTGGTGGCCGCAGTGGTCTTCGCCCCCCTTGGGCTCTACTTCGTCCAACACCCCGGCAGTTTCGCCCAGCGCGCCAGCGCCGTCACCGCGTTCGGCAGCGATTCACCCTGGACACGTATGGCGCAGGCGGCGCTGGCCAACGTGGCGCAGTTTTTTGTGCCCGGCGCGAGTGATCCCGAACAGTTCTACAACCTGCCCGGCCGCGCTGTCTTCGACCCGCTGACCGCCGTCCTGGCCGTGGTGGGCATTCTGCTCGCGCTCTGGCATTGGCGGCAGGCCGCGGCGCTGTTTCTGCTGTTGTGGTTCCCCGCCCTGCTGGTACCGTCGTTCCTGGCTACCGATCGCTGGCCGACCCTGCCGCGCGTCCTGGGCGTGATTCCAGGTGTCTACTTTTTCCCCGCCATCGGCCTGGTGGGCCTGGCGGCACTCGTCGCGAAGCTGGCGCAGGGCCGGCGATCATCGCCGGCGAACCCGGACGGATTCACGCCCCTCGGTCGCGGTCTGGCTGCCCTGCTCATCGGGGTGGCGCTGCTGGTGCACGCCACCGGCACCTACCGCGACTACTTCCGCACCTGGGGCCCGGCGCAGGCCACGTTCGATGCGTTCGAGGGAGATATGACCGCTGCCTGGCAGTGGCTGCGAACGCATCAAGCGCAGGGGCACGTTTTCCTCTCATCGGACCTGTTCCGCCACCCGACGTTCATGCTGCTGCACGAAAACGCCACGGTGCAGACCTACTTTCAGCACACGAACCCCAGCCTGAGCTGGTTCGACGGCCGCCAGGTGTTCCCGCTGCCGCCAGCCGGCCAGCCGGCGACGTACGTGGTCGGTTCCAGCGCACCGCTCGCCGGGCTGGCCTTGGTGCCCGGCATCCAGGTGCGTGACACAATCCTGGCACCCGACGGCGCCGCTGCGCTCACCGTTTACGAGCTGCCGGCAGTGGCTGCGACACAGACTTCAATTGAGATTGGCCAATCACCCATCACCCTCACCGAACAGCTGAGCCTCGTCGATGCCACGCCAGACCCAGCCCCCAACGGCACTCCAACCCTGCGCCTGACCTGGCACACCACCGCTCCCGATCTCACCGCCTGGCCAGGTTACCGCCTCGAGCTCGCCGGGACCGATGCCAACGGCGCCCCCTGGCAGGAAACCGTGCCCTTCGACGCCTTCCGGCCCTCGGAGTGGGTCACGGATGGCCAGTTCATCACCTGGCACTCGCTGCCGGGCGCCGCTGCGGTCACACAGCTGCGCCTGCTCCGTGTCGCGGACAACACCCCGGTCGCGACACCGGCCGCCCCCAACGGCTGGCACCCGCTGCCATCACCTTGACAATCAGCCATTCACCCGCTACAATCGACCCGCATCTGACCCCAACCCCCAGCCCCTGACCCCCGACAGCGGGGTGCTGGCGGAAGGTGGATGCTCATCCCTGCCCGGGGTACACCGGCCAACACGGGAGTCAACATGGAAAAGACTTACCACATTCACACCTTCGGCTGCCAGATGAACGTGGCCGACAGCGGTCACGTTGCCGCCGAGCTCGACCGCCTGGGATACCTGCCGACCGACGATGCCGACCAGGCCGACGTGGTCGTCATCAATACCTGCGTTGTACGCCAGAGCGCCGAAGAAAAGGCAGTTGGTAAACTGTGGGCGCTCAAGCCCTTCAAACAGCACCGGCCCGACATGACCGTGGCCCTGATGGGGTGCATGGTCGGGGTGAAACCACCGCCGGAGCTGCTGCGTCGTTTTCCGCACGTCGACGTTCTGCTGCCACCGTCCGATCCACAGCCGCTGGTCGACCACCTGCGCAACCGGCTGCTGGCCGACGATATGGCGGCCATCGAGGCCGCGCAGCTGGCCCGGCGCCACCAGCTGCAGGACGAAGCTGGCCCCGGTCTTGCACTCCTGCAGAGCGTCAAACACCTCTCGCAGCACGGCGCGGCGCCCATTGCCGCCCACGTTCCTGTCGTGTATGGCTGTTCGCACGCATGTACGTTCTGTATCATCCCCTTCCGCCGCGGCATCGAGCGCAGCCGGCCGCTGGGTGAAGTCGTCGACGAGGTGCGCGGCCTGGTGGCACAGGGTGTGCGCGAGGTGACCCTGCTCGGCCAGATCGTCGACCGCTACGGGTACGACTGGCGCGATCAAGGGGGCCGGCTCGACCTGGCCGACCTGCTCTACGCCGTGCACGAGGTTGAAGGGCTGCACCGCATTCGCTTTTTGACCAGTCACCCCAACTACATGAGCGACCGTATCCTGGATGCCGTGCGCGACCTGCCCAAGGTGTGTGAACACATCGAGGTGCCGTGCCAGGCGGGCAACGACGAGATACTGGCCCAGATGAAACGCGGTTACACGGTGGACGACTATCGGGCGCTCATTGCGCGGATTCGCAGCCGCATCCCCCACGTCGCCATTCACACCGACGTCATCGTCGGTTTCCCGGGTGAGACGGCCGCCCAGTTCCAGGACACCTACGACCTGCTGGCCGAACTGCAGCTCGACAAGGCACACCTGGCGCGTTATTCCCCACGCCCTGGTACGGTCAGCGCACGGCGTTTGTCCGACGACGTGCCCGAGACCGAAAAACACCGCCGGCTGCATGCCCTGGAGGATTTGCAGGAGCAGGTGCAGACCGAGATCAACCGGCGTACGTTGGGTGAAACGGTCGAAGTATTGGTTGAAGACCGGCACAAGGGCAAGTGGCGCGGGCGCACGCGCACCAACAAACTTGTATTCTTCGATGATGCCGCCGACCGTCGCGGCCAGCTGGTCGACGTGCGCATCACCTGGGCCAGTGCGTATTCGATGCAGGGTGAGTTGGTCACCCCGCATCACATCGACCCAGCCCGCTTTAGCGGCCTTGAGCTGTGAGCCTGAGCTTTAGGACTCGTAAAAGAATAACCTCCGGCATTATGGCTGGAATTCGCCGCTCCGAAGGCGGTGGCGGTTGCACAGTTGCCATCTTTTTGGAAAGATGGCAACTGTGCAACTGCCACGAGCCCTTAGCTCAAGGCGAGCGTGGCGGACCGCCTTGAACTAAAGTTCAGGCTAATAGCTAAAGTCGGCTGCAAGCCGACTACCCTAGTCGAATGACTTATGGACATGAACTCTGCAACTTTCAACGGAACCATTGCGCTCGTCGGTGCCGGCGAATACCTCCCGCCGATGGAGGACGTCGACCGGGGTCTGCTTGCGCGCGTGGATAATCCGCGCGTCGTATGTTTGCCCACGGCGGCGGGCACCGAGGGCGCCGAGCGTATCGCCTACTGGGTCAACCTGGGGGTTACGCACTTTCAGCAACTGGGGGTACCGGTTAGCTCGCTCGACGTCATCGACCGGGCCACGGCCAACGATGCTGCGCACGCCGCGCAGGTACGTGAGGCCAACTTTGTCTACCTCTCCGGCGGCAAGCCGGCGTATCTGATGGAGACGTTAACCGGGACAGCGGTATGGGAGGCCATCCTCGACGTGCTAGCGCACGGCGGCGTCGTGGCCGGCTGCAGCGCGGGGGCGATGATCTTCGGCGCCAAGGTGCCGCGGCTGCCGCCGCCGCCGATCTGGATCGAATCGTTTGGCATCTTGCCGGATGCCGTGATCGTGCCGCACTTCGATGAGATGGGCGGCGTACTGGCGCAGCTCATGCACTGGGTCCTGGGCAGCGGCTATACGATGCTGGGCATCGACGGCAACACCGCGCTGGTGTGCGCCAATGAGAAGTACACCGTCGCCGGCCGCGGCGGTGTGACGGTGTGGAGTGCGCACAAGAAAGTGCGGCACGTGGATGGGGATGCCGTCACGTGGCCGTGAGCAGGTGATTGTACCCGGGGTAATCTGCCGGACCAACCCCACGAATTCAATGATTCGGGGAGAGTCTTGACATGAATCAACGATCACGACGCGTCGCGTGGCTGGGCCTATGCCTGGCCTTGCTCGTGGCGACTGCCGCGGCTCGACTGAGCGCGCCGGCATCAGCCGCGCCGGTTGAAAATACCACCGGGGGTCCGTTTCAACAGGAGACCGAAACTGCCCGGCCGTTCATCCTGCCCTTTGCCGAACCACCTGGGCCCGATACCTGGCTGATGGGCCAGGCCTACGGCAATACGATCGGCGCGTACTTCAACCGCAACACGACCTACCGTTACAGCCAGGGCATCCACTTTGGCGTCGACCTCTCGGCACCCTGCGGCACCGAGATCGTCGCCGTGGCCGACGGTGTGGTGGCGCTCGTGGATGCCATGTCGTACGGCTCAGCGCCACACAACCTGATCATCGACCACCCCGATCTCGGTTATGCCACGCTGTACGGGCATCTCCTGGAGCGGCCAAACCTGGCAAAAGGACAGCAGGTCAAGCAGGGCGAGGTCATCGCCTTGAGCGGCGATCCGGACGAAACCTGCGTGGGCCGGCCGCACCTGCACCTGGAGATTCGCGACTATCCGGGCCGGGCCTGGAAGTACAACCCGGTCAACCTGATCGACGCCGACTGGGACAACCTGGCCCTGGTCGGTTCCTTCCGCACGGGCTTCGAGCGTGACCTGGACGATACGCGCAAGTGGCAGCACCTGGACGACCAGCCCCCAGCGGTGAGCGGCGGCCGGATCATCAACGACTTCGCCAACCCCTGGCCGCGGACGAGGTGAGCAGACGATGAAACCATCTTATGGATTCGCGCTGATCATCGTGATACTCATGCTGGTCGCGTGCAGCAACGACCCGACGCCGGCGCCGGCCAGGGTAACCCCCGTGGCAGAAGCTGCCGTTGGCATTGCCGAAGCTGCCGGGACCGACGTCCCTAGCCCGGCGCCGACGGCCACGCCAACGCCGACGGCGACCGCCACACCCATCCCCACCGCCACGCCAACGCCGACCGCCACGCCGGTGCCGCCTCCGCAGGCGGTGCAGCTCACCACGGGCGGCTGCTGCACGCAGCCCTTCTGGTCACCCGACGCCCAGCAGGTACGCTTCATCGACCGGCCGGGCACCGATCAACCGGTGGGTATCTGGGGTGTGCCGATCGCTGCGCCGCTGGCGGCGCCCGAGTTCATCACCGACCGGTTGGAGGAAAGCACCGCCTCGGCCAAATACCTGGTCGAGACCACCGGAAACACGACGGTAATCGAGCGACGGGCGGATGGTGAGCGTTGGACGGTGCCGGCGGGCGGGCGTAATGTGCTGATTTCGCCAGACGAGACCCGCATTGCCTGGGCGATCACCAACGACGATGCATCGCCTGGCCAGCAGGTCACGCGGCTGTGGCTGGCGAACCTGGATGGTTCGGGTGCACAGCAGGTGGCCACCCTGCCCCGCGGCAGTGTGAGCGGCTGGATTACGCCCGATACGCTGTTGATCAGCAGCCGCGAGAACCTTCAGGCGCGCGAACAGATCCTATCGGCGCTGTCGCTGGTGGATGGCACGCGTACCGAACTGGCGCGTGCCGAACGGCTGCGTGGCCAGGTGCTGTCGCCCAGCGGGGGCTGGGTGGTGTATTATGTCACCTTCGACGCCGACCCGGCCAAAAATGGCTTGTGGGTCGTCAGCACCGACGGGACGCAGAAAACGCAGCTCAGCGCCGACTTGTTTGGTAGTTACCAGTGGCGGCCCTGTGCGGCGCGCTGTTCGCCTGACGAAGACCGGCTGGTCATCGTGCCGATGCAGATCGATGCCCCGCTGCACTGGTTGATGCAGCTGAACCCGA
The DNA here is from genome assembly GCA_964642445.1 of uncultured Anaerolineae bacterium. GTDB lineage: Bacteria > Chloroflexota > Anaerolineae > SSC4 > Amarolineaceae > SSC4. The sequence continues at coordinate 12,539 of CAZXQZ010000028.1, forward strand.
ATTCCGGTGAAGTCACACAGCTGACCGACCCGGCGGTCACACCGTTCAAGATCGCCAACGGCGACTGGCGCATCTCGCCGGATGGGAGGCACGTGGCGTATGTCGAGCGCGGCGATCGCAACGTGTGGGTGATCGGGCTGCCGGCGCGTTGAAGGGTTTGATACCCTCACTCGATCTCTTTCAGCAGCCGGCCAGCCTCTTTGAGATCGGCGCCAACCTGTTTGATCTGCCCACCCGCACTTGCCATTCGCTCGCTCAGCCGGTTCAGCTCTTGCTGGGTGGTGTCCAGCTTGGCTGCCGCGTCGCGCACGAGGTTACTTTGAGTAGCGAGATAGTCCTCGATATCGCGGAACGGGTACCAATCCGATTTCGTGGGGGTTGGCACCGTCACCTTGCCCACGCCGCCAAAGACCGAGTAGTCTTTGTTTTGAATCGTCACCGACGTGACGTTCACGTCGTGCAGCTTCGACTTGACGGCATCGATGGCGGCCGGCACGTCCTTGAGCTTCTTGCCGCAGTCGTCGATCGCCGCGGCCGCCGCTTCGATCGCCTGCGCAGCACCGGGCGGAGCAGCACTGCCGCCATCGATCGTCTGGCCGGTCAGGATAGCCATGTTGCCGGCACCCTCCAGCGCCTGGCCCACATTGGGGAGCTGGTTGTCCAGGACGTTGATCAGCCGGATGATCTCATCACTGCGGTTCCAGAATAGCGTGAATAATTGAAAAAAGCTGCTGAGTCGGCTCATGGTATATCCTCCATCATATCGTCGGCCATACCGTCAGTCCTTCGTGTTCGAGGTTGACTTTCAAACCGGCACTGTGTCTGGATAACTCCTGCCTTTGTCAGGCGATCCGCTGCGAGGAATGGTTGCTGTCTGCAGGTGGTTGTAGAGTTGAATTGGTCATGCTACCAGGTGCTTGCTCAGGGATCCAGTCCGATCAGATAGTCCACGAATGCTGGACAATATCATACCATACTTCGACTGCTGTGCCCATATCATTCAAACTACATTTGACATTCTCCAGCAATTGTGGTTAACTTCCTGTAAACTAGACTCTCGAACCTACCAACCCTTCACATCCATCAACAGCGATAACAGCTTCGCGTCAGCCCATCGGTGCTGGGGTGACGCCAGGTGCCCACCACCGGGGCGTGTGCGCGGCGCACATGGGCAACTTGCCCAGCCTTTCTGAACCATTTCGATCATTGAAGCATCATCGTGACCATGACGACAGCCACCAGCCACACCTTCGATATGCCGCAGACCACCCGAGGTACACGATGCCAACACGGGCCGACGTTCTGACTGGGCTGTCGGCCGCGCTGGCCGCACTGTACAGCGACCAGGCCAGTGCCCGCCGGTTGGTTGCCAGTATAGGCCTGCCGCCCGAATACATCCCCTTCGATGCCAGGGCGATCAATACCTGGGCCGCCATAATGCGCGAGGCCGAAGTCCAGGGTCGCACGGCGCAGCTCCTGGTCCTGGCCAAACAGGAGTATCCCCAGCAGCAGCAACTGGCGGCGGCCTGCCAGGCCTACAGCGACTGGGAAGCGGCGGGCCGTCCCGGCGACATAGTGGGACTGACATCGCCCGCCTCGGCTGGTGCGGTTGCAGCGACATTTTCTCCACCACGACCGGTCCTGCCACGTGATCCAGACCCCTTCATTGGCCGCACCCATGAGCTGGCCTATTTTCAGGACTTCCTGGAACGCAAACACTTCGTCGTCATCACCGGCATGGCCGGAACGGGCAAAACCACCCTGGCCTGCCGGCTCATCTACGCAACAGCGCAGACAGCGCGTGCCTTCTGGCACACCTTCCACGAGGACCAAGGCATCGACATCCTGATCTGGAAGCTGGCCGAGTTTTTGTACCACCACGACCAGCCCGACCTGTGGCATCTCCTTGACAGCACGCGCCGGACCGGTGGACATCCACCTCCGCCACCTGTTTTGTTCGATTATCTGTTCCAGGGCCTACATGGGCATGGTTTTCTGGTGTGCCTGGACGATTTTCACTTGGTCGAAACCGATACCCTGGTCGACCAGTTGGTCAACCAGCTGGCGCGCGCCGTCTGGCCTGGCGAGCTGTCCTTGATTCTCACCAGCCGTAGCCTGCCCGATTTTGTGCAGACTGTGCAGTTTGATCCTTTGGAGGGTCTCGACCAGGCCGCTACGCAGCGTCTGCTGCTGACGGTCGGGATCCCGTTGGATCCCCCGCTGGCTGCTGAGCTGCACTACCGCGTCGGAGGCAATCCCCAGCTAATCATGCTGGCTGCGCAGGTGCTCCAACGGTCGACCGACCAGGCTGCGGCCATCGGGCGTCTGGCCGCAGCGGTGGACATCGAACGCTATCTGCTGCGCGAGGTCGACGACAACCTTGACGGCGCTGCGCGCGCGGCCATGACGGCGGTGGCCATCCTGCGCGGCCATCCAGGCACACGCAGTGCCATCGAAGCCATCGCCGAGCGCGGCAACCTGCGCCGGACGCTAAACGCACTGTGTGAGCATCACCTGCTGTCTGAGAACAGTGGACCCCACGGCAAAACCTACCATCAGCATGCCATCATCCAGACCTTCTACTACGAGATGCCCACGCGGCGTGACCGTCATGCCTGGCACCGCCGCGCCGCGGTCTTCTACGAAACCGATGAGCCTGATACCCTGCGGGCAGCGCAGCACCATCTCCTGGCTGGCAGCGTCGTGCATGCGGCCGGGCTGGCAACGGCCGACGTGTGGGCGCTGGTCAACCAGGGCCAGGCCCGCAACCTGGCGAACCTGCTGGTGCAGCTTGCCGATGAGGAACTACCGCTCGAGTGGCAGGCCGCCGTGGCACTCGCCCAGGCCGAAATTCATCATTTCTTCCGTGAAACCGACGCCCAGCAAACATCGTGCCAGAAGGTGTTGGACCTGACGAACCGCCTGCCCGATGACCAGGCCATGCAACGGCTGAACGGTCGCGCCTGCCGTGCCATGGCCAGCCTCTTTGTTGACACCGCGCCGGCCCAGGCATTGGACTGGCTGCAGCGCGCCCTGACCGTCGCGGCGACGGTGGACGTTCAAGAGGAAGCTGCTGCGTACACCTTGATGAGCACGGTCTATCTGAACCTGGGTGATTTTGACGCCGCACGGGCCGCTGCGCTGCGCAGCCTGGCCCTGCTGCCAGACCGCCCCAGCCAGGTTCGACTGGACACCACCATGAATCTTGGCGCCATCGCTGGCGTCTGTGGACATTTTGCGGAAGGTCAGCACTACACCAACCAGGCGCTGCGTTTGGCAGACAGTCTGCAGGACGACTACCGCAAGATCACGATTCTCATGAACCGCGGTGTAGACCGATTCATCGGGGGTGCCTGGCGCGAGGGCATGAACGACCTGACCGCCGCGCGCCTTCTGGCCGAACGGGTCGGCAGCGCACGGCAGCAGACAGAGCTGGCGGCCAATGTTGCCGGCATGCTGCTCCTCCTCGGTGACGAGGCAGCCTTTGCCCACCTGCAGCAGGCCCTCGATCTGGCACGCTTCAATCGTTTGCCCGAAAGCGAGGCCGCCACGCTGCTCAACCTGGCGGAATGGTACCGACGCCAGCCGCAGCTGGACCAGGCGGAGGGCGCTGTCCTGGCCGCAATTGAGCTGGTGGAGCATGGGACAATGGAGAGCCTGCTGCCCGAAGCGTGCCGCCGCCTGGCCGAAATCCGCCTGGCACAGGGCCGCATCGCAGAAGCTCAAGCCTGCATCGAACGCTCGCTAGCCGCAGCGCGTGCGCTGGCGCTGACGTCGGAAGAAGGTGCCAGCCAGCGCGTGCAGGGGGAGATTTTCAGCGCGGCCGGGCAGCCAACCGCCGCCGCCGAAAGCCTGGCCCAGGGCCTGGCACTGCTGGCAGACCAGAGCCCTTACGAAGCGGCACGGACCCAGGTAGCCCTGTCAGCCCACCTGCGGGCACAGGGTGATGTCGATCAGGCCGACAGCCTGCGTCAAGAAGCGGCCGCCACCTTTGCCCGGCTTGGCGCCATGGCCGACCTGGCCCCATTGAACGACATCGGGAGGGAAAAATGAACCCATCAGCGCTTCAACGCCTCAACCGGCTGGCTGCCAGCGTGGGGATTGGATTTGTCATGTTGGTTGTGGGCTGGTGGTGTCTCACGATCGAGCCGGCGGCGGCGAATGGACCAGCCGTAGAAAGCCATCCACTGCCATTGACCAACGGGGCATGTGTCACTGTTGATGGCCCTGTCTACGAGCCGACCTTCGACACGGGGTCGCGTTTTGGGGTTGCCACTGACAAAGTCAGCAGCCTCGCCGTCGGCGACCTGGACCTGGATGGTGACCTGGACCTGGTCGTGGGTAAAGAGGGTGAGGTAGTCGTTCATTTCAACGGTGGTCAGGGCGATTTCACATCCGCACCAGATCGGATAGTGGTGGACAATCAGAATGTCATGCCAGTAATCGTGTCTGTGGCCGACATGAGTCGCGATGGCGCCCTGGACATCGTCATGGCCAGCCAGGGTCAGTCCGGCCAGGTTCTTGTCAACGATGGTCGCGGTAAATTCTCAAGAATCGCACAATTCGGCCCTCACGGAAGCCAAACTACCACCATGACCGTAGGCGATCTCAATGGTGATGCGGCCTTCGATATCGTGGCTGGTTACGCCGCTGGACCGGGTGTGGTGTACCGCAACATCACACCGACGACCGGCATCATCACACCCACGTTCGACATTTCCCGGCCCTTCGGACCACCAACCGGCACCATGACCAGCCTGGCCATTGGCAACCTCAGCACCGACGATAAACCCGACATCGTGGCCGGCTACGCCGATGGCAACCTGGTCGTTTATTGGAATGATGGTCTGGACAGATTTCCAACGGATGCAAAGTTCACGCCGTTACGGGGCCTAGGCGGTAGCGCCATGAGCCTGGCCCTGGTGGACCTGGATGGTCAGCATGGGCTCGACATCGTGGCTGCCTCCATCGTGGCTGCCTCCGAAGGACAGCAACCCAGCGTACAGCTTGGCATCTTTCTCAACAAGGGCCAGGACAGAAGAGAGTTTGCTGCTCCATCATCTATCTGCCTGACCGGTACCGACACACCGGTACGCCTGGCGGCTGGCGACATTGACAATGACGGACGGCCGGACCTGGTCGCCGGCCTTGGACAACCGACTGAAGGTTTGCCATTGAACTTCAACCGGGTGTTCTTCAATCGATCGTCGGGTAATCAGCTGAAATTTGAACGTCGCAATTTCGGGCTAGCTGGACGAGATAATACCCAAGCGCTGGCCATAGCCGATTTGGATAACAATGGCGGACTGGACATCATAACAGGTAACTATTCCCAACAGAGTTTGGTGTTTCTTAATGGTGGTGACTACGGCGTTTGGCCAAACAAAATCCGTACGGGTGACGTACAAATCTACAGCGTAGCCGCGGGCGATGTGGATGGAAAAGATGGCCCAGACATTGTGGCCAGCATCATCGAAGCTGTCGACGAGCCGCCCATCATCGTATTTGCAAATGACGGAACAGGCAACTATCCAATCACACGTTCAGTTGGCAGCGTTGGCGTTGTGGCACGCGATGTGGTGCTTGGCGATTTGAATGGCGATGGGAAACTGGATATCGTGACGGCAACGTCCCGTGAGCGCACGCAGGAGTCAGCCGAGCTGTACAATTACGTGTATGTCAATGACGGCACAGGCTCGTTTGCACCAAATGAACAAGCTGGTGACATGATACGTTTGTTTGGCTCACCGTCCGACAACACCCAGAGCCTGGTTCTCGGTGACCTTAACCGTGACGGATATCTCGACATTGTCGCTGGCAACCACAGTTCCCAAAACGCTGTCTTTCTGAATGATGGAAGTGGTTATTTTACCACGACAAGAGAGCTGACCTTTGGGCCGAAGGATGCAAAACCTTCAGGTATGGCTCTCGGTGATATCGAGGGCGACGGAGATCTGGATGTTGTGGTTGCCTACGAAAACCGCTATTCCATTATCTTCTTCAACAATGGACAAGGTAGCTTTGATGACCAACAAAGCCAAGAGATCGGCCTTCTGGGCATCAAGACAACGGGTGTTGCCCTGGGGGACGTTGATGGAGATGGTAACCTTGATATTGTCATTGGCTCTTTGTACAATGCCAACCATATCTACACCAACGACGGCCGCGGAGGTTTCCCTGCAACGCGAGCTCAAAAGATTGGCCCACGTGACAACCAGACCTACGATGTTGCGCTGCATGACATCAATGGCGACGGGGCACTCGATCTTGTCACCGGTCACTGGAATCGTCCCTTACCCAACGTCGTGTACCTGAATGATGGGAACGGAAACTTCAACACAAATCGGACACTACAGTTGCGGTCGGTCTGCACCGGTCCGTCGGTCAAACAATACACTCGTGGCCTGGCCCTGGCTGATGCCAATCGTGATGCCACTGTTGATGTCATCACCGGAGATCGATATTCAGCAAATTGTCCGGAAACCAAGAATCATCGTTTGATAGCATATCTCATCCGTAACCAATCGGATGCCGGCTTGCTTGATCCTGTTCCGACAATCACGATTGACCAGATCACGCAAGATGCCGCTCATGGCACTGTCGTGACCTATACACTTCAGGATAAGGATCACGATTTAGTTCGAGACGTAGGATTGTATGATATGATGGTTGGCTCTCAACGGTACTTTGGGGAACCACTCACAATGACACTTACGGATAAGCCTACTACCGGAGTTCGATTCTGTCTGGACGCTGGATCATCCACTAAACCTGGGCAGGCTAATTGCAAATGGATCCGACCCAACTTCTTTGGCGCACTGAGTGGCGTGACTTTCCGATTACAGGCCTTCCCAAACTACCGACCGCAGCCTTACAGAATACCAGGACCCTATCACTGGGCATTTTACGCAACAACAACCCAGCCTCTTGACGTGTCTGGGCGAACCATCCAGGTAAACAAACCCGCTGTCGCGGCAAGCGATGGCACCGTGGTCGAAGATGCTGTGGTGTATCACCTGCCGAAGGATAAGAACCGCGGTGCGATGCCCTTGGCCGACACACGGGGATATACATACCATCCAGGTAACGACGGCCGGTTGGAGGGTCAGGGCGAGCTGCACGATGGGGATCGATTGATGGCAATTGCTCCCACCACTCCCAACAACTGGGACATCGAGGCCACACCCAGTCCACTCCACTATACGAGCGCGCCGCTCATAGCCGATACTGTAACCGCGATCCTGAAGCCAGATATGACTGTCGTGTCTGGCGCGACACAAACCCTGACCATATCGCAGGATAATCCGCTCCTCCTCTTCGACCTGGCAGTGGCCCTGGAGTGGGACGCACGCAGCGATCGCCAGTTCATGGAACAACTGTCGGCCAACCTGCGCCGCGTATCCGAGCTGCTCTACGACTGGAGCAACGGCCAGGCAGCCCTCGGACAGATCACTGTCTACCACGATGCACGTGCCCAGGCGCGGCCCGATGGTACCAGTCCATGGTCGGACGCCGACGTGCGCATCTTTGCCACCAATCGCCTGCGCCCCAATTCGGCGCAGGGCGGCATTGTCAGTCGACCGATTACCGATCCGAAACCGATTTCAGTTTCTACTCCTATCACCTACGTTCCCGGTGCGGTCAACATCGCTGCAAGCTGGAACCGCTACGGTGATACCACCGGCAACCTGGGTGAAGACTGGCCACGCGCCCTGGCGCACGAACTGGGGCACTATCTCTTTTTCCTCAACGATAACTACATCGGCGTTGACGATCAAGGGCTACTCGTGCCGGTCAGCGGGTGCGCGGGTGTGATGGCCGATCCGTACCAGACCGATGATGAAAACGGGTACGGCGAATATCACGCTGCGGGCGAGGCCTGGCAGGAAGGTTGCGCCCAAACACTGTCATATATCGAAACCGGACGCTCCGACTGGGAAACCATCACACTCTTTTATCCGTGGCTCAAAGCACCACCGCGGGATCCTGCCAACGACCAGGTTTCCGTCATCCAAAGCGGTCCGGACGTCCTGCCCATCGAGGTTACCCAGTTGTCAGAAATTGCCCCCGTCACGCCAACGACGGCGCTCGAACACCCGGTTTTTTACCTGGTGGAAGGCGAGTCCACAGATGACAAATCACGGCAGACGCCATTCGTCGAGCTTCAACCAGCCGCCGGGGCGCGGGCGTTTCTTTTCAAATCAAAACCGGAGGCGCCACGTAAATACGACCGCGTGGTCGACCTGGGCCGCCCACGCCTGGACCAGGTCCTGGCGCGCGGCGCCCAGCCCGGCGATTTGTTATGCGTGACCGATCCTGAGCACCGCCGGGCAGGCTGCAGTGACATTTCTGCCGCGGGTAACAACGAGGTCAAGTTGTCGACCCTGCCCGAAGCGTGGCAGCCCGATGTGGTGATCACGCCGGTCATAACACGCACACCGACAGTCACCGTCACCGGCCTGCAAGTCATCGTCACCGGCCTGCCCGCGGTTGATCTCGAAGGTCAGTTGTTTCCACTGGATGGACGCGCCACAGAGAAACAACCCTTTTCGGCCAATGGTACGACGTATTCCACCACCTTCACCTTGACCGATACCGTTCCCAGCGGGCACCTGGTGCTGCTGATTCATGACGGCCAAACCGACCACCCTGATGACCGCCAAACCGACGACCGCCCGATCCGCCTGGTCACCGATCTAACGCTGGGCGGCAGTCCAGCATTCGTACACGGGAAGGTCGTCCATGCGCCCGTGCTTTCCAATGACGGTCAGGTGTTGCTTTACGGGCCAGATCTCAACCTCAAGAATGATCAAGTAGCCCTGCTGCACGCCGTGACACGGGTACCCCAGCCGCCCTCCTGGGCGACAGTGATCGGCAATGCGTACCGGCTGGCCACCAGCCCCGGGGTAGACCTGACAGGTACTTCGTTGAGCTTTTCCTACCTGGGCAACGAGGTGCCAACGGGCGAGGAAGGGGCACTGAACGTCTACCGCTGGAATGACAATGAATCTTGGGAACGCCTGGAGACGGTCCGCAATCCCGCACAGAACGTCGCGTCGGCAGCCATCAATAAAGAAGGGCTGTACGCCCTCATGTCTTCGACGGAGATTCCACTGCCGCACGCGGGCTGGAACCTGTTCGGCTACCCCGTACCGCTGCCTGTCACGCGCACGGTGACAGAAGCCCTGGCCGGTGCGGGTATCGACTTAACTGTCGCCTTTGGTTTTGATCCCGGCAACCCCAGCGACCCGTGGCAGGTTTACGTTCCCGGTGCGCCTGCAGATGTCTCCGACCTGCGTGTGCTCACCTTCGGTCACGGCTATTTCATCCATACGCCGGTACCTGGCACCCTGCGCTTCAAAGGGGTGTCGCCGTTTGCTGATTCGACAGGCACGCCCACAGCCATGAGTGTAACAAACACCAGCGATCTTGCGCTGCTCACACCACCCGCAATCGTCTACGGAAAACTTGACATCGCTGACCAGGCAGCCGTATCGGGTACTATGTCGATCACGGCCACGATCAATGGCAGCGCCTGCGGGCACGGTAAGACATTCACGAATAGCAGCGAAACGTGGTACGCCGTGAAGATCCAGGCTGCATCCGAAACCAGCCCCACCTGCGGCCTCGTCAATCGCCCCGTGACGCTCATATTGGCAACCGCGGACGGAGACCGGACATTGACACCGCCGCCCCCTGCAACAGTCACGTGGGACAACGCCCAACCACAGGCAATCACGATGACACTCCACAGCGCCGATACGTCACCTAAGACACCTACGGCGAACTGCACTGAGCTTGTGACCAATGGTGGCTTCGAGTCACCTCGTGGCTGGCGACTGGAACGAACGGCCAACCGGGCAAATTACACGACGAGCCTGGCTCATGAGGGCACTTCGTCCCTGCAGCTCGGCCTGACACCTGCAGATCCGAGCCGGTCGCGAGGGGATGCCATCTCTTCGGGGTATCAGTTCGTGCGTATCCCACCCACTGCGCCCAGCGCCAGGCTGTCGTTTTGGTACCATACCGATGCGCCAACGCAGGGCGGGGACCACCGGCGAGTCCTTCTTTTGAATGACTCGTTCAAGCCGCTGAAGGAACTGGTGCGCCTGCCGGCCGCTACCGACGCCTGGCAGGAGGCCAGCTTCGACCTGGCACCCTACAAAGGTCGCAATGTGGGGATCTATTTCGAAACCTACAACGACAACACAGCCAGCGCACCACGCACCTGGATGGCGATCGACGACGTGTCGCTGACCGTCTGTCGTTAGCTGGTTGGCTTCCGGTTGCTGAGCCGCAGCCGCCTGGTTCGTCAAAGACGTGCGGGCGGCTGCGAGTTCTGGCCAACCTATTGCATTCCCCACCGCCCGGTGCTAAAATAGGATCAAACATCCCCTCCGGGCCCTACTCCACGGCGTGACCGTGCACGCGCCGCGACCCACACGTATTGTGCGAGGAGACGATCATGACCTCGCCATCGGCTGCAGTCACCACAACGATCTCCCCGCCGGCGCCCACCGGCCCCGTCGCAGAGACCATCCAGCTCTTCGACATCGCCCTCGATGCCATCCGTATGTGGCCGCCCTTTCATATCGTGTCGATCCTGGGCTGGCCCAATACATGGTACCCGTCCGCTGCATCGTTTTCGGAGTACCGCATCCTCAGCCCGTGGCATTTGTGGCGCAGCCTGCACTTCCTGGCCACGGTCACCGTGCCGGCGTTGCCTCATCGGCCCCCATCCCTGGGACCGCCGGCGATCAACCGCTTCTTCTGGCGGCCAACGACGATTCTGCAGCGTCCCGACCACAACGGCAGCTATACGACGTTCCCAGAAGAAGCGTGGATCTTCATCAACGGCGTAGCCACCAACGACGAAGTGGCGCAGATGAACGCAGCCTACCTGTCATACCTGTTCCACCGCCCGCTGACGCTGATCCAGAATGCCAGTGACTCCCTGCTGTTCGATTTGTTGGAGTGCGCCGCCGGCAAAGAATGGCACAAACCCCGCGAAGCCGGCACCAAGGCCTTTCCCGTCGTTTACGACGCCCTCAAAGACCCGCACAAACAACGGGTGGTGCTGATCGCCCACTCCCAGGGAACGATCGTCACCGCCGTACTGCTGGACCTGCTGGCCAAAAAGGGACCGCAGCCCGCGCTGCCGCGGGAAGCCATCCCAGGCTTTGCCCCACCCGAACCAATCTACCCCAATGACGAGAAGCTCGACCTGGACGACTTCGAACCACTAACCGAGCAAGAGCTGCGCAAACTGGAAGTGTACTGCTTTGCTACCTGCGCCAACACCCTGCGCTACATCCTGCCGCCAATGGATATGCACGGGCCAGTTCCCTGGATCGAGAGCTTCGGCAATGAACACGACCTCGTGGCGCGACTGGGCATGCTGGCGCCGCATGGCACCGCCCGCGGCGTGCACATCGATGGGCCATGCTACATGCGGAAGGACGGCTGGGGTCACTTCCTCAACGCGCATTACCTGGTAGACGTTGAACACGCACAACGGCATGGCCGCCGGCAGGGCGGCAGCGGGACATGCGCGCCTTACATCCTGCTGAACGCCGATGGTTATCCCGGAGACACGGTGCCCCGCTTGTTTGCTTATGTCAACGGCGGGACGCCGCACGA
>CAZXQZ010000028.1:24278-30875 GCA_964642445.1 uncultured Anaerolineae bacterium
CCCCCGACGCAAAAGTTCGTACCTGGGGGTGCGAACTCCTCCATACATACAAGGGCCGGCGCAGCAAGCTGCACCAGCCCTTGTCTTCAGGCAGCCACACGCCAGTGTGCGACCGGTCCCTTCCTCCTTGGCGATCAGACGGCCACAGTCATCGAACCGCGGCCGTTACGGCGGTTTCATTCAACGCGCCGGCACGGTCAATTTCTGCCCGGCATAGATGAGATTGGCATTACGCAGGCCGTTCTCCTTCACCAACGCCGCGGTGGTCACACCGTGACGTGCCGCGATCTGGCCCAGTGTATCACCACGCTTCACCACGTACACCGTGGCAGCCGGTTCAGCCGCCGGGGCGCTCATCTGCTCAGCCGACGTGCGCGGGGTCACCGGCTGCGTGGGCTGGCTGGGAACAAAGCCCGACGTGTCGACGACAACTGGCCGTGGATCCTTGTGCCCCACCGGCTTGGGACACGGCACGTGCAGTACCTGGCCGGTGAAGATCAGGTTCGGATTTTTGATGTGGTTCATCGCAGCCAGCGTTGCCACCGTGGTGTGATACTTCGCGGCAATGGCCGACAGGGTATCACCACGCTTCACCACGTAGGTGCAGTCCCCTGGCGGCGGCGGTGGCTGCCCACCCGACGTCGTGCAGGGCACGATCGAGATGGCATCCACGTTGGCATCCAGCTCACGCCCACCGGTGGCCCACTTCTTGTGCGCCATCACGAAGAGGGTGATGCTGTCGCTCGGCGCCACAAACTGCACGCTGTAGGTGCTGTGCGCGCCAGGTGCCGTGCGCACGTAGATCGGGCTGACCGGCACGAACTGCCAGTTGGCCTGGGTCCAGTTGCCGTTGGAACCGGCATTATAACCCCACAGGATCTCGTAGCGGAACGGATCCTCGTCCGGGTGCGCACTTTCCTCGCGCAGCATACCGGCCAGTGAGAACTGGTAGGTGTGCCCCTTCTTCAGGCCTTTGACCACCTGGTAGATACCAGCGTACCGGTTGGGATCGGTGGCCGGTGTGTAGTTGTACGTATTGATCTCGATTAGCTGGGCATGTTTGCCCTCGTAGACCACCGGCGGCCAGGTGTCGTCGTAGAAACCATAGGCGGCGCGGCCACCGTTAGTGTACGAGAACCAGCTCTTGCCGACCCCATTGACAAATCCACCCTCGAAGTTGCCGTTGGCCACCAGGTTGGTGCCCGAACAGACCAGGGTGGCCGGTGGCTGGACTGCCCCGCCGCCGGTCGAACCGCCGCCCGTCGAGCCACCACCGGTCGAACCGCCACCCGTGGTGCCGCCACCGCTGGTCCCCCCGCTGGCACCAGGGCCAAACAGGCTGATACCATCGATGTTGAAATCGACCTCGCGGTAGGGGGTGCCCCACTTCATCAGGACACGAACGAAGACAGTGATCTTGCCGCTGGTGGCCGTCACCTTGGACGAGTAACTGCTAAACGCGCCGGGGCTGGTGCGCGGGTAGTAGGTGTCCCACGGCAGTTCCTGCCAGTTGGTAACCGCCTGCCAGTTGGTGCCACCGCTGGTGTCGAAGCCAACCAGCACGCGGTAACGCCAGGGATCGGGGTCTCCATCATCCGCCCGAATCATCCCACGAATGCTGAAGTCGTACGTCGCCCCCTGGTGCACAGCTGCCGTCTGGAAGATACCAGCCGTGCGGTCAGGTTCCGAGGAGTCCTGTTTGGTGTTGATTTCGATCAGCTGCGAGCTTTTGCCGTCCCAGACGGTGCTCGCCCACTGGTCGTCGTAGAAGCCAAAGGCCGCGCGGCCACCATTGGTAAAACAATGCCAAGAGTTGCCCACGGCACCACAACCACCGACGGTCGTGAACCCGCCTTCAAAGTTGCCATTTTTGATGACTTCGACATTGGAGGCGGCCATCGGGCTCGACGAGACGAGTCCGGCGCTGAGGATCACGACCAGGATCAGCGCGACAGCTATGATCCGTGTTCTGCGGTGCATGATGAATAGATCCTCCTATACACATGCTTCAGGGACCCGAGCCACCCCACAATAATGAAGCGATAGTTATTGGAACGATTGGGAGGAATGACGTAAACGTCATTATGCGATTATCGTACTCGAACGAGTACTCACTTGGAGTCTATCCGAAAACGTGCTGAGATAACTCACCTGTCGAGTCATCTTGGAGTTCATGGATAAGCTCTGCGAATGTACAAAACGAACTACAGCATAGTATAGCACTGTTTTCCATAGAATGCAAAATCCGACCTGCGCGCGCAACTAGAGTCTGCTTGTAAACCGGCAGACATCACTACGGAACGAAGGCCGGGGCTTGCCGTGCTGCTCGGCGGCACCGCAAGCCCCGTTACGTAGGATAAGACGTTAGGATGGGCTGGAAGGAAATGGGTCGGGCAGCCAAATCGGCGGTGGCCGCAGGTCGTGCTCGGTGATGAATGCCTCCAGATCCTGCGCGGCGCGCGCAGCAAAGGCCTGGTAACGGGCCCGCTTATGGCGCACCGGTGGATCGAGCGGCGGCAGCAGGCCCAGGTTGGCCTTCATGGGCTGGAAATCCTCCACCGCACAATGGGTCACGTACCAACACAAGGCACCCATCACGGTCGTGGGAGGCAGCACCAGCGGCGGCTGACCGTGGATCAGGCGGGCTGCATTGATGCCCGCCAGCAGGCCGGTGCCAGCGTTGCCCACGTACCCTTCGACACCGGTGATCTGGCCGGCAAAATACAGGTCACGCCGTGTCTTGAACTGCATCGTCGGTTCGAGCAGACTCGGGGCATTGATGAACGTATTACGATGCATCATGCCGTAGCGCAGGAATTCTGCCTGCTCCAGCCCAGGAATCAGGCCGAACACCCGCTTTTGTTCGCCCCACTTCAGGTTGGTCTGAAAACCGACCAGGTTGTACAGCGTGCCCGCCAGGTTGTCCTGGCGCAGCTGCACCACGGCGTAGGGACGCCGGCCGGTGTGCGGATCGGTGATACCCACCGGACGCAGCGGGCCAAAGGCCAGGGCATTCGTCCCCCGACGCGCCAGAATCTCCACGGGCAAACACCCCTCGAAAAAGTGCTCCGACTGCCACATCTCGGCCTCGAACTCGCGCAGCGTGATCGTTTCCGCTGTGGCCAGGGCCTGGACGAACGCCTCGTACTGATCCCGATCCAGGGGGCAGTTGATGTAATCCCCGGCGTCGGACTGCGAACGCGCATACCGCGCCCCGCGAAACGCCCTGGTCAGATCAATCGAATCGGCGGCCACGATGGGACTGAGCGCGTCGTAGAAATAGAGGTACCGCTCCCCCGCCAGGCGGGCAATGTCGGCCGCCAACGCGTCACTTGTCAACGGGCCGCTGGCGACGATGACCGGCATACCCTGCGGAATCGCCGTCATCTCCTCGCGGATCACCGTGATGTTGGGGTGCGAGGATACCAGCGTCGTCACCAGGTCGCCAAACGCCTCACGCCCCACCGCCAGCGAGCCCCCCGCCGGCACCGCCGTGGCCTGCGCACACGTCAGGATCAATGAGCCCAATCGCAGCAGCTCGGCCTTCTGAATACCCGGCGCCCGGTCGGGCAGGGTCGAACCTAACGAATTGGAACAGACCAGCTCGGCGAACCGATCCGTCACATGCGCCGGGGTCATTTTGTGCGGGCGCATCTCGTACAAGGCGACGCGCACACCACGCTGCGCCGCCTGCCAGGCCGCCTCGGAACCGGCCAGGCCGGCGCCAATGATGGTGAGTTGGAAGTTGGAAGTTGGATGTTGGATGTTGGACATTGGATGTTGGATTGCTATTTTGGGTAATTGTAACGGCAGAAATGAGATAAGGCCAATCGGGCCACATTCGTTGATTCGTTCCCTCATTCGTTGACGGCCATTCGTTGATTCGTTCCCTGATTCGTTGACGGCCATTCGTTCGTTGACGGCCATTCGTTCATTCGTTCCCTCATTCGTTGACGGCCATTCGTTCGTTGACGGCCATTCGTTGATTCGTTCCCTGATTCGTTGACGGCCATTCGTTCGTTGACGGCCATTCGTTCATTCGTTGTATCTATTCGCTGACGGCCACGCTCGAGCCAGCTGATTGTCACACACCGGCAGGCATGTTACAATGTGCGTGACTATCGACGCGAGGCATATACAGGGCACATGACGTTACTGTTTGGTTATCAGAACTGCTCCTTCACCTGGCCGGGGCGCGAGCCGGGTGATCTGTTCGAGCGGACACGGGTGGTGGCACAGCGGGCGGAGGCAGCCGGTTTTGTGTCGTTCTGGCTGATGGACCACCTGGTGCAGATCCCGCTGTTCGGCGCCGTCGACGAGCCGCTGCTCGAGGCGTGGACGACCCTGGCAGCCCTGGCTGCGGTGACGACGCGCATCCGCCTGGGCACAATGGTTACATCGACGAGTTACCGCAACCCGGCCCTGCTGGCCAAGATGGCGGCCACGGTCGACGTCATCAGCGGCGGCCGTTTGATCCTGGGTATCGGCGCCGGCTGGTTTCGTACCGAGTATGCCCAGTACGGCTTCGAGTTCCCCGAAAAACCGTCGACGCGCATCGGCCAGCTGCACGAGGCGGTCCAGGTGATCAAGGCCCTGTGGACACAGCCGCGCGCCAGTTTCGAGGGCAAGTACTTTCGTGTGCAGGAGGCCATCCTGCAGCCCAAACCGCTGCAGAAACCGCACCCGCCCATTCTCATCGGCGGCGGTGGCGAAAAGCTGACCCTGCGCGTGGCCGCCCGTCATGCCAACGCCGTCAATTGGTTCGGCGGCCCGGCCGTCATCCGCCACAAACGCGCCGTGCTTGCGCGACACTGCGCCGCCGTGGGACGCAACGTCGAGGACATCACCATCACCAGCCTGGAAGATGTGATCGTGGCCCGGCAGGAATCCGGGGTGCGCCACAAGCGCAGCCAGTACCACCTGGGCGACCGTGCCTCGCTGATCGGCACTGTGGCCGAGGTGATCGACCAGGTCGCCGCCCTGCACGAGGCGGGTGTCCAGCACCTGATCGTCAACATCCCCCACAACGATCCCGAAACGTTCGAGCTGCTGGCCACCGAGGTGCTGCCGGCGTTTCGTTAAGCCTGTGTTGAACCACAAGACACCAAGACCACGAAGATTTCAGACAAGCCTTGGCGTCTTGGCAATAAAAAAACAGACCATCTACGCTCCAGGAGGCAATTACCATGCACGCCACCGACATTATCGCCCGCAAACGCGACGGGCACGAGCTGAGCGAGGACGAGCTGCGGTTTTTCATCGAGGGTTACACCACGGGCACAATCCCCGATTACCAGGCGGCGGCCTGGGCGATGGCGGTGCTGTGGCGCGGGATGACGCCGCGTGAAACGGCGTGGCTGACCCGCGCGATGGCGTTTTCCGGGGATACACTCGACATCCACGACGTGGCGCCGTTCGTGATCGACAAACACTCGTCGGGCGGCGTGGGGGACAAGACCAGCCTGGTGGTCGGTCCGCTCGTCGCCAGCCTGGGTATTCCGGTCGGCAAGATGTCGGGGCGCGGCCTGGCCTTTTCCGGCGGCACGATCGACAAGTTGGAATCGATTCCCGGCTGGCGCGCCAGTCTCAGCCTGGCCGAGTTCAAGCAGCAGCTGCGCACGGTGGGTATGGTAATCGCGGGCCAGACGCAACAGCTGGCCCCGGCCGATGGCAAGCTCTACGCCCTGCGTGACGTCACCGGGACAGTACCCTCACTGCCGCTGATTGCCAGCTCGATCATGTCGAAAAAGATCGCCGCCGGCGCCGATGGCATTGTGCTCGACGTCAAAACGGGCAGCGGGGCGTTCATGAAAACCGAGACCGAAGCCACCGCCCTGGCCAGGCTGATGATCCAGATTGGCGAAGAACTGGACCGCCACATGGCCGCCGTGATCAGCGACATGAACCAGCCCCTGGGGCGCGCCGTGGGCAATGCGCTCGAAGTGCGCGAGGCGATCGATACCCTGCACGGCCAAGGCCCGACCGATTTCACCGAACTGGTACTGACCGTGGCCGCAACGATGGTCCGTCTCTACGACGAGGCACATGGAGAGACCGGCAGCGACGCCCACCAACGTGTGACGCAGCAGCTGCATTCGGGCGCCGCGTGGCAGAAGTTTCGTGAGTTTGTCGCTGCGCAGGGCGGTGACCTCACCACCGTCGATGAACCGCAGCGCCTGCCTCAAGCGCCCGTTGTCGCACCATGTCTGGCGACCAGCAGCGGCTACGTGGCGGCGATCGATGCCGAGGCGGTTGGTTTGACGGTGGTTGATTTAGGAGGGGGGCGCATCAAAAAAGGGGACCCGATCGATCCTGCCGTTGGCCTGGTGCTGGAGGTGCGGCTGGGCGATTGGGTGGAAGCCGGGCAGCCACTCGCCGTGATTCATGCGGCATCCGAAGCGGCATGGGAGACGGCCTGCGGGCGACTGCAACAGATCATCACCGTGCAGCTGCATACGATCGATCCCCCGCCGCTCATTCACCAGGTGATCTACGGCACCGGACATTGAGCGTCGATCCGGTATTTTCCTACTCGTACTCGTACTCCTACTCGTACTCGTACTCGTACTCGATCGTCGCCGCAGATCCGAGTACGAG
>CAZXQZ010000029.1:0-30533 GCA_964642445.1 uncultured Anaerolineae bacterium
CTGCTGGCACGCCCGGCGCTCGTCGAGGCGACCTTGCGGGTCGACCTGGCCGCTCTACCGGTGCAGCGACTGCTGGAGGCAGCCCTGGCCTCCCCGGACATCGCACGGCTGGTCGACCGGTATGTGCCACCTGCCGACCGCTGGCAGACTCTGCCCTGGGTGCGCCAACGCTTCTCCGAGCAGCCCGGGCGGGCGGCGGCTATGGAGCTCGCGGTCGCCTTCGGCCTCAGGTACGCGGGCTACCTCCGCTACCTCGCGGCCCCGGTCCCCGCCTGAGGCGCCCGCGCGTCCCGCGGGCGAGGCGCCTGCGGCCCCGCGGCCCCCGCGTGACACGGCACCGGCGCCGCGCCCGCCCGCCAGGTCCACCCCCGCCGCAGGAGCTGCGAAACATAAACCGGCCAGGCGCCCAGAGGCTCCCCCACCCAAACCGACGCGTGCCGAAACCCCGGCGGAGCAGCCCCTGCGTGAGCGGCGTATCCCGCACCGCAAAGCCAAACCGCTTTCCGCCGCCGAAGTCGATCTTGGCCTGCAAGCACCGGTCACCACCCTGCCCAGCATCGGTCCGCACTATGCCGCGATGCTCGAACGGCTGGGGGTTCACACCGTCGAGGACATGCTGTGGTTGTTTCCTCGGCGTTATGTCGACTACAGCCACCTGCAGCCAATTGGCAGCCTGCAGCGTGGTGCCGACGTTACGGTGCTGGCCACCGTCTGGGAAGTGGGCGAGCGCCGTCTGCGCAGCGGTCAGAAGGCAGCCGTTGCCATCGTGGCCGACGCCACTGGAACCCTGCAGGCGATCTGGTACAACCCGTATGTGCTCAAACAGCTCAAAGCCGACCGCCTGATTGCCCTGAGCGGCCGGGTCGACCTGTACATGGGGCGGTTTGTCCTGAACAACCCGGAATGGGAACCCCTTGACAAAGAGCTCGTGCACACCGGGCGCCTGGTGCCGATCTATCCACTGACCAGGGATTTGAGCCAGCGCTGGTTGCGCCAGCGCATCAAACAAGCCGTGGATGCCTGGGCTTCACGCGTGATCGATTACCTGCCAGACCGCACCGTGGCATCGGCACGTCTGATGTCGCTGCCGCGCGCCCTGCAGGCCATTCATTTTCCCGAAAACGCCGAACAGCTCGAACAGGCCCGCCGGCGCATGGTGTTCAACGACATGCTGCTGCTCCAGTTGGGCATGCAGCGCCAGCGCCGCCAGTGGCGCAGCCAGGGCGCGCTGCCGCTGGCGGTCGCGCCTGAACAGGTGCAGTCCTTCCTGGCCGCGCTGCCCTTCACGCTGACTGGTGCCCAGCAGGGTGCATTGGACGACGTCCTGCATGACATGCAGCAGATGCAGCCAATGTCGCGCCTGCTGCAGGGCGATGTCGGCTCGGGCAAGACGGCGGTCGCCGCGGCGGCCATGTGGGTGACTGTCATGGCCGGCAGCCAGGCCGCCCTCATGGCACCCACTGAGATCCTGGCCGAGCAGCACTTTCAAAGCCTCACGCGGCTCTTTGCGCCCTGGTTGGCCGAAACACCGGCACCCCTGCGCCTGGCGCTGTTGACCGGCAGTCTCAAAGAAAGTGACAAAGAGGAAATCCGCCAACGCCTGGCCGCTGGGGAGATCGACCTGGTGGTTGGAACCCATGCGCTGATTCAGGAAGACGTACGCTTCGCCAAACTCGGCCTGGCCATCGTCGACGAACAACACCGTTTTGGCGTCGAGCAGCGCGCCGCACTCAAACAACGCGGAGTGGAAACACCAGACGCCAGCGTGCCCCATCTGCTGGTCATGAGCGCCACACCCATCCCACGCAGCCTGGCCCTGACCATGTATGGCGATCTCGACGTATCGATCATCGGCGAGCTGCCACCGGGGCGCCAGACGATTCAAACCTACGTAATCCACCCGACGGCGCGCGAGCGTGCCTACAGTTACGTCGAGCGCCAGGTAGAGGCCGGTCGTCAGGCGTTCGTCGTCTGCCCACTGGTCGAGGAATCGGAGCAATCGGATGCCCGCGCCGCGGTGGCCGAATACGAACGCCTGCAGCAGAACGTCTTTCCCCAGTTCAAGCTTGGGCTGCTGCATGGACGCATGAAGTCCGACGAAAAAGACGCAGTCATGCAGCAATTTGCCCACAACGAGATCCAGATTCTCGTTTCGACGTCGGTGATCGAAGTGGGTATCGATGTTCCGAACGCCACGGTCATGCTGGTCGAGGGGGCCAATCACTTCGGCCTGGCGCAGCTGCACCAGTTCCGCGGCCGCGTCGGACGCGGTGCGCATGCATCGGTGTGCCTGCTGCTGGTGGAGCGCGCCGACCAGACCGAAGACGAACGGCTGCGCGCCATGGCCGAGATTCAGGATGGCTTCCAGCTGGCCGAAATCGATCTGCGACTGCGTGGGCCCGGTGATTTTTTTGGCACGCGGCAGAGCGGCCTGCCCGCCATGACCCTGGCTGGTTTTGCCGATATGAAGCTGCTCGAAAAGACTCAACAAGAAGCACAACGCCTGTTGGAAGCCGATCCCGCCCTGGATCTGCCCGAGCATCGGGCCCTGGCGGAAAAACTGGAAACCTTCTGGCGCCAAGCCGGGGATGTGAGCTAAGATGGTCACTGCACTTTATCCAGGAACGTTCGACCCGATTCACAACGGTCACATCGACATCGCCACACGAGCAGCCAGCGTCTTCGACGAGCTCGTGGTCGGCCTGTATGACCGGCCATCCAAAAAACTGTTGTTTTCGACCGAAGAGCGTATTGCCCTGGCCACAGCCGCCTTGCAGCACGTGCCCAACATCCGCATCATGCGCTATTCCGGTTTGACGGTCGACTTGGCACATCAAACCGGCGCACTCGTCATCGTACGTGGCCTGCGCGCCATTTCCGACTTCGAATTCGAGTTTCAGCTGGCATTGACCAACAAACGGATGGCGCCGGACGTCGAAACGATCGGCCTGATGACCAGCCAGGCCTATCTGTTTCTCAGCTCCACGATCTTGAAGGAAGTCGCCATGCTCAATGGCCCGGTCAGTGACCTGGTGCCACCGCACGTCGAGGCGGCTTTGCGTGAGCGATTACACGCCGCAGGTGAGAAGTAGCCATGAGAGGTTAACGTGAGAAGTTAACAAGAGGTTAAGAATGGAAATCATGCAACTTGTCGACCAGTTCGAGACTATGCTGACTTCGAGCCTGCGCATTCCGGGGACCGATCGAGTGCTGGTCAACGAGTCCGAGTGCCAGCGCCTGATCGAACAGATGCGAGTGACGGTACCAGACGTCGTCAAACAGGCACAACGTACGCTGCAAGAACGCGATCGGATCCTGGCCCAAGCCAAGGAGGAATCCGAACGTATCGTGTCCCGGACACGCGAACGCGCCGCCGAGCTTCTCGAAGACCACGAGGTCGTTCGCCAGGCCCAGGTCCGCGCCCAGGCCATCATCCAGGAAGCCGAGCGCACGACACAGCAGATGCGGCACGAAGCCGACACCTACGCCGTGAGTGTGCTGCAGGACTTGGGTAGCCAACTGGAGCGGTCCATGACGCAAGTTCAGAATGGGATTGCCGCCTTGCGGCCCGCCAACACCGAACAAGCGTCACGTTCTTGACGCCCTGGCCCGTCTGGCCTATAATGCGTTTTTGCTTTGCCCACAGGCAAAGTCAACCTAAATACACACAGCAGAACAGCGGCGCGTGCCCAACTGGCGTATGCCGATCTTCTGCCCGTGATGAGTGAGTGGTCACAGTGCAGTTCAACGTTGCGCAGTTACTCAAAGAACCGATCGGCTCGGTCCGGCGTTACGCGATCGAGGAGGATATCCAGGCACTGGCCGTCGAGCTGTCGATGCACGAACCGCTCACCGGTCACGTGCAGTTTTTGCATACACCCGATGGTGTACTGGTGACGGGCCGGCTGACCACCGTGTTCGGGACCGAGTGTGCGCGCTGCCTGACACCGGTGCAGCAGACGCTTGACTTTGAACTGGAGGAAGAGTTCAAGGCTACCGTCGAAGTCCTGACCGGGGCCCCGATTGCGGTCGATCCCGACGAGGACCCGGCCCTGCTCATCGACGCGCAGCACATCCTGGACCTGGCGGAAGTCGTGCGCCAGGAGCTGTGGTTATCACAAGACCTGGCGCCGGTGTGCCGACCCGACTGCCAGGGCCTGTGTCCAAGCTGCGGCAAAGACCTCAACACGGGTCCGTGCCACTGCGCGGTCGACGAGGTCGATACGCGTTGGGCCGTGTTGCGACATTTACTACCAACCGAAGAATAAAAAGTGTCTTAAAGGAGTCACATCAATCATGCCACCTCTGCCAAAACGAAGATTCTCGCACGGCCGCACCCATCGGCGCCGCGCTCACGATGCACTGACCTTGCCCAACCTGGTGGAATGTCCGCAGTGCAAAACACCGCGTTTGTCGCACCAGGTGTGCCCGAACTGCGGCTATTACAAGGGCGTCGAAGTCGTCGAGCAGGAAAAGGATACCAAGAAGAAATCCTGACCTCGATGCACCAATTTGCCTATCTGTTTCCAGGCCAGGGATCGCAGGCGGTGGGGATGGGCCAGGCTTTAGCCGAGGCCTACCCGGTGGCCGCGGCCACTTTCGCCGAAGCGGACGATGTGCTCGGGTTCTCCCTTTCCCAGCTCTGTTTTCAGGGCCCAGAGGAAGGGCTGAACTCGACGATCAATACCCAGCCGGCACTGCTGGTCACCAGTATTGCGGCCTGGCGTGCCGCCGAGGCGGCCCTGGGTAAACTGCCGCTGGCGCGCTGCGTGGCCGGGCACAGCCTGGGTGAATACAGTGCCCTGGTGGCCGCCGGGGCCTTGCAGTTTGCCGACGCCGTGCGCCTGGTGCGCCGGCGCGGCGAGCTGATGGGCCAGGCCGATGACTCGCAGCCCGGCGGGATGGCTGCGCTCCTGGCCCTGGACAACGAAACGGTCGAGCAGATCGCGGCCGAGGCGGCGGCCCAGACCGGGGGTGTCGTCCAGGTTGCCAACTACAACAGCCCGGGGCAGGTGGTCATCTCGGGCGACCTGCAGGCCCTGACTGCGGCGATGGCACTGGCCAGCGCACGCGGGGCACGTAAAGTGGTGCGGCTGCCGATCAGCATCGCCGCCCATTCGGTCTTGATGGCCCCCGCCGCGCGTGCCATGGCCGACGCTTTGGCCGATGCCGTCGTGCACGAGCCTGAAGTGCCCGTCATCAGCAACATCACGGCACAGCCGCTGTCGGACGCCGCTGCGATTCGCCATGAGCTGGTCGAGCAGCTGACCGCCGGCGTGCGTTGGGAGCAGTCAATCCGCACGATGGCCGCAGCTGGCGTCGATGCATTTGTGGAGTTTGGTGCTGGTACCGTCTTGACGGCGCTGGTCAAACGGATTGCCCCGGGGCTGGGCCGCCTGAACGTCAATGACCCGGCCGGCATCGAGCAGCTGGGAGCTTACCTTAAGGAAGCAGGTGCGCATGTATAGACTGGACGACCAGGTTGCGATTGTTACCGGCGCGTCGCGTGGGATCGGTGCGGCTATTGCCCGTCTCCTGGCGGCACGGGGTGCCCGCGTGATCATCAACCATCGCGCGAGCCCCGAGGGGGCTGAGGCAATCGCGGCCGAGATTCGTGCCGCAGGCGGTGAGGTGCGTGTTTTCCAGGCCGACGTCAGCCATACCACCGATGCCCAGGCGCTGATCAAGTTCGCCGTGAGCGAGTTTGGCCGGCTCGACATCCTGGTCAATAATGCCGGCACGACACGCGACAACCTGATCATGATGATGAAAGAGTCCGATTGGGATGAGGTCATCACGACGAATCTCAAGAGTGTGTACGCGTGCAGTAAGGCGGCCCTGCGACCCATGCTCAAACAGCGCAGCGGGCGTATCATCAACATCACATCGATCGTTGGTCTGGCCGGCCAGGCTGGCCAGACCAACTACGCCGCCTCCAAGGCCGGCATCATCGGCTTCACCAAGAGTCTGGCCAAGGAAGTGGGCTCGCGCAATGTGACGGTCAACGCCGTGGCGCCCGGTTTCATTCCGACGGCACTGACCGAGGTGGTACCCGACGAGATGCGTGCACAGGGCATCGCCAGCACGCCCCTGGGCCGCATGGGAACACCGGAAGAGGTTGCCGAGGCGGTTGCCTTCTTCGCGTCAGCGGCCGCGAATTTCATCACTGGCCAGGTGCTGAGCGTGGACGGCGGCCTGGCCATGCAGTAGGCATCCAAGGTAACGGGGACATGACCAACAAACCGTCAGAATCAACGCCCGACTCCGGGCCAGGGTCGCTGCACGACCCATCAGGACATTCAATGACCACCGCGCTGGGCCGCATTTACGTTGCGCCGGAAGTCCTGGTGACAATCGTGCGCCAGGTCGTGCTGAGCGAGCCCGGCGTGGCACGACTGGCAGGACGGACGGGCGGGCGGCGTACCACCAGCCGGGCCCAAAGTGCCGCCAGTGACGGCGTACGCGTCGAGATCGACGAACAGAGTGGTGTCACTGTCGATCTGCGCGTGGTGGTCGCCGCCGGCGTGAACATGGTCGATATGGCGCATACGCTGCAGAATGTCGTGACCCGTGCCATCGAGCACATGGTCGACATGAAAGTGCGCGGTGTCAACGTGCACATCGACGACGTCGAGCTGTCCGTGAATGACGAGGCCGCGAGTCCGCCCAGTACGCCGCCTCCACCGGCCAAAGGCCACCGCAAATAGCTGTTGGCCTGTCCAACGGACCCAAGCCGCTCGAACCAGGCGTCTGCCCAGGAGATGCTCTCTCGGGCCATACGCCAGGAGGGGAACGTGGCGAAATCTCGAACTCATGCCCGCGAGTTGGTGCTGCAGGCCCTCTACGAAACCGACACCGTCCATCACGATCCGTCTACGGTGATCGACAACCGCCTCCTGGAAGAGCCGGTCGATCTGGAAACGGAACGTTTTGCCCGCCAACTCTTCTTCAAAATCATCGAACACAAAGACATGCTGGACGCGATCATCCGCCAATACGCCCCCGAATGGCCGCTCGAGCAGGTCGCAATCGTCGATCGTAACATCCTGCGCATCGCGCTGTGTGAGCTGCGCGTAACCCAGGATGCCCCCGTCAAGGTAGTTATCAACGAAGCGGTCGAGCTGGCCAAAGCCTTTGGGAGCGACAGCAGCCCACGCTTCGTGAATGGTGTGTTGGGAAGCGCCATCAATGTCGTACAGCCTGGCAAGACGGTGCGCCCGCGTAAATAGGGCTTGTATAAGTTATACTTTTACAAGCCCATAGTAGTCTGTAGAACTCACCTGAGGGATAATTTTCAATGACGAAACAACGTATCCTGATCATGGGCGCGGCTGGACGCGATTTTCACAACTTCAACGTCTTCTTCCGCGAGAGTGAGTCCCACACGGTCGTGGCCTTTACGGCGACCCAAATCCCCAACATCGATGGGCGGCGCTATCCACCCGAGCTGGCCGGTGCTGCCTATCCAGACGGTATTCCCATCCATCCCGAATCGGCGCTCGACAGCCTGATCCGTGAGCTGGCAGTCGACCAGGTCGTATTCGCGTACAGCGACGTTTCGCACGAGTACGTCATGCACAAAGCATCGCAGGTCCTGGCAACCGGGGCCGATTTCAGGTTCCTGGGGCCACAACACACGATGCTGCGTGCCCGCAAGCCGGTCGTCGCCGTGTGTGCCGTGCGCACCGGCTCGGGCAAGAGCCAGACGACGCGGCGGGTGTGCGACGTCCTGCGCGCCCAGGGGCAGCGTGTGGTCGCGGTGCGCCATCCGATGCCCTATGGCAACCTGGTGCAGCAGCGCAGCCAACGTTTTGCCGGTTATGCCGACCTGGACCAGCACGGCTGTACCATCGAAGAGCGCGAGGAATATGAGCCACACCTGGACCGCGGCATCGTCGTCTACGCCGGCGTGGATTACGCCGAGATTTTGCACGCCGCCGAAGCCGAGGCCGATGTCATCGTGTGGGATGGCGGCAATAACGATCTTCCCTTCTTCCAGCCCGATCTTCTGATTGTCGTGGCCGACCCCCACCGGGCGGGACACGAGACTACCTACCACCCCGGCGAGACCAACCTGCGCATGGCCGATGTCGTCGTGATCAACAAAGTCGACACGGCCGACCTGGAGCCCATCAGCCGGGTGCGCGATGCAGTGCGGGCCGTCAATCCCGACGCGCTCATTGTCGAGGCTGCATCACCCATCTCCGTGCCGGAACCCGACGCCATTCGCGGCCAGCGGGTGCTCGTCGTCGAGGATGGCCCGACGCTGACCCACGGTGAAATGGCCTATGGTGCCGGCGTAGTGGCGGCACGCCGCTTCGGGGCCGCGGAGATCATCGACCCGCGCCCGTATGCCGTGGCCAGCATTCGCGCGACCTACGAGCGTTATCCGACGACCGGACCTGTGCTGCCGGCCATGGGCTACGGTGCTGCCCAAATTGCCGACCTCGAACAAACGATCAACAACGTGCCCTGTGACCTGGTCATCGTGGCGACACCGATCGATCTGACGCGCCTGGTGCCGATCAACCGGCCGACACAGCGTGTACGCTACGAGCTGCAGGAAATTGGCAAACCGTCCCTCAAGGACATCCTGGACCGCCGCTTTGCCCGCACAACCGGCTAATGTCCGATCAGGGCAACTGTTCGGCATCATGCACTTCACAGGCGGCATCTTCAGCGATGATGCGCCTTGATCGGACACGAGGTTACCATGCGCCAGGCACCTGCGTCTGACAGCGATCGCGCCATTCGTATCCTGGGGGTTCCCATGGACCTGGGCCAGCAGCGCCGCGGTGTCGACATGGGTCCGAGCGCCATCCGCTATGCCGGTCTGCAAAACCACCTGGAAACCCTGGGGTACCACGTCCACGACAGCGGTAATCTCAACGTGCCGGTACCGGAAGCATCGACCCTCATACCGGGCATGCCCGAGGGTCTGCGCCACCTGCCGGCAATTGCGCGTGTATCCCAGGAACTGTACGAACGCGCCGCGGCGGCAGCGCAGGAGGGTGCGCTGCCGATCTGCCTGGGCGGCGACCACTCGATCGCCATTGGCAGCGTGGCGGGCAGCGCCAGCTACGGCCCCACCGGTCTGCTGTGGATCGATGCCCATGCCGACTTCAACACACCCGCCACGACACCCAGCGGCAATATCCACGGCATGCCGGTGGCCGCCCTGTTGGGGCGCGGTGCACCCGAACTGGCAACGATCGGCCGGCGCAGCCAGCTGACACCGCAGCAGGTTGTGATGATCGGCATCCGCGATCTCGACCGCCAGGAGCGGTTGGATTTGCGCCAGAGCGGCATCACCGTTTTTACGATGCGTGAGCTCGACGAGCAAGGCATTGCCGCAGTCGCCCGGCGCGCACTCGATCGCCTGGCAGCCTTTCCCCGCCTGCACGTCAGTCTCGATATGGATGCCCTCGACCCTGATTTTGCGCCGGGTGTCGGCACCCCGGTTCCGGGCGGCCTGAGCTACCGCGAGGCCCATCTCCTCATGGAGCTGATCGCCGAATCGGGCCGCGTCGCAGCCGTGGACGTCGTCGAAATCAACCCGATTCTGGACCACGGCAACCGCACCGCCGAACTGGCGGTCGAGCTGATCTGCTCGCTGGTTGGGAAACGGATACTTTGAAAAACCCTTCGGGTCTTGCAGACCCGAAGGGTTTGGACAGGACAGACGAAAACCCTTCGGGTCTTGCAGACCCGAAGGGTTTGCCCCGCAATCCCGAGGTATAACCATGTCCGAAGAATTCACGTTTGGCGGCGATGTTGCCTGGCGGCCGGCGCCGGCGCTGATCCGGGACAGCCGCATACATCATTTTATGACGCGACACGACATCCCCACCTACGATGCCCTGCTGCAGCGTTCGACCGCTGACATTGCCTGGTTCTGGGAAGCGGTCCTGGCCGAGCTGGGGATCGAGTTCTACCAGCCCTACCGCCAGATCGTCGACCTCAGCCGCGGCCCTGCCTGGCCAACCTGGTGTGTCGACGGGGTCATGAACATCGTCCACAATTGCCTGGACAAATGGCAGGCAACACCCACCCGCAATCGGGCGGCGCTGCGTTGGGAGGGAGAAGAGGGCGATGTGCGCGTCTTGACGTACGGTGACCTCTACCGGGAAGTAAACCGCCTGGCCAACGGGCTGCGTAGCCTGGGCCTGGGCCAGGGCGATGCCGTCGGCCTTTTCATGCCGATGATCCCTGAAATTGTGATCGGTCTGCTGGCCATCGCCAAAATCGGCGGCATCATCCTGCCCCTTTTCTCCGGCTACGGGGCTGGCGCGGTGGCCAGCCGGCTGGAAGATGCCGGCGCCCGCGCGCTGCTCACGGCCGATGGTTTCTTCCGCCGCGGTCGCCTGGTGAGCATGAAGCCGGTGGCCGACGAAGCCGTGGACCAGGTGCCCAGCATCGAGCACGTCGTGGTGGTGCAGCGTGCCGGCAATGAGATTCCCTGGAGTGAAGGTCGCGACCGCTGGTGGCACCAGCTGGTCGCCGGCCAGGCCATCACCGCCACCACCACGCCCACGCGTGCCGAAGATGTGGCGATGCTGATCTACACCTCGGGCACCACCGGCCGCCCCAAGGGCGCCGTCCACACCCACTGCGGCTTCCCCATCAAGAGCGCACAGGACATGGCCTTTGGCCTGGACGTGCACGACTACGACACCGTGTACTGGATGACCGACATGGGTTGGATGATGGGACCCTGGCTGGTGTTTGGTACCCTACTGCTGGGCGCAACGATGATGCTGTACGATGGGGCACCTGACTACCCGGACGTCGACCGCACCTGGGCGCTGGTAGCCCAGCATGGTGTGACGGCGTTGGGCGTCTCCCCCACCCTGATCCGTGCCCTCAAACCCAACGGCGACGCCCCCGTCAAAAAACATGACCTCAGTAACCTGCGCCTGGCCGGCTCGACTGGCTCACCGTGGGATCCTGAATCGTGGTTATGGTTCTTCCACACCGTGCTTGCTGGCACCAAGCCAATCATCAACTACTCCGGCGGCACCGAGATTGCCGGCGGCATCGTCATGGGCAACGTCCTCACGCCCCTCAAGCCGTGTGCCTTCAGCGGACCGGTTCCGGGCATGGACGCGGACGTGGTGGACGAGCAGGGGCGTTCGATCCGTAACCAGGTCGGCGAGCTGGTGGTGCGCCAGCCATGGATTGGTATGACGCGCGGGTTCTGGCAGGATCCACAGCGTTATGTCGATACGTACTGGTCGCGTTTTCCCAACACCTGGGTGCACGGTGACTGGGCCGCCATCGACGACGATGGTTTGTGGTACATCCTCGGTCGTTCCGACGATACGATCAAGGTTGCCGGCAAACGCCTTGGTCCGGCCGAGATCGAATCGATCCTGGTGCGCCATCCCGCCGTCACCGAGGCGGCGGTCATCGGTGTACCGCACGTCATCAAGGGGCAGGAAGTGGTCTGCTTCTGTGTGGTCGCCGCCGGGCACGAGGTCAGCGAGACGCTGCGCCACGCGCTGCAGGAGATGGTCATAGCCGACATGGGCAAAGCCCTGCAGCCCAAGGAGATCAAGTTCGTGACAGCCCTGCCCAAGACACGCAACGCCAAGGTCATGCACCGCCTGATTCGAGCGGCGTACCTTGGCCAGGAGACGGGTGACACCTCGTCGTTGGAAAACCCCGCCACCCTCGATGCCATCCGGGCGGCAGTGTGAGTCACGTCGTCTTGACCGCGGCACCGGCCGCCGAAGCGGCCGCGGTGGAAGCGCTGCACCGCGCCGCCAGCCAGGCCGAGATCGTACGCCGGCTGGAACCGGGTACACTGCTGGCGGCCGTCGATGATCCGCTGCACACGCTGCTGCCGGCCTGGGAAGCGCAGCCGCCCATATGGGTGCGCCACGTGCATCCCGTGCAGAGCAGTGTACCCCTGCTGCCGGGTGAAGCTGGCCTGGTGCGCCTGGCGGAGGCGGTCGAGCCGCTCGTCTCCCTGCTCGACCCATGGCAGCCATTTGCCGTACAGTCGCGCCTGGTGGGTGAGGGGCCGTGGCCGCAGACCCGCTTCGACATGAACCAACACCTGGCCGCGTTCCTGGCTGAACGCTGCCCGGCACCGCTCAACATTCCGCAACCGGTGCAGGCACTGTCGCTTACGGCCACGGCCGAGCGCGCCTACCTGGGCATCTCACCGGTTGCGCGCAACCTGAGCAACTGGGCCGGGGGGCAGATCCGTTTTGCCCGCGAGCCAGACCAGATCAGCCGCAGTGAATTCAAGCTGCTGGAGGCCCTCACCGTCTTTCAGCTGACACTGCCAACCCACGGCGCGGCCCTCGACCTGGGCGCCGCGCCCGGCGGTTGGACGCGCGTGCTGCATACGCGCGGCCTGCGCGTGGTGGCAGTCGACCCGGCCGACCTGGATCCGCGCCTGGCCGGCATTGCCGGCATTCGCCACGTGCGCGTGCATGCGCAGAAGTTCAACCCCGGCGTGCAGCGTTTTGCCGTCATCACCAACGATATGCGCATGGACGCCATCGAGGCTGCGCAGTTCATGAACCACATTCACGACTGGCTGCAGCCGGGCGGACTCGGTATTCTCACCCTCAAGCTGCCCGAGTACCGCTTCGCCGCAGTGGCAGAGGCAGCCCTGGCGGTTCTGGCAGAGGCATATGCCATCGTGGGGGCGCGGCAGCTGTTTCATAATCGGAGTGAGATTACGACGGCGGTGCGATTTTAGATTTTGGATTCTGGATTTTGGATTGGATGGGTCGATTTTGGATTCTTGCGATGATGGAGGGACAGGATATGACAGTTGCGCAGAAACCGGCCAGGCGTTGGCGGGTTTTGAAGATTGTTGGGGTGAGTCTGCTGATTGGGTTGGGCGCGATCGTTTTGCTGTTTGCGCTGGGGTTTGTTCTGCCGGTGTCGCCAGTGGACTATGTGCTGGCGGCTGATCCGGCTGGCTCGTTTGAGGAAGCGTCCCAGCGCATCAGCGAGGTGCAGCGTGCTGAAACCGGGGTCAAAGAAGCGTGCCGGACGATTTTTCTGCATCACGGCACGACCACGGCGCGCACCGTGGTCCTGCTGCACGGGTTCACCTCGTGCCCGCACCAGTATCACCAGCTGGCCGAGGAGCTGTATGCCAGTGGTTACAACGTCGTGGTGCCGCTTCTGCCGCATCACGGTCTGGCCGGCCCGGAAGATCATCCGCTGCGTGACCTGCGTTCAGAGGAAGCCCTCGCCCTGGCCAACCAGGTGGTCGATGCGGCCCACGGACTGGGTGACGAGGTCACGGTGTTGGGTATCTCCTATGGCGGTGCCCTGGCAACCTGGATGGCGCAGAACCGGTCCGACCTGGAACAGGTGTTGATCCTGTCGCCAGCGTATGGCCTGCGTATGGTGCCCACCTGGCTGCAGCGCCCGGCCATGACCCTGCTGCCGCTGCTGCCCAGCATCCAGGTCAACAATCCGAACCAGGTACCGGCCCATTCGTACCGCGGCACCTCCTCGCGGGCCTTGAGCGAAGTTCTGCGTCTGGGCCAATCGGTGTTGTCCGACTCGCACCAGGCAGCGCCGGTCAGCCGGTCGAACACTGTCATCACCGCGCCGGGCGATCGGGTCGTGCGCCTGGAGCTGGCCAAAGCACTCGAAGAGAATTGGCTCGCCAGGGGTGGCAAGGTGCGCAGTTACCAATTCGATCCCCAGCTCGACCTGATCCATGACTTCATCGAGCCGAGTGGGCCTAAAGCGCGCCCAGACGTTGTGTATTCGATGATCATGAACTTCATACTGTCATCCGCCCAATAGACTCACCTGGCCGGGTGCATCGCATGTCTGGGCACGACACAAGACCCTTCGGGTTTTTCACCATAATCGCCGATAGCTGGTACTTCATGGCGGTGCCTCCCGGTGCTGTATCCCAGCCGTTGACGAAAACCCGAAGGGTCTGCCCCCAATCTGAGATACACTTCACCTGGCCCACTGGCTTTATTTTGACGGCGGTTGGTGGTAGAATGAATGCAGTACGTGTCGTATTCGCCTTTTTAACAGGAGCATACGTGTATGTTTTTTGATCTCAATGAAGAGCATCGAGCGCTGCGCGCGATGGTGCGCGACTTCGTCGACAATGAGGTAGCACCGCGCGCGCGGCACATCGACGAAACGGGCGAGTTCCCCTGGGAAGTCCTACGGCGTATGGCACCGCTGGGCCTGCTGGGGCTCAACATTCCGGAAGCCTACGGGGGCGCGGGTGCCGACCAACTCAGCGCCGCCATCCTCATCGAAGAGCTGGGCCGCGGGTGTGGCTCCACAGCCCTCGTCGTGGCGGCCCACCTGGGTCTCAGCGCCGCCGCCATCAATCTCTTCGGCACTCACGCGCAGAAACTCGCATACCTGGTCCCCCTGGCCCGCGGTGAAGCCATTGGCTGCCTGGGCCTGACTGAGCCGGGCGCCGGCTCCGATTTGCAGGGGGGCGTACGCACCTTCGCCGAACGCAACGGCGAGCAGTGGGTCATCAACGGGTCCAAGATGTGGCTCACCAATGGTGCCGAAGCCAAAACGGCCGTCCTGCTGGTCCGCACCGACCGCGGCGGCGGCAGCCGCAGCCTCAGCCACATCCTCGTACCCACCGCCACGCCCGGTTTCCTGCCGGGCAAACCAGAAGATAAGATGGGTCTGCACGGCTCACACACATATGCCGTGACCATCGACGATGTACGCGTGCCCGCAGCCAACCTGCTGGGCACCGAAGGTCGCGGCCTGCAGCAGACCCTGACGGTGCTGGACGGCGGCCGCATCGGCATCGGTGCCCTGAGCGTCGGCCTGGCCCAGGCAGCGTACGAGGCGGCGCTGAAGTATGCCAAAACGCGCCACGCCTTCGGCAGCGCCATCGCCCAGCACCAGGCCATCCAATGGATGCTGGCCGACAGTGCCACCGAGCTGGAGGCAGCCCGCCTCCTGGTCTACAAGGCCGCCTGGCTGAAAGACCAGGGACGCCCCATTATCAAAGAGGCCGCCCAGGCCAAACTCTTCGCCACCGAAATGGCCGAGCGTGTCTGCTATCGCGCGATTCAGATTCACGGCGGTTATGGTTATTCACGTGAATACCCGGTCGAGCGCATCTACCGCGACAACCGCCTGATGGAGATTGGAGAGGGCACCAGCGAGGTCCAACGCCTCGTCATCGCCCGCCGTGTCCTGGAGGAATAAGGGTTACCGTGAGTCATCCGTTGGTCGAGCTGGCACGGCAAGCGCTTGTGACGACGATTGGCGAGGGACAGACCTTCGTTCCAACCGCCGAGCTGCGTGCCCAGTTCGCCCACCCGGCACCCGTCTTCGTGACCCTGCGGGCAAACGATGGGGAGCTGCGCGGCTGTATTGGCACGATCACGGCGACTCAGAAAACGTTGGCCGACGAGGTTGCCGCCGAGAGTGTGGCGGCGGCAACCCGCGACCCACGCTTTCCGCCGGTCAGCCCGGCCGAAATCGCCGGCCTGCACATCGAGGTGTCGGTGCTCAGCCCAGCCGAGCCGGTCGAGTCATTGGCGCAGCTGGACCCTGCACAGTACGGCGTGATTGTCGTGCGGCAGCGCGATGGCCGCCGGGGGCTGCTGCTGCCAGGCATCCCATCGATTACCACGGCGGCCGAGCAGGTAACCATGGCACGTCGTAAAGCCTGGATCGGGGATGATGAGCCAGTGGCGCTCTATCGGTTCCGCACCGCCAAATACACCTGAGGTATCGTCGACCACACATGGCAACCTTACGCCAGAATATGGCGACCAAAGAATGGGTCATCATTGCCACCGAACGTGCCCAACGGCCCGAACAGTTCATCAGCACCGCTCGCCCACTGACCGAAGACCTGCCACCACTCGACCACCGCTGTCCCTTCTGCCCAGGCAACGAAGAAGGACCGGAGTTCGAAGTGTGGCGTCAGCCGGCAGCCGGACCGTGGCAGCTGCGACTTCTGCGCAACCGCTACCCGGCAGTCTCCCCTGAGGGTGATGCGGGCCACGAGTTCCACGGTGTCTACCGCAGCATTGCAGCCGTCGGCTACCACGAAGTGATCGTCGAGTCACCCCTGCACAATACCACTACCGCACTGCAGCCGGTCGATGAAGTGACCCAGTCGCTGCTGGCGATGGCACGACGTGGGCGCGAGATCGGGTCCGATGCGCGCATCGAGCAGGTGCTGTATTTCAAGAACCATGGCCCAACCGCCGGGGCATCGATCGTTCACCCCCATGCCCAGATCATCGGATTGCCCATCGTGCCACAGCATACACGCGCACGCATGGAGGAAGCACGTCGTTACCACGACGAAACGGGACAGTGCGTCTTCTGTGACATGCTGGCCGAAGAGCTGTCGGCCCGGGTGCGCATCGTCGCCGAAGACGAGCACTGTGTCGCCTTTGTGCCGTATGCGGCCTCGACACCATTCCACACCTGGATCGTGCCGCGCCAGCACTGCCCAACCTTTCTCGATGCCCCACCAGAGGTTCTGCAGAGTGTCAGCAACGTGCTGCACCGTGTACTGAGAATGCTCTATTTTGGGCTGCGCGATCCCGACTACAATTACATGATCCGCAACGCGCCCCTGCGCGAGCCAGGGTACCGTTACCTGCACTGGTACGTGACGGTGGTACCACGCCTGAGCCGGAGCGCCGGCTTTGAGCTAGGGTCCGGCATGCGCATCAACGTGATGCTGCCAGAGGCGTGCGCCGACTACTTGCGCAAAACGCCAGTCGATCTGTAAACCGGACGAAGAACGAACCAGCGAACCAGCTCTACCAGCCGAACCGCTGCCTTAGCACTCGTCCGAATCAGCAGCGGATGTGGCACTGCCCGGCTTGTGGTCGTCCAGGTACTGCGCCAGTTCTGTTGCCCATGGCGGTTCGGCTTCCTCAGCCAGGGGCGCGGGGCGCACGTGCTCGCCTGGGCGGGCGAACTGATACGCTGCCGCCGGCAAATCAGCCTGCAGGAGCTCGATCGCATGCGGCAGGGCGGGCAGGATTGTTTCCAGGTTTTCGCGTGCGGCCTTTGGGCTGCCCGGAAGGTTGATGATCAGCGTGCGGCCACGAATGCCGGCCACGCTGCGGCTCAACATGGCATGCGGGGTAATGACCAGGCTAGCCGCACGCATCGCTTCGGCAAAACCGGGTGCTTCACGCTCGATCACACGGCGCGTGGCCTCAGGGGTTACGTCGCGCAGGGCAAAACCGGTGCCACCAGTGGTGAGCAGCAGGTCGATGTCCGCTTCGTCGGCCCAGCGCCGCAGCACTTCCTCGATCACGTTACGCTCATCGGGCACAATCGACGCCACCACGACCATCGCCCGCAAGTGCTGGCGCACGAGGGCTTCGATCGTCGGTCCACTGGCATCCTCGGTCTCACCGCGTGCGGCACGATCGCTGATCGTCAACACGCCCACCCGTATCAACATCATTACCTCCCGTTCGATCCGGCCAACGCCAGGGCCAGCTCACCCAACACCGTCTCATCGGTCTCCACAGCCAGCGCAGCCTGCAGGCCAGCCCGGGCGGGCTGGCTGTCGATGCACCCCAGCGCCCAGGCGGCATGTGCCCGCACGAGCGGCTGGTCATCACGCAGGCAGGCCAGCAGCGCGGGCACGGCCTGTGGGTCGGCCCAGTTGCCGGCTGCTACACAGGCGTTGCGCACCAGGCGGGTACGTCCCGCACGCCGCACCGGGCTGCCACGGAAACGGGCACGGAACGCCGCCTCATCCAGCGCCAGCAGTGCAAGCAGCGGTGGTGCCGCGCGGTCAAGCGCCGGCTGAAAGCAGGCCTGGGCCAGCCCCGTGTCGACCTGGGCATGGCGCCCATTCCAGGGACACACCGTCTGGCACACATCAC
Source organism: uncultured Anaerolineae bacterium (assembly GCA_964642445.1). Classification (GTDB taxonomy): domain Bacteria; phylum Chloroflexota; class Anaerolineae; order SSC4; family Amarolineaceae; genus SSC4. Next base: position 17,853 of record CAZXQZ010000029.1, read on the forward strand.
AGCCAAACACCCAGTTACCCATGGCCGGCCGCATTTCACGCGGAATGACGCCGCGGTACTCGATCGTCAGGTAGGACAGACAGCGGCGCGCATCCAGTACGTAGGGCGCCACAAAGGCCTGCGTTGGGCAGTCGTCCAGGCAGCGTGTGCAGCCGCCGCAGCCCGCCGCAGCGCCCGAAACAAAGCGCCAGGACGGCCCGCGTGGGGCACGGCCAGCGGCGTCCGGTGCCGTAGCCTCCAGCAGTGGAATCGGTGCTACTTCTGGCACGTCGCTCGTGACAGCCGGCGGTGCATCGTAATCCAGTACTTCGGGCACCAACAGCGTCGCCAGGAAAAGCCATGACCCCTGGCGCGGGTGAATGAGGCAGGTGTTTTTACCAACGAAGCCCAGGCCGGCGTCCTGCGCCCAGGCACGCTCCAGCACCGGTGCCGAATCGACACTCACCCGGCCCCAGGTCGACCGTCCGGTCTGTGACCGCAGCCAGGTATCGAGCGCGTACAGGCGCGGCTTGAGGACGTCGTGATAATCGAGGCCCCAGGCGTAGCTGGCAAAGCGGCCGCGCGCCGGATCGTGCAGCAGCGACGGCTCCGGCAGTGAGATGGCATAGGGCACAGCCAGCACGATCAGCGAACGTGCCATCGGCAGGCGGTGGTGCAGGTCCAGGCGCTGTTGCACGGCGTCTGGCCGGGCCAGGTAGTTCATCTCGCCGTGGTAGCCGCGATCAAGCCAGCGCACAAAGGCTGCGCCCTGGTTGGCTGGGCCCGCCGGTGCAATCCCAATCACACTGAACCCAGCAGCCAGCGCCTGGTCACGCAGTTGTTGAGTGAGCGTTGTCATCGTAGCTCAGCGCAGCGCAATCCGCGGCCCGGCATATGCCGCACGCGCGGAACAAAGTGACCGGCCGCGACGTCTGAGCCACCGTGCATCCGTCACAAGCCGCCCGTCCAACATACTAACCAGCAAGGAACCATGACCATGTCTCGACGCTTCGTCCTTCTGTCTGCCAGTCTGTTCGTGCTGCTGACCACGATGGCCTGCCAGGTCGGGGGGCTGTTGCGCCCCGCAGCCACGCCGACCGCCGTACCCACCCCCACCGCGGCGCCCGTTTTGAACACAGTCGTACCCCAGGACCCGAATGAAATACCGGCGGACGGCGCGGTGGCCATCACGCTGCGTGAGGACGATGTTGCCGCCCTGGTGGCGCAGGCGGAAGCCGAACAACAGCTCACTGCCACCAACCTCGACGTGACATTCGACGATGGCACCATCGAACTGGCGGCCGGACGCCTGGCCTACGGGCCGCTGGCCGTCAACAATCTCGTTTTGGCGGGCACCGTGACCGCGCTCGACGGCCGTCCACGCCTGGAAGTGACTCGCATCGAGCCAAACAACCTGGTGACGGCTGCGATTCCCGGACTATTGACCCGTCTGCTCGAATCCCGCACCGCCGGCTATTACGTCGAAGACATCACCATCGACGACGGTGTCATGACCATTCGGATCCGGCCATGACCCTTCCATCCCATTTCTGACTTCCCGTCGCCCCTCGTTACACCGGCACGAACCGTGCGGAGAAGTGGCGCAGAACGGGCGGCTGCCAGGCGATGCGGTATCCGCGTAACGTGTCCTTCAGCCTGGCCACGTAGGTGATGACTTCGGCCACGTAATCGACGTGGCTCTGTGTGTAGACGCGCCGCGGAAAAGCCAGGCGCACGAGTTCCAGGGCGGCCGGTTCTTCGGACCCATCGGCCTGCACGCGGCCAAACATGACGCTGCCAATCTCCACGGCCCGAATCCCACCCTCCTGGTACAGGGCAACCGCCAGCGCCTGCGCCGGGTACTGGGCGGGCGGAATGTGGGGCAGCAGGCTGGCCGCGTCGATGTACAACGCGTGGCCGCCCGTGGGCTTGACGTATGGCACACCCGCCGCGTCGAGCTTTTCGCCCAGGTAGGCAATGGAACGCACCCGGTAGCGCAGGTAATCTTCGTGCAGAACCTCGTTCAGACCCACGGCAATCGCTTCCAGGTCATAACCGGCCAGGCCACCGTAGGTTGGAAAGCCTTCGGTCAGAATGAGCGTGTTCTTGCAACGCTGCGCCAGGTCGTCATCGTTGAGGGCCAGGAAGCCGCCGATGTTGGCCATGCCATCCTTTTTGGCGCTCATGGTGCAGCCATCGGCGTACCCGAACATCTCCTGCGCGATCTCCAGAACCGACTTGTCTGCATAACCCGGTTCCCGCTCCTTGATGAAAAAGGCGTTTTCGGCAAAACGACAGGCATCGAGGAAGAACGGAATACCATGGGCCCGACACGTAGCGCTGACTGCGCGCAGGTTAGCCATGCTGACCGGCTGGCCACCGCCCGAGTTGTTGGTCACCGTGAGCATCACCAACGGCACGCTGCCGGGCGGTGCTGCATCGAGGGTGCGCTGCAGGGCAGCAACGTCCATGTTGCCCTTGAACGGTGCGATCAAGGCAGGGTGATGGGCCTCGGCGCACGGCAGATCGAGCGCACGCGCACCCCGGACCTCCACGTTGGCACGCGTGGTGTCGAAATGCGTGTTGTTGGGAACGACCGTGCCCGGCGTGCAGACGTTACCGAAGAGGATGCGCTCAGCGGCGCGCCCCTGGTGGGTCGGAATGACGTGCTTGAATCCAGTGATACGGCGCACTGCCTCCTCGAAGCGGTAGAAAGATCGTGCACCGGCGTAACTTTCGTCGCCCTGCATCATGCCGGCCCACTGCGCCGATGACATGGCACCGGTGCCTGAGTCGGTCAACAGGTCGATCAGCACATCTTCCGCACGCAGCAGGAATAGATTGTACCCCACGTCCGCCAGGGCCAGGGCGCGCTGCTCGTGGGTGGTGAACTGAATGGGTTCGACCGCCTTGATACGAAATGGCTCGATGATCGTCTGAAAATGTGGGTGCATCGTGGCTCAGCCGTCGTGGCGGCGGATGAAGTCTTCTGCTGCATCGACCAGGTCGGTGTTGCCAATGAACAATGGTGTGCGCTCGTGCAGCTTCGTAGGTTCGATATCCAGAATGCGCCGGCGACCATCCGATGCGCGTCCACCCGCCTGTTCCGCGATGAAGGCCAGGGGGGCGCACTCGTACAGCAGGCGCAGTTTACCACCGGGCTTCTTGGGGTCCTTGTTGTCGGCCGGATAGTAGAAAATGCCACCCTTGAGCAGATTGCGATGGAAATCGGCCACCATCGAGCCGATATAGCGCGCAGAAAGGCCCTGGTAACCACCATCCATGCCCTGGACATAGTTGGTGAACTGCTGCACCCCCTGCGACCAGAACTGCTGGTTGCTCTGGTTGACACTGTAATATTTAGGTTTTTTGGGCAGCTGGATGTGCGGGTGCGACAGCAAAAACTCACCGATGGCGGGGTCAAGTGTGAAACCGTGGACCCCTTGCCCCGTGGAATACACCATCATCGTGCTCGAGCCATAAATGATATAACCGGCAGCCACCAGGTTGCGCCCTGGCTGCAGTGCGTCCTCCAACGTACCCGGTGTGCCCTCCGGCGAGCGGCGCCGGTAGACCCCGAAAATCGTGCCAACACTGACATTGACGTCGATGTTGGACGAGCCATCGAGCGGATCGAAAAGCAGAACGTATTTGCCCTTGGGGAAACGGTCAGGAATAGGAATGATCTCAGGTTCTTCTTCGGACGCCATCGCCGCCAGGCGACCGGTATGGTCGGTCAGCCGGTAGATGGTGCGTTGGGCGAACACGTCCAGCTTCTGCTGCTCTTCGCCCTGGACGTTTTCGGTGCCTGCCGTGCCCAGGATCTCGTTGAGGCCAGCGCGCGTCGTATGACTGGCGATGATTTTGCCCGCCAGGGCCATGTCGTACAGGATACCGGTCAGCACACCGGTCGCTTCGGGGTGAACCTGCTGTTCTTCCAGCACATACCGTTCGATTGTTTTGATGATCATTGCGGAGAAATCCTCCTAAACAGCCAGATTGTGGGTGTGGGGCACGTTGACGATTGCCAGGAGATCGCTGAGAATCGCAAAGCCAGTCTCCAACCGGCCGGCACCGGGACCAATCAGGGTCACGGGACCCAGAAGGTCGGTTGTATACGTGATGGCATTGGTGACGCCATCCACATGGGCCAGCGGATGGGTCACCGGCAATGACTGTGGCTGCACGCGCGCGTGGACCGTACCGTCCGCGGCCTGGTCGATGTGGCCGATGAGTTTCCATCGTTCGCCGCGCGTGCGTGCGGTCTCGATGTCAGCGGGCGTCAGGTGGGTGATACCCTGCCGGGGCACGGCGGAGACTGCCAGATCGGCTCCAAGCAGGACATTGGCCAGGATAACGACCTTGGCCAGGCTGTCGAACCCTTCGACATCGGCCGTAGGATCGGCCTCGGCATACCCCATGTGCTGCGCTGCGGCCAGGGCACTGGCGTAGGAATCGCCCGCTTCCATGCGTGTCAGGATGTAGTTGGTGGTGCCATTCAGGATGCCCTGAATGTTCACGATGCGGCAGCCGGCCAGTGCCTGGTGGGCCAGGCGAATCGCCGGTGTCCCGCTCATCACGGTCCCTTCGAAAAAGAACTGGCGTCCAGCCGCGGCGGCCGCATCGTGCAGCCGGCGGTATGCCAGGGCCACGGGGCCTTTGTTGGTCAGTACGGCATGTTTGCCACTGGCAAAGGCGGCCATGCAGTGATCGATGGCCGGCTGTCCGGTTTTGACGTCGGTCCAACTGACTTCCACCACCGTATCGGCCAGCGCGTCGCGAATGGTCTGCAGGCTGTCCCATCCCGTGACGAGACCGGCGGTGGGGGGGTACTCCGACAGCGGTCGACCGGCGCGTACCAGGTCGAGCAGTGTCGCTCCGTCCAGTCCGCCTGGTGCATACAGACTGCCCTTCAGCAAATCACTCACCGCAACGACAACAAACCGTACGCCGTACCGTGTGCGCAGCTCATCTGCGCGTGTCGCCAGGATTTCAACCAAACCCTGGCCCACAGTGCCAAAGCCAATCAACGCGATTTTGTGCTCGATCACCTGGGCTTGCTCCTCCTCTTTTTTTCTTTACACCGCCAGCGTGCCGCGCTGGCGGTGGGTGCCGCGCGTCACGCGGGTACCGGTTCTGATTGCAGGAATACCACCACGGTTGCCTCACCGTGCCCCAGCTGCACCGCGTAGTGCAAATTCAGTTTCTGGAGGAGGTGAAACAAGTGGGTATTGTTCGGTTGCACGTAACCACGCAGCCGCACCAAACCGGCGCGTCGGGTTTCTTCGATCAGGCACCGCAGCATGAACAGCCCCAGTCCCTGGTTCTGATAGTCGTCGCGCACCACAACGGCAGCCTCCGCTTCGTCATCACCGGGGGTACGGTGGGCACGGGCAACCCCCAGAAACACCTCATTTCCCGCGTCATCGGTCAGCACGGCGACCAGTGCAATACGATCCACCTGATCGACATCGAGCAGTTGATGCAACAGATACTGCACCTGGTCACGATTCGAGGGATCAAAGGCCACGTGAAAACGCTGATAACGCGTATCGGACGAGAGATGCCTGGCCAGATCGAGCAACCGGTCGCCTTCGGTCGGCAACAGTGGACGGATGACGATCTGTGTGCCATCCGCCGTGACAAAGTTCTTGAACATGGTCATCCCCTCTCTGCAGGATCGAACCCGTAGAGTACCTGCATCATACATCAAAAAGAGTGATCACGCAATGTACAAACCGTCCACTAAATCAAGCATCTTAAGTGCAAAATCTTGACATTTTTTGCGAACCATGGTAAAATTCATGACAGCATTGGTCACTCCTGCACCATATGCACCAGCACATGATTCTGCCCATCCAACGCATGCAATGCGGCCCAGCTCGGGGTGTGCGATGTGGCTTGCCTGGCGTTGCCCCACACAGTAGGAGTTGAACTCAGGAATGACGTTCGATAATGTGATCAACCCAGATGAGCCAGCAATGATTGGGGACATGGCTCCTCCCGCCACGGATGACATCACATCGCCCGTCTCTTTCCAGGCACAGGAAACCATACAGGAAAGCATCGTAGCAGCATGGGACCTGGAGCGATTGGGCGCCACAGCCATCGAAGAAATTGAATTAGGCACAGGTCTAGATGTCGTCGGCGCACCCAAGCCGTTGCCCCTGGATGAAGCGGGTGGTGACAAACTGCCGGCTGGTCACTCGCCACTGGATGACGACTGGAATCGAGCACAGGCACAGCTGGAATCGCAAGAAGTCATAGAAGCCCGCGTCACCGGCTACAACGAGGGAGGCCTGACGGTTGCGTTCGGCCGGCTGCGCGGTTTCGTCCCCAACTCGCACCTGAGTATGCTGCCACGCAATGCCACGCCCGAACAGCAGCAAGAGCTGCTGAGCGTCCTGGTCGGAAAGATGATACCAGTGCGTGTCCTCGAAGTGCAGCGCAAGCGGCGACGTCTCCTCCTCTCCGAACGTCTCGCCGAACGGGCCTGGCGCGAAAGACAGCGCGAGGATCTCATCAATCACTTGCAGGTCGGTGACCGTGTCACGGGGCGTGTGCGCAGCATCACCAACTTCGGGGTCTTCGTGGACCTGGGAGGTGCCGATGGTCTGATTCACCTCAGCGAATTGACCTGGCATCGGGTGAAGCACCCACAGGACGTGCTCAACGTCGGGGACGACGTGTTGGTCGAAGTCATTCGTGTCGAACCGGAACGTGGGCGCATTGGGTTGAGCCGCAAGCGTGCCCTGCCCAATCCATGGGACCAGATCGAACTGCGCTACCGGCCAGGGCAGCTGGTGACGATACAGATCACCAACCTGGTGAGTTTTGGCGCGTTTGCACAGGTCGAGCCTGGCATCGAAGGGCTCATTCACATCTCCGAGCTGAGTGACGACTACATCGATCATCCCCGGCAGGTCGTGCAGCGTGGACAGGAGTACACCGCGCGCGTGCTCGAAATCGATCACGACCACGAGCGGGTTTCGCTGAGTCTCAAACAGGCCCCCCAATGGTTAGTCGCACCCGCCGCTGCAGTGGCAGTTGTTGGCAACGAGGAGGCCGACACGGCGTCGTCTGCAGTGTAAGTTGTGGCACACTCATCAAACACAGGAAGCAGCATGGCCAAACAGATATCTGAAGGCAACAGGCCTACCCGTCGCCGCCGCCGCAAGCCGGCTCCCCCAAAGGACAGTGCGGCCGAATCCGAATCGACGACTGGCATCACGCAGGAGCCAGCATCACCGAACGAATCGCCAGTGTTTGTTTACACGTATACGGTCTGGAATCGTTTCCCCAGCGGTCGCGACAACTAGTACGTTGTGAGGACGTGGCATGAACAACCATGGGAAGCAGGTTGACGAGGTGCTGGCGGCATTAGTGCGAAAGGCCCGCCGGCAGGGCTTTCTACTGCATGACGACATTTTGCGTGCCTTGCCCGCAGTCGAACACAATGTCGGGCGCCTGGATTCATTGTACAGCATCCTCGACGAGGAAAACCTACCGGTCTACGCGACCGAAGACGATATGCTGGAGGCCCTCGAACGCAACACCGAACGCAGTGGTAAGAATGACAGCAGTGATGAATCCCCCTACCACCTGCATGCCAGCCTGGGTGACATCACCGATCTCTATTTTCGCGAAATGAGCCAGGAACCGCTGCTGTCGCCCGATGAAGAATTGAGCCTTGCGCGCACCATGGAAGCCGGGCGCCTGGCAGGGCAGCGACTGCAGCGCGCAGCACGCAGTAACCCTGCGCACATCACCTTGCTGCGCCGGCGCATCGAAGAGGGACAAAAAGCCCGCGCCCATCTGATTCGCGCCAATACCCGCCTGGTTATCAGTATTGCCAAACGTTACGTGGGTCAGGGTGTGCCCTTCCTGGACTTGATCCAGGAAGGAAACATGGGCCTGATGCGGGCCGTAGACAAGTTCGATCATCACCGCGGCTACAAGTTCAGCACCTACGCCACCTGGTGGATACGCCAGGCCATCAGTCGCGCCGTGGCCGACCAGGGGCGGACGATTCGCCTGCCGGTGCACATGGGCGACAAAATTCGCGAGCTGTACCGGGCCTCGCAGGCCATGGAACAAGAGCTTGGGCGGTCAGGTACCCCCGAAGAGCTGGCCTTGATTCTGCGCACCTCCCCGGAACGGGTACGCTGGATGATGCGCGTGGCGCGTCACCCCGCCTCGCTCGAACAGCCAATCGGCGAAGACGAAGAGCGTGAGTTGGGTGCCCTGATCGAAGATACCGATCTGGCCGCGCCACCCGAAGCAGCATCGGTGACGCTGTTGCGCGAGCGCCTGGAGCAGGTACTGACCACTCTTTCGCCACGTGAAGCGCGCGTCCTGGCCTTGCGCTACGGTCTGCAAAACGGCCACACCTATACCCTGGAGGAAGTGGGCCAGAAGTTCGGCCTCACCCGGGAGCGCATACGGCAGATCGAGGCACAGGCGCTGAACCGACTGCGCCATCCGTGCCGCAGCCGTATTCTGCGCGATTATCTCGACTAAAGGCTCGCACTGCCGGAAGTTATTCTTTTTGCGATGCCTGAGTGGAGATGTATCCGCGCCGATGCGCCAGGCTGTTTGCCAAAGCGGCTGGCCTGTGCTAAACTAACCACCACCGGATGCCCCCGTAGCTCAGAGGATAGAGCAGCGGCCTCCGGAGCCGTGTGCGGGCGTTCGAGTCGCCCCGGGGGTACCACGTAAAAACGAGGCTGTCTCACGCTGTGAGACAGCCTCGTTTTTACGTGATACGCGGCCGGTAGGTGAGCCGGGCCAGCACCACGCCGAATTCATACAGCAGATAGAGCGGCACCATCACAACCAGCATGTTGAACGGGTCAGGCGTGGGCGTGATGAGCGCAGCCAGCCCAGCAATCACCACGATGGCATAACGGCGACGCCTGGCCAGGCCCTGCGGCGACACCACACCCACGTATGACAGAAACGCCACCACAAGCGGCAGCTCGAAGCTCAAACCAATCCACAACACAAAATTGAAGACGAAACTGATGTAGTAGTCGATCGAATACTGGGGTTCGATGAGATCGCTGAGAAACGCGCTCAAGTAAGCAACCGAAAAGGGCAGCATGATGAATGCCGAGAAGGCCACACCCAGGGCAAACAACCCGGTGGCAGCCGGTATGACGATGCGCATCACCCGGCGCTCGCTGCTGGTCAAACCCGGCACAATGAATGCCAAAATTTGATAAAGAATCACCGGCATCGCCAGCACCAGACCGAGAATCAACGCCACCTTAAAATACACGATGATGTTTTCGGTTGGGCGCAGCGACTGCGGACGCGCATCACCCATGGGCGCAATCAACAGTTCCAAAAAGGGACGGGCAAATACGAGCCCCAAAACGGTGCCCGCAAGAATCGCCGCAACGACCTTGATCAGCCGGCCGCGCAGCTCGATCAGGTGCCCGGTGACCGGCATGACCCGGCCATGACCGTCGGGTTGGGTCATTGGGACTCCCCACCCTCGGCCAACGGCGGCGCAATCGTATTCTGTTTCATGTCAGAGTCATCCGCGGTAGTCGCCGCGACACCGGGCGGTGAGACGTCGGTGGGCACCGTCCCGCTCTGTACACCGGTGGTGGCTGGCGGCGGGTTAGTTGGGGTGACACCGCTGCTGGCAACCGTGCTGCCTGCCTGAGGCGGTACGCTGCGCAGGGTCTGTTGCACATCCCGCTGCACCTCGTCGACCGGTTCCATCGCCCGGGCAATTTCCTGCCGGTAGGGTTCGATCATGTGCTGCAGTTGATACAAGGCTTTTCCCAGGGCACGCGCCATTTCCGGCAGTTTGTCCGGCCCCAAAAAAATGAGTGCCACGGCCAGTACAACCAACAGTTCCAGCGGTCCAATACCGAATACATTCATAGTGGTATCTCAGGCTCGACAACGATGACTCGAATCTCGGTGGCGCCGTAAACACCGGCCACTTCGTCAAAAGCGACGTCGCTCGTCGCTGTGGGCCCGCTGACGAACGACAGGTCCACTGCAAGCATGGCCTCCAGCTGATCAGTCTGGCGCAGATGGGCTACCCACGCACGGCGCGAATCAAACAGCCGCGCCACCGGCAGTAGGATGAACGTGCAGGGTGGCCAGACGTAGGCCAGGGCACTGCGCGGCTCGGCAAAACGCAGCACAAGTGTGCCGGCATCGGCCCAGGCCGCCGCCGCGACGGTCAATCCCACAGCTACCGGCTTCGGTTGAGCCGCAGCATCAGCAACCCGCTGTGACTCGGTCTCCAGGATGATCGCATCAATCTCCAGCACCGCCATAGCATCCAACAGGCCCGGTACTGCGTCGTCGATGGCCTGCGAAGCATAAACCTGAGCGACACCGGCCCGTCGTAAGGCGGCCATGATCGACAGGCGGCCCGCACCCGCACCGCTGACCCGCTCACACAGCATGCCACGCGCGGCAGCCGCATCCACAAATTGGCTGACCAGCGCGTTGCGGTCTATGGGCGCATCGGGCTCTGATGCGCGCGGCACGTCTGCCCCACGCATCACCGACCGCGGCAAACGGGCCAGGATTTCGGCGCGCGCCTCAGGCATGGGGTGGACTCACCCTCTGGCGCTGCGCCCAACGTTCATGGAACGGTGTACCTGCGACCGGCGGCAGGTCACGACTCGCCGTCCAGCGCAGGAGCCAGGGTGCAAGCCACTTGCGCCGCGACTGCGCACCCGTCAGCAGGCGGCTCGTCGCCAGCCAGCGTGCCAGCGACGCGCGCTGGCTGGGTGAATGCAGCTTACGAATGACCCAGCGCAGACCAGGCGGCGACTGACGTCGTGTCTGCGTGACGTGCCGTGCGTTCAGCAGCTGGGTGGGCAGATCGATGTCGAGAGGGCATGCCGTCTGGCACGCACCACACAGCGTACTGGCGGCTACACCGTCGGCGTAGGGCGGTGCCAGCAGCCAGGCAGCCATCACCGCACCCACCGGGCCTGGAAGACTCCAGGCGTAGGGCTCGCTGCCCACCCGGCGGCTGATGGGGCAGGCCGACACACATGCGCCACACTGAATACAGGTGAGCAGTTCAGCGGCCGGCCCGTTCAGCAGTGTGCTGCGGCCATTATCGAGCAGAATCAGGTGAAATTCGCGACCCTGCGCGGCCGGGCTGGTGCCCGCCAGAAGGTCTACGTGAGGCAGCTGCGCCCGCCCAACCGCACCACCCAGGTAAACTTGCTCCAGCAGCAAACAATCTTCGATGGTGGGCACCACCTGTTCCAACCCCATGATCGCCACCTGGACAGGAACCTGCGCGGCGGCCAGTCGCACATCGGCCTGTTCGTCGAGTACGACCAGGCTGCCGGTTTCAGCAATCGCAAAATGCACACCAACGATGCTTAGCGCGCTGTGCAGAACGGCCTGCCGGACACGACTGCGCGCGACGTTAACGATCGCCTGGGCGTTGAGAAAAACGGGCACATCGAGCTGCTCGTGCACCACACGCGCCGCGTCATCGATATGCCAGTTGGCCACGCTGGCCAGGGGATGCGCCGGTCGCTGCCCAACCAGGTTGGCCAGGTAATCGCCCACGTGCGTGGGCTGTACGCGCACATTCGCCTGATTCAGCGCCGCCGTCAGGCCAATCTCGACGGCCAACGGCGTTCGGCTGTGGACGGCCTGTGACACGCGCTGGGTTCGTGCCAGCTCGACGATGTAGCGGGCCGCTTCATCACCATCGCGCGCCCACACCACATGACCGCCGCGTGCAGCAACCGCGGCTTCCAGTTGTTCAAGGTAACCGCCCAGGTTACGCAAGGTCTGGCGGCGCACGGTCCGCGCCTCGGCCGTGAGCGCCGGCCACCTCGAATCAACACGTGCGTGGGCGCGCCGTGCACTGTCAAAAACCCCGGCAGTATGCGTACGCGCAGCGGTCTCGGCTGTCTGGCTGATCGCCAGGCGCGCCCGCTCGCGAAAGGTCATTGGTCTTCGCATCATCGAACCCAGCTGATGTTTTGCGTTGGCCGCCCGGTACCGGTAAAGGCTAACCGTATGGCACGCCGTAAATTGTGACCCCAGCGCATGGTCCGCACCAGGTGCTGCGGCGGCAGCGGCCCTGATCACGATCATGCCCAACGTCCTGTGGGCAGTGCTACCGGCACCCATTATACTTGCTCCCCATGAGATGCACCAAGTCACGCCCCCTCTTGTGACAGTGCCTGTTTTGTGGTACAATGGCAGCGGGTCATAAAACCCCACTCCATCTCACAGTGCGGACCTGGTCCGCAGGAGCGCGTTATGCCACAGTTTGGTGTTGGCGAGTTATTGATCATCCTGGTGATCGTCGTGATCTTCTTTGGTGTCGGCAAACTGCCCGAATTGGGCAGTGCCATCGGTAAGAGCCTGACCGAATTTCGCCGGGCTGCCCAGCCGAATGAGCCAAATGCCTCCGCCACACCGGGCGAAGAGCCGGCAGAGAAGAAGTAACGACCGGTACCTTCCGGTCCATCCCGCCTTGTGCAGGTGGCTCAGAAGCTGGATGAAGATTCTTACCTACAATATTCACCGCTGGAGCGGGCGCGACGGGCGCACTGACATCGAACGGTTGGCAGAGGTGATTCGGCAGTGTGACGCGGATGTGGTTTCGCTCAATGAAGTGATTCACCCCGTGCGCCGGCGTGGGCAGATCGAGCTGCCGCTGCGCGAGCTGGCGAGTCAGGTCAACATGGC
>CAZXQZ010000030.1:0-10728 GCA_964642445.1 uncultured Anaerolineae bacterium
GGAGTGGGGAGTAGGGAGTAGGGAGTAGGGAGTAGGGAGTAGGGAGTAGGGAGTAGGTGGAGTAGGGAGTAGGGAGCGCCGGGCTGGGTGGCCGGCGCTCCTTTGTTTGTGCGACTTAACGGGGTCTTGGGTTGATCCGACCTCGAAGGGTGAAGGCCGCCGTTAGGGCAAGCAAGGTTGCAAGGGCGAATGCCAAGCCATTGGGTGACAGCGTCGCGGCGGGCGCGGCACTGCGGGCTGCCAGGTCACCCAGGGTCACGGCTGACGGTGGTTCGACGGTGATCGTCAGGTTGTCCAGGGCGGGGAAGTCGCCGCCGGGGTAGCCGTTCAGTTCGACCGAATTGCCGGCGCCGTACAGCGTGACCGTGCCTGGCTGCAGGGGTGCGGTCCACTGGAAGGTAAAACTGGCTACGCCGCTGGCATTGTTGGCCTTGGGCTGGCTGTGCGTGATCTCACCCTCCATGACCTGGGTGTCGGCACCGCCTACGGCCAGGGTCCCACCGGTGGCTGAGACGTTCAAGCCCGCGTGGGCTTGTGCGTCAGGATTCGTGCTTTGCACCGTCAGCACGTAGGCATGCGTCGTACCCGGTATCACCGAGGTGGGCCCGCTCAGGGTGACGACAGGCGTCTGGCCGCCGCCGTGGCAGGCGTTGCAGGTCATGCCGCCGTTGGTGCCAGGATTGCCGGAATGGCCCGAGATGCCGGTCGAATAAGCCAGGGCGACCCCGCCTCCCACCAGCCCCACGACCAGCCCGGCGATGATCAGCACGATTCCGATTGTCGCCGGCCTGGTGAACAATTTGGCGCTACTGAACATAACAAGCCTGTCCAATCGTGCATCCCCAGTGCGACGCATTGATGAGGACATCACGCACGTCGATGACTTCATCCAGATTCAGGTCGAAACGCACTTCGTAACACCCTTGGCCGAGCACGCAGCCCCAATGGCTGGCCACGGCGGTGATGTCGTTGGCGTCGATGGTGAAATTGCAGTCAGGATCGAAGACCGAGCACTGGTCGAGGCTCGTCGGCACGAACATCGGGCCGGAGAAACAGGGCCAGGTATTGCTTGTGTTATCAGTCCAGCAGTACTGTTTCGGGTACGGCGGCTGATTGGCCCGCCAGGTCGTGATGGTCTCACTCTGCGGGACATACCAGATCACAATGTTCTGGTTGCTGATCGACTCGTTGTTGATGAACTGCTCGGGACCTTGCTCGTAGGTTCCCGTGCAGCAGGCACCGAGCACCGGCATGTCGGCATCACCTTCTGACGCCTTGTGCTGCGTCACGTACAGGAAGGCGTTGTCGCCGGTGCCCGCGTCTCCAAACTGTCCCTGGCCCGGCTCGATGTAATAACCGATGCCGGAGCCGTCCTTGACACGGTAGCGGTAACCGTCGACCGTGTAGGGACCACTCTGCAGCATCCAGAACTCGGTGTTTTGATCGGTCCAGCCGCTGCCGTTCCAGGTGGAGAGCGTGTCTGTGGCATCACCGTTGACTGCGATGTCGATACGCACGACGGGCCGGTAGGTCGCTTCGCTGGCCTGGTTGTCGCCGCAGCCCTGGCCGTAGGCAACGGTCACGACGCGGAAGCGCCCGTCGTTGAAGAACTGGAAGTGCTGCTCGTAGCGGTAGTTGCACGAGGCACCCCAGTTGCTCATACGAAAGTCCTGCACGACAGCAAACCCGCCGGGCAGGTCGCGCACCTGGGTGACGCCGTAGGGGTAGATTGGGAAGCCGCCGCCGCTGCCGCCGCAGCCCGTATAGTCTCGGTAACCCCAGTTGCCGGGGTAGTGGGCGTGCCATTCGATCAGCTTCATGCGCGTGGCCACCGCCTGCGGCTGCCCGTTGACGTCGAACGTCAGATTGGTAATTTCCAGCGCGTCGGTGGGTGTCGTGCGGTAATCGAGATTCCAGCCGTTGCGGTTGACGTGGATCGTCGTGTTGCAGTCTTCCGGCGCCGTTTCTGGTTTGGGATTGTACAGGGCTGATTTCATGTCCTGCGGCCGGTCGGACCACCAGATCTTGGCAACTTTGTCTTCCGTAAGGTCGACGAGCACCCAGACGGCACCGCTGTCGGTGTAAAAGGTGGCGCCGGCGCAGAGGTGGCTGCCGTCGCACTGCGTGTCCATGTGGTTCTGATCCATCAAGCGGATCTGCGACGCATCGGGCACGAAGCCGAGCGCCGCGGCCACATCGGCATCGCCGCGGATGAGCTCGATGGCGCGTTTGTACAGCCGCTGGTTGATCAACGGAAATGTGCCATCGAGCTGCCACACGTCGAGCACCTGGCCTGAACCATTGTGCACGATGGCCGTGATCGTCGCGTGATGGGTGAAGTCGTAGACATCGACCTGGAAGCAGCTGCCGTCCGTGCACGCAGCGTAGGCCGGATCGTAGGGACCCACGAACGGAAAGACTTCGAACACCTCGGCGCGGGCGCTGCCAATGCGCTGCAGCACGGCGGGTGCTGTGAGAGCCAGCTGTTGGGCCGTGGCTTCGGCGGGTGTCATAGCCTGTTCGGCCGGGTCGAGCGGTGTGATGGGGCCAGAAGCGGTGGCTGCGGGCAGGCTGCTGCCGATAGTCAGGAGCAGCGTGATGACGACCAGAACACGTAGTACGAGCGACCGAATGACGGGATGTGTGCCTTGCATGGCGTTTGCTGCTTCTCCTCTGTCGCGGGTCCTGCGGGCCAGTCGGCAGGACCAGGCCAGACGTAATTTGGGATGAATCTTGCACGGGCTAACGGGGCGCTAGTTTAACACAGGGGCGATTTGGCTGTCAAATGGAATCTGGTTACGTTTATCACGATTGAGTACGCGAACCAGCTGCAATGGTCTTTTCAAGTTTTTCCAGGTCAGAGCGAGAGGAGATGAGCATCCCTCGCTCGCCTGCGTACTGCCGTGCGGCGGTCGTAAATCCGCTTCGACTAATACACCACGGACGCGCCTGCAAACGCGTTGCCTTGCGCAGGAGATTTGACAATTCCTTTTCGCCCACTGCTTTGTTCTGCCACTTGATTTCGACGGCCCAGCGCTCACCCTGTTCACTTTCAGCCAGGGCGTCGACCTCCAATTGTCCATCTGCGGAGCGATAAGGACCCACGTGACGGAAGACCGGCAATAGCACGCGACCGCTGGTGCCCAGCCAGGAGCCGTCTACCTCTTGACCGGCGAAGAGGCGCAGCATCTCACGGACCTGGCTCTCACGCGCCCGTCCTAACTCCCACGATAGCCGTACCTGCTGCGCTTCCAGGTCCGCGATCAAGGGTGCCAGTGCGGCGCGACTGGCCGTTGGATCGACCTCGATGCCGCGTGCCATCGCAGCCACCCAGTAGCGCAACACGGGATCGCGATAGTAATATTCTCCACCTTGCTCTATCACCAGATCAACCTCCTGCAGTGCTCGCAGGTAGCTGCGTGTGCTTGCCGCGCCTTTGCGGATCCTCCGGGCTAACTCGCTCAATGCCAGCCCCTCCTCCTCCGCCAGGGTTTGCAGGATCGCCTTGAGAATGCCATAACCCCGTGCCCGGCTGAGCGAGATGTCATACAGGTAGCGGCAGTAGTTGTAGATCTGACCGTTACGGCTTAGCACTTCCAGAATGAAAGCCCATTCTGCGTCCTGGGCTGTCGCAGTCTCTTGTGCTGTGGCCAGGTTTGTTAGCCGCTGCGTTGTGGTGTAAATGTAGTAAGGGTGGCCGCCCGTTAGCTCATGTAGTCGGCGGCTTACACCAGGTGACGGCGTGGTTCCCAGCACGCGCTCAACCAACACCTGGCTGGCGTCCAGTGGGAATCGAGCCACTTCCAGCGCCTCGAACTGCAAGAACAAAGGTGATTTTCCATCCTGCATCAGGTGCTGCATCGCGCTGACGGCGGAGGCGGCCACGATATAGCCCAGGCGCCCCTGGCGCTGCATCGTGGATCGAAACAACGGTATTGGCCGGCGTACGGACGGATAATTACCCAGCACTGCCAGCTCGGTGAATTCATCCAACAGCATCAGGATTCGACAGTTCAGCTCTTCGGCCAATTTTTCCGGAAAGTCGAGCGCCGTGCTGACCTGCAGGGCCGCGTCGTCCTGTGCGCGATCCAATGTCCCCAGGGTTTGCGCCACACAGCGCAGGCCACCGGCCGGGCCGCCGAGCAAACCAGCCGGCGTCAGAAAACTTTCCCGCTCACCCTGTCCGGCGGTCAGCACCCAAAAAGCCACGAGTCCCACGTAGCGCCGGCTGAACAACTCTGGCGATGTCACCAGTTCTTCCAGATCAATGTATACCGGGCGAACCGAACCTCCCGGGCTCTTCTCGATCAAACGCGTGACATGTTCGAGCAAGAGCAGCGTCTTGCCGATACGGCGCAAGCCGAACAACGCCAGGTGACGCGGCCGGCCGTCGGCCAGGCTGGCGGTGGCCTGGTCGAGAATCTCCAGCTCGCGCTCGCGATTCGTGAATAGGGTTCGCAGGTGAGGTGGATAAAAAGAAGTGGTCACAGGCGTCGCTCCGGCAGAGTTTTGGGCAATTGCCCTATAGGGCAATTGCCCAAACTATAGCACAAAACGACAATTATGCAAGATCGAATTGCGTCTCACCGCAGGACATCTGCATCCAGCACCCGGAACTCCCCCGGCGCCTGGATGGCCAGCTGCTCGATAACCCGCTGCCGGCATTCGAAGGCCAGGGCCAGGCACGACGCCAGCTCGTCGTCGGTCAGGGTTTCGGCGGTGCGCTGCGGGTAGATCAGCTTGAGCAGGCCGGCGGTGGTTTTGCGGATGGCATCCTGGTTGCGGCCGGTCAGCGCGCTGAAATCGACGCGCGCGTTGACGATGGCCTGGTAGTTGCGCCGCCGCAGGCGCGTGAAGATCTCGGCCAGGTAGTCGGTGATGAAGCCGTAGCCCTGGGCATAGTTCTCCGGCCGGATCTTGGGCAGTTCCCAGCCGGGCAGGAAGCCGTGCAGCCGGTCCAGGAAGGCGGTGTCGCTCCCCAACTCGGCCGGCAGCGCTTCGAACAGGTGGCGGTAGTGACCGGCCGGTGCCCGGCGCGCCATGTCGGTGTCGATGTTGCCCCCCAGGACGATGCTGGCCTGCGCGGTGAATTCGAGCGGCCCGCGGCTGAAGTGCCCGGTCTGCATGTAGTCCTTGAGCACGCTGATCGTCGCTTCGGGGTCGGTGAAACTGGTGCTGGCGATCTCGTCGAAGAAGACGACGTCGCGGTAGCCGAGGATACCGATCTTGCGGCTGGCGACGTTGTAGAAGAGGGTGGCCGGCGTGGCTTTGCCACCAGAAATGACGAAGGAGCGGCTCGAGGTGTTGCGGTAGGTGTACGTTTTGCCGGTCTCGCGCGGGCCGAGCTCGATCAGGTTGTAGTTGGCCTCGACGAAGGGCACCAGCCGCAGCAGCATCAGCAGCTTCTCGCGCTCGCTGAAGCGCGCCGGGTTGAAACCGATGGTCTGGATCAGCAGGTGGATCCACTCGCTGGTCTCGAACAGGGCACGTTTGGCGATGTAATCGTCCAGGTCGAGGCGCGTGATCTGGAACGGCTTGAAGTCGCGCACGAAGAAGGGATAGATGCGCCCCTTGAGCTCGTACTTTGCATCGTACTCGATCGTCATGGTGCCCCAGGCGCCGCCGGTCATCAGTGCCTCGCCGTACTCCTGCAGCACTTTGGCACCGATGCGCACGAAGTTGTCCCCCAGCGCCGGCACCTCGGCCCAGTAGTGATCCCTGGCCGCATCGAGCCGGACCTGCAGCGCACCCAGCAGGATGTATTCGCCCTGCTCCTTGATCCGGCTCTTGATCAGCTCCCTGGCGTCACTTTCGATGTAGTGCTCCTGCAGGAGACGGTCGATGCGCGCCTGGCCCGGAATGGGGTTGCCGGGATCGACGTAGCGTGCGCAGAGGTACTCCAACACATAACGCGGGAATTCCTTGTACGCCTCGTTCCAACGCGTCAGGGGCTTGAGCACGACGCGGTCACCGAGGAGTTGGAGGATTTTGTTGTCGATTGCGCTGAGTTCGTTCACGCTGTGGCATCCTTACGGTTCATCATGGTGTATCAACCCATCCAACTCATCCAACCCGGCAAACTGCATTTCCACCACGTCACTGCGCGCCTTGACGATCACCTTGATCTCGTGCCGGCGCTGCTGGCGTTTGCCGTGGAGGTCGTCGTAACTCAACGCCAACGTCACGAACGCGGTCCCGTCGCCCCCCACGCGGTACACGGGCTGCACGGTTGGTCGCACGGCATGCCGCTGGCCAGGTGACAGCTCACCCTCGAACACCTGGGACCCGGCATCGGTGTTGGCCTTCACCTCCAGCCGGTAGCGCGCCGGCTGGTTGCCGCGGTTGACCAGCATGACGTCGCAGGCGAACGCCTCTCCCTCCAGGGCCTCCAACTGAACCGGCGGCTCATCCAGGCCAACCTCGATTCGCCGGTGCACGATGCGCCGCAGCACGACGCCCGGCACGACCATCTCGGCCAGCGACAGCCCGCCGTGGGCGTAACGGTCCGCCGGGCGACCGTCGACCCGCTTGAACCAGCGCCGGCCCACGGCCACGGTGAAGGGTGATTCGCGCAGGCCGGGATGGCGCACGACAAAACCGGCCGGGTGCTCCATACCGACCAGGTAACGAAAACGCACCGGATCGTCCTGCGCAGCCATGACCCGCTGCCCGCGCGCGTCCTCCTGGATCACGACACCATCGGCTTCGTCCAGCTCCATGAAGCCGTGATCGCTGGTCAAAACGACGGTATCCTGCGGTCCGACCAGGCTGTCCAGCGTGCGCACGATCTCTTCCAACAGCACGGTGATCTTGTCGTTGAGATTGAGCAGGCTGCCCCGCTCCTGGTGCAGATTGTCATCACTGACGTTGAAGATGACCACGTTCCAGGGAAAACGCTCCTTCGGATCGAGCTGCAGGTAGGTTTTGTCGATCTCCATGCGCGAGACAAACCGCAGGCGCCGTTCGGTCTCCGGCGGGGGAATATCGAACAGTTTTGCCGCCAGCACTCTGGCATTCGTGGTGATGCCCCCATCACGCCCCGGCGCCCAGTGCTGCGGTGGCTGCCCCGCCAGGATACCGGTGCGCGCGACGAAGGTCCAGGAAGGCAGCAGGCTCAGGTAGGCCTTTTCCGGTTCTTTCATCTCGAATATCTGTAACAGCCGCGGCTTGATCACCCGCTGCCAGCTGTCCCAACGCATGCCATCGAAAATCACGACGAAAATCGAGGACTCGGCCGTGGGCTGCACGCGCCGCTGTTTGATCAGGTCGGACACGACGTGCGTCGCCAGGCGCGGATGGTCCGGGACCTGCTTCCAGCTGGCGGCGATACCCTGCGCCAGCGCCTGGTCGGCCGTTTCGAGGAAATCACGCACGCGCCGCCGCAGGTCACGCAGGTGGTCGTGCAGCCGCGCCACCAGCGCTGGGTCGGGTACGCTGCGCACGTGGCCGCTGGCCCGCGCACAGGCAAACTCCATATCGAAGAAACCACCGTCCACGTACCAGTCGATGATCCCCGCCAGGTCGGCGCCAGCCGTGAAACCACGTGCCAGTTTATTTTGTACCCCCGCCGTTTCTTCCAGGAAACCGGCGAGTGCCTGCGCCAGGGCGCTGTGAGGCGTGGCGGGCAGGCTGTCGGCGATTGCGGGCCGGTGTGCCAGCCATTGGGAAATTACCGCATCCAGGTCATGCGCTGCCGTCGCGTACAGGAGCTCGGACAGCGACGCCGCCAGGAACGCAGGCGTTTCAGCCGTTGTCACCGCACGCCACAGGCCATCAGTCCCTGCGCCGCGTAACAGCGCCACGATGCGCCGCACGTCGCCCGGGCTGAGCGTCGCTTCGACGTCGACAATGATCTGCTGGCGCCAGGCGGCATCCCGTTCCCAGAACGCCAGCACGCGGTCTACCCAGGGTTCCAACGGCTCCGGATCGAAACCGAGCAGACCCAGGCCACGCAGCTGGTTGGCAATGTTGGGCACACGGGCAGCGGCCAAAAAACGCCGCACGTAGACGTAGGTTGCCAGCTGCTGAGGCACAACGTCGAACCAGGTGACCAGGTCACCCAACGCCACCTGCGGTGACAGCCGGGCGTGCTGGCGCAGCAGCTCACGCCCCTCAGCGGTCCACGCTGCCCGCCACGCCAGGTGCAGGTAGCGGTCCAGCGCCTGTGCCGGTGTATCGCGGCGGAAGATCAGGTCGGGCAGGGGAATCGTGGGCTGCACGACGTGCAGGGCCAGGAGGCGCATCGCGTGAACGTCGAGCGCGGTGCCCGGTTCCAGGTAACGGCGCAGGTGGTGATGCCCGTCGACGACGGCCGGCAGGTCAGCGGACAGGATCGAGGCAAACTGCTCGACCGCCTCGACCGGCCAGGTCTCACCGGGCACCAGGTCACGCAGCACCCCCACCAGGCTGAGGTCGAACCAGTCGTCGGCACGGACCAGCAGGTCGACCAGGCTGGTCAGGCGCAGCGTGCCGGGCGGAGGACCGCCGGGGTCGGGCCGGCCAATGACCCAGATCAGCACGGGGTCAGGTGGGTTCGCCAGGCGGACCAGGCGGGCACGCAGCGCCAGGTCGTTGCCGTCGTAACGCACGACGGACCAGGTGCGCCCGGCGGCCACCAGGTGGTCACCCAGCGCCAGGCGGCCCGGCGGATCGAAGACGAAGACCAGCCGGGTGCTGGCATGGCACGCGGCCAACCGGGCGATGAGATAGTGGCTGAGGTCCTGTGGCACGGAATCTGGTTTCATGCGCGCCCCGTGGTTTTCATGTGGCAGATCGCGGCCAGCCGTTTGGTGCGCTCGTACTGCCAGCGGTCGACCTGGGCGGGGTCGACGAGCTGGAAGAGCGCACTGGCCTCACGGTACAGCTCGAAGGTGTAGCAGAAATGCACCCAGTCGCACAGCTTTTCGTCACTGGGCCGGCTGGCCCGGCCGCTGAGAAAGTCGCGCACGGCTTTGATCTGGGCGTCGAGGATGGCGTGCGGGCCGGTGGTGGGGGAGGCAGTGTAACTTCCAGGTCCGCGCGGTCCTGGAACACTGGTGGGAAGACCGGCACGCGCCGTGACCGGCTGGTGCTCAGGCGGCGCTTCCGCTGGTGGCCGCACCGAAGGCGAGTCAATACGCCGCACGACCAGTCCCAGCCGCGCCAGGGTGTTGCGCGCCAGCGTCGAATCGAACGCCGTACGCGAAATGCCGGTGACCAGCCCAAACAGCCATTTGGCCCCCACCAACTGGTCATCGATCTCGACCGCCCAAGACAGGTAATTGTTGGCCTCCGCCGGCAGCCCGTTCGCCATTGCCGCCCGTGCTGCCGCCAGCACTTGCTCGTGTGTCAGGACTACACGCTTGTTGGCGACGGTGATGGTGATCGGGTTGGTCAGGTTGTCGGACTGGTTCGTTGGCATGTTGTTTATGGATTGGAACGGATTACTGTCAACGGATTCAGGGAACGGATTGAACGGATTGCGACGCTGCAACTCGTAGGTCACAGCCCCTGCTGCGACGACGTCCTCGTCCACAGATTCGCCCAGGTGCACAGGTGCCGGCCAGGCTTCGAGGACACGGCGGTGTCCGTTCGTCAGCGGCGACGTCACAGCGCAACTGTGACCTACGAACCCCCCGCCCGCAGGCGGCAGACGGCCACGACTTTTTTAAGCTCGGCGTACCGCGCCGGCTCGATGTGGTCGGGGTGGATGTGCGGAAACAGGTTGACGGCTTCGGCGTAGGCCTCGCGCCGGTAGCAGAAGCGCAGCCATTCCGCCAGCTCCCAGTCGTTCGGCCGGCGGTCGAGCTGGCCGGCCAGGTAACGGCGCACGGTGCGCAGGTGCGCTTCGTCGGCCAGCGACTGGCGGGACGACATCTTCTCGCGCTCGCTGTCGGTGGGGACGCGCCAGCGGCCGCTGCGCGGGTCGGGCCAGAAGTTCTGCTGCAGGAGCCGCTCCAGCCGGCCGGGGTCGTCGGCACCGAGGTGGGCGGTTTCGCGCTGCCAGATCGGGATCAGGTCGCCGGTGGTCTGCGGCTGGTTGAGCAAGACGGCGTGCAGCCAGGTCAAGGCGCCGGCGTCGCTCTGCAGGTCGAAGACGTTGCCGCCCACGACGGACTCGCCGCGCAGGTACCACCGTCCGTCGACTTCCTTGAAGTAGAACGGCAGCAGCTCACCCACCTGCGCCATGCTGATCTGCACGCGCCCCTCGCGTAACATGTCGTACAGGGCGTGGTTCCACAACCCCTGCAGCGACCGCTCGGCTGGCGCCGGCGACGCCGCCAGGAACGCGGCGATCGCCTCGACCACGCGCTTCTCGGCGTCGTCGGCGTAGACCTTGCCGTTGGCCGCGGCCTGCTCACCCGGCTTGGGTTTGCGCAGGTTGAGCACGATGTCCTTGTTGGTCACCCGCTCCAGCCCCTTCTGGCCGCGGATGCCCTTGAACGAGAGCTGCTCCTTGTCGAAGGCGTTGATCTCGGCCAGCTCGAAGCCGGCGGCGCGCGCCGCCTCCAGGATCGTGTCCCAAATCTTGTCGTCGGAGTTGTGGAAGACCACGCTGGCCCAGCGGCCTGGTTTGAGCACGCGGTACATCTCGCGAAACGAATCGGCCATCAGCCGGGCGTAGTCGGGCAGGGTGTTTTTGTGCTTGTGTTTGACGTGCACCACCGCCTCCTGGCCCTGGTCGGTGAACCCCTGGTCCAGCCAGGCCTCCCAGATCAGGTTGCAGTCGGCGTAGAAGATGTTGGAGCC
>CAZXQZ010000030.1:10828-25190 GCA_964642445.1 uncultured Anaerolineae bacterium
ACCAATACGGTATCTCCGCCGCCTCGATCTCGGCGATGCGCTGTTTTTCGGACTCGGTCGTGGGATGTTCGTCGCGTTTGGGTTTGCAGGTGGGGCACTCGTAATTGGTCATCACCGGCAGCGAGCGCAGCCAGCGCAGCTGTGTCTTGCGCCAGGTGGCGCCGCACGTCGGGCAGGTGAAGTTCTCCTGCACCTTGCCGCTGTGCCGGTCGACCGCCACGTCCCACAGCACCAGCGCTTCCCCACAGCGCCCGCAGGCAAAGACGTCGCTCCAGATCGTATACTGGATCGTAGCCGGGCCGTGGCAGCGGTCGCAGGTGGTGCCGTAGAGCCAGTCGAACTCCTCCTTGACCGCAGCCTGGATGCGTGCGAACTCGCGGCGCAGGGCGTCGACGTCCACCGGCGTACAGTAGTTGCGGGCGATGTGCACGGCGGCCGGCGAGAGGTCGTTGAGCACGGCGTGCCGCCCGGTCAGCAGGGCGGCGACGCCGGTCATGCCGCTGCCGCAGAAGGGGTCGAGCACCAGGTCACCGGGGTCGGTGTAGTGCTCGATGTAGGGCACGATGCCCTGTGGCGGGACCTTGGTATGGTAGGAGTGGGCGTTGTAGATGGCCGTGTTTTTGCCGGCCTTGACCGGCGCGGCAAACGGCGGCCGGCGGTAGGTATCGCGCGTGGCGTCGTAGGGGTGGGCATGTTGGGCCAGGAAGTCGGTCAGGGCGGTATCGGCTTGGGTCATGGTTTCCTGATATCAACCACCAAGGCACCAAGGCACCAAGGATTCATATGTTATCTTGGTATCTTGGTGGTTTCACTTATTGGTCTGGCATATGATCGCTTGCGAACTTGCTGTAGATCGAATTACTGTTGGGATGCAAAGTTACTTGACTGAACATACAATTCATAGTAGAATCTTGCTCAGAATGGCGGTCCAGTAAGTCCTGGAATAACTGGATGTTCGTAGAACATCCCACTCCGTCCCTCTATGTGGCGGTGGTTATCGGTCTCCAGGCCAGGCCGCTATTTTGATTCCCAGGATTTTCTCCTCGGACACGATTTTCCCTGCGATAATGCGATAGCCCCAATACTCGTTGATCGTGTGTTTTTGTTCGATTGCCCAGGCAACGAAGTCGACTGCCTGCAAACCAGGCGATGATCGGGAATCGACCTGATCGATCAACACGACTTGCTCAGGAATGTGAGCGATGCCTTCGCGTATGATTCGCTCGAGCTCTATGCGCTGCGAATGTTTGGTGTAACGCTTGTCAAGGTACAGGTGGATGTCCGGGTGGCGTTCCACACACCGACGAATGACTGATGCAATGGCTGCGCGATACACCACTTCTCCCTCACGGGCATCCATCCCGGTCGTGTCCACGACCAGCGCAAACATCTCGCATTCTAATGCGGTGAGCCCATCCAATACCCGGCGAACCACTCGCGGGTGAGATTGAGATGCCTTTAACTCGCTGGTACGGGCCTTCCGGTGAAGCGAGTGTCGTAGACGGCGAATCAACACTTCGATTCGTTTTGGATCAGGTGCAACCAGCAGCGCGATCGTATAGGCATCGTGATTGCCGTCCGGCAATAGTGTGCCCGACTCATCAAGGAAGCCGGTTATCATTTCAACGTCAACCGTACCGTCTTTTTGTCGGCGCGCGCCTGGCGCGCCTCGGCGAAGGCGTCGCGCAGCAACCGCTCGAAGGTGCGCACGGCCTGGGGCAGGTCGGACTCCTCCAGGGTCGGGTAGGCGTCGGCGAAGCGGCGCAGCAGGTCGCTGGGGCTGGTGGCGGTCTCTTCTTCGGCCAGCAGCCCCTGGACGAAGGTGGCCAGGTCGTCGTCCATGACTTCGACCAGCGGCGCCAGGTCGGCCGCCCGCACGGCCTGCAGGAAGGTCGCCATGCGGTCGGCGTCACTGCGCGCCAGGATGCGGCGGATGGCTTCGCTGGCCAGGCGCTGCTGCTGGTCGTGCAGGGCACGCGTCAGGTCTTTGCGCAGGCTCTCGACCGGCGGCACCAGCGATTCGCTGGTCAGCGTCAGCCCGCACGCACAGGCCGGCGCGGCCTCCAGGTCCAGGCTGGCCAGGGGCACCGGGCAGGGCTGCACGCGGCGCAGCAGCTGCGCGTGACGCCGCACCAGGTCTTCGCCCAGCGGCGGTCCCAGCTCGGTGATGCCGTTTAGCCGGACCAGCGCGTGCAGCTGGCGCTCGCTGGCGTCCAGCGTCTCCAGCAGCCGCTTCTGTTCGTTCTGCGTATCGCGGTGGTGTTTCTGGTAGGCGATGCGGTAGCGCCTGCGGAAGTCATCGAACTCGCCGCGCACGCTCGACCACAACGCGGGCTGCGCCGCCAGGCTGTCCAGGTTCAGACGGTTCTGCACCGCCAGCCGGTCGGCGGCCAGCTCACGATCGGTGGACCGCAGCTGCACGCGGTCGAGGTAGTCCTTGACCTGGGCAATCTCGACGGCCAGGCTGGCCACTTCTTTGAGATGGGCAAAGGTGCGCTGCCGGTCGCGCAGGCCGTCAGGCGTGGCAAAAACGGTCTGCGCCTGCTCGAAGAATACCGCATAGCCGTCGTCAGCCATATTGGCCAGGCCGGCCAGGCTGTCGAGCGCGGCGAGTGTCGGTGGTGCCAGGCGGTCACCCAATTTGTTTTGCAGGGTATCCAGGCTGCGGCGCGTCATCGTGATGTCGTCCGCCAGGCGGTGCAGGGCCGCACGCAGCTGCTGCGCCTGTTCTTCGACCTCGTCCGGGTGGGTGGTGGCGCGCAGGTCACCTACGATTTCGCGTGCGTAGGCCACGGTGTCGTTCCAGGCCGGGCCGGCCGCTTCGACCAGGGTGTCGAAGTAACGCTCGAGCCCGGCGCGGAAGTCGAGTTCAACGACGTTGCTGGCAGTCAGCCGGCTGGTGGGGAACGGCTGCCGGGCCGTCGTTTGCAGCTTGTGGTCACGCTTGAGCACGATCTCGGCGCGTGGGCTGCCCTGGCGCACGAAGGCCAGCAGGTAGAGCTGGATCAGCGCATAGGGCAGACCGTAGGGCGGCGCCGACAGCGTCTCGTAAATGCGCCAGACCGGCAGCTCACCCCGGCGCTCGGTCAGCAGTTGGGCAATCAGGCGCAGGGCCGGGGCCTGCTGGGGGGCGAACTGTCCCGGTTTGTCGGGATGCGACAAACCGAGCGCCACGCCGAAGTTGCGCGTGGCCGATTGTTCGGCGGTGCCGGGGCTGCGGGCGAAATAACCGCCGAAGACGCGGCCCACCTCCGCCGCACGCAGTGTGCCGCGCAGGCGCCCCCAATCGACCGGCAGCTGCGGGTAGGCCGTGGCCAGCAGTTTCTCGACCATAGCACCCAGGCGGCGGTCCTCCGAGGGCACGCCCAGCACCTCGCGCGCCTCGATCGCCAGCTCGTCACGCGTGACGATGCGCCCGGCCTGGAACTGGCGCAGGTGGGTCTGCACCAGGTTGCTGTAGACCGTATTACGCTGCCCAGCCAGCCATTCGCGCACCGCATCGGCCTCTTTGCCCACGCGTTTGTCCTCGGCGTAGTCGCGCGCCATCGCCTGCCAGGCCAGGAAGTCGGCCGCGGCGCGGGTGGTCTCGTCACTCAAGGCGGCCGGGTAGATCACGGCAATGCGCGGGTCCTGCAGGTCCGGCGGCGTCACCGACTGGGCGGCATCGGCGGTCAGGAACACCACGCGGAAGTGCAGGTCGTCCTTGGGCAGCGGCATGGCCCAATCGAACTGCCAGCGCGAGGCGACGATGATGTGCCCGGCGTATTCGAGGTAACGAAACTCGAAGCGGCGGTTGGTGGCCTCGTTGGCCGTGTAGGCAGCAAACAGACCGGGCTGGCCGCGCGTCTCACTGGTGCTGAAAAAGAGACTGCTCGACCAGGCGCTGCTCAGCTCGTAGGGGTTGGCCTGGGCCCGGCGCCGATACTCGCTAAAAAGGGTCACCACCGACGCGCCTTCACCGCCGGCGGGGACGAAGCTGGCGTGCTGACCCTCGAAGTGCACCTGGCGCAGCGACTGCATCTGTCCGAGAACGTAGGCCACACTGTCCTCGGCACGCAGGAAATCGGACGTCGTCAGCGTGGCCTGCGCCAGCTCCTTGAGCGACAGCGGGCGCGGGTGATCCTGGTAGGCCAGGTGCCAGAGGAAGAGGGTGTCGAGCACGGTCTGCGCCAGGGGCTGGTCGCTGGCGTCCAGCTCGAGGGTCGGCAGGGCCTCGCGCGCCACTTTGTAGGCATTGTAGGCCTCGCGGTACACCGGCGTGGCCAGGCAGTCGTCGACCAGGTGCGGGCTGTGCAGCAGGTCGGCCACACGGATCAGGTCGAGCCCGCCCAACAGGTGGGGGTCGTTGACCACCTCGTGGAAGATCGTGATCCCGGAGCGGGCCGTCGGCAGGTCACGCGCCGTGATGTGGCGCACCACCTCGAAACAGCGCGGCTGAAAGGGGAAGATGTCGCGAAAATCGGCCAGGCTCAACGGGTTGGCAAAATCGAAGTGCTCGCGCACGTAGAGGAAGTGTTCTTCGATGTCCGGCCCTTGATCCTCTCCCAACCCGCGCACGCGCCGCGAGACGATGACGTCGTAATCACGTTCGTTGGCCGAGGCCAGGAGCGGGATATTGATGAAACGATCCCCGGCCTGGCCACCTTGCAGCTTGGCCGGCACGGCGCTCTGTGAGGCGACGATCGTGTAGACCTGGTAACCCAGGTCGCGCGGCAGCAAATAGGCCAGGGTTTCCAGCACGTCCTCGTCGTGCGCCCGTGCAGCCGGGCTGGCGTGGGCCTTCTCCCAACCTTCGTACTCGTCGATCACCACCAGCAGGCCATCGAAACGTGCCGGCTGCAGGCCGACGATCTGGCGGTAGACGTGGGCCAGGCGGTTCTTGACGCCGGCGGCGATCTTGGGATCGATGGCATTGTCCCGGCAGTAGGCGGCGATCCAGCCGGCCAGGGTGTGGGCGCCCTCTGTGGCGTGCAGGGCGTGGGTGGACTGCCCGGTCTGGCGGCGCACGAAGGTCTCGACGTCCTGCCGGATGGCGGGCGAGGTCTGGTGCTCCAGCCAGGCGATGTAATCGTCGGCGGCGATGACCTGCACCTGGTCGTCGAGTCCGACCTGGGTCAAAGCGGACTGAAAACCGTCTTCCAGGATCACGTCCAGCAGCGAGCGACCGGTGAGACTGTCGGCGTTGCCCATGCCGCGCAACGAAATGACCACGGGAAACAGCCGGGATTCCTGCAGGCGTTGCCGGTAGCGGGCGACTTCGGGGTCCTGCACCAGGCGCCAGGCTGCGCCGTCGTGGTTGGCCAGCAGCGCCGCCAGCGCGGCCAGGAAGTGGGTCTTGCCGGCGCCGTATTCGGCCTGCACCCAGAAACCCTGCCCGTGGCCGCGCGCCACCGTGTCCAGGATTTCGGTGAAGTGATGCCGGATCGTTTCGGTGAAAACGTAAGACGCAACCATCTCCGCCGCCTGCTCGCGCACCGCCGGCACGAGTGACAGCGTCGTTTCCGGGCGCGGCTTCTGCACGACGAGTTCGTTGAGGGGTAGACGGCTCATGTTGGCAGCCCTCCGACAACCGCCGATTCGCCCACGGCAGCGTGCAGGTAAGCCAGTGCGGCGGCGGGCTGCACCACGACGTAGGGTGGCAGCGGCCGGCGCGGGCTGAAGGACGTTTCGCTGGGTGACACGACCAACACGACCATACGGGTATCTCCTGAGGCTTGAAAGAACGCATCCAGGGGCAGCCGGTAACGTTCGAGCAGCGCACAGCCGGTGACGACGATGACCTGGCGTTGGCCGGCGGCCGGCACGGAGTCGCGCAGCCAGGTTTGCAGAGCCCCTTGCAGCAAACGCCGCGCCTCGTCCAGGGCGAAGGGCGTGCGGCTCAAACCGGCAGCGAGACCGTAGAGGTCCAGCTCGCGGGTCAAACCGCCCGGCACGATTGCCTTGAGTGCCGCCAGCTCGCCGTGCCAGGCGTAGACGTGCCGTCCGGTCACCGGTGGGACTGGACGCTGGGCAAAGCGGGTCAGCAGGTCGGCAAACTGGTTGGTGTCCATCATCTGCCTGGCAGGCGCAGGGCCTGCCCCAGGTAGTCGGTCAGTGCATAGCGGGTCGTGATCTGTTCCAGGTCATCGACCACGCTGTAGCGGGCGATCAGCCCGGCGGCGTGGGCGGTGCGCAGGGCGGCGCGCAGGTCGTCCGCCGTGCGCAGCCCCAGGTAGCGCCACCACGGTGTAGCCAGCAGATCGGCCACACGCACGATGCGCGGCGTGGGTGCCAGCCGGTCGTGCAGCAGAATCAGCAGGCCATCGACGGGGGGCGGGATAGCGGCGACCAGCCACGTTCGGCCATTGCGGGCCAGGAAGTCGAGGCGGAATGCGGTTGTCAACAGGCGCTTGTGCGAATTCTCCTTGAAAGCACCATACGCTGCAATGATGTAATCGCGTCCCACGCTGGCTGGCAGTGGCTCACCCGGTGCGATTGGAAAGACGATGTCAGTCACGAACCGGGCAATGACCGGTTCGTTTTCCAGGACGAGAACCCGTGCCACCTGTTTCATCAGCTCGTCGTCGTGGTAGGCCTGCCAGACCCGTGGCAGCAGGCTGTTCAGCTGATGCGCAGGAAAAAACCAGCGCGTCACCAGGCTGGCGTAGCGTCTACGCGTTTCCAGTGAGTTCTGCGGCAGCGAATGCAGCAGGTGCTGGTAAAATTCGTCGTAATCGGTGAACGCCAGGCTGTCCTTGACGGCCTGGATCACCGCGGCATAGGGAAAGTCCTGGAGGGTCGATGGGCCGTTGGTCATTTTATCGGGCCAATTCGCTCAAGCTGCCCGGCGCAGGTCGACTTCCAATGGGAGCTCGAAGATGTCAGTGCGCAGGAGGCGCGTAGAGAAAAACAACACCTCCAGGTTCTCGATTTCACCGGTAACTGGATTGAGGCGCGCAACGACATCGTCTTCGATTTCTTCGCTCTCCTGGTCGCGATAGGGAGGCACAGTGTCGATATACAAAATATCGGCCGCACGATCGTATTTCAGCGTTAGCTTCTTGTCCATTCTCGTTGTCCTTCCGTCAACCTGCGTGCCAGGTAGGCAGTGATGATCCAATGGCGCCGTTGCGGACCGATGTCGCTGACTACCACAACAACCACATATTTGCCACCACGAATCGATTCGAACCATCGGCTGAACAATCGGGCACTGCCCATTCGCGAACTGCGCCGCACTTCATCTGGGTCAGCCAGTGTTTCGCCTATACGCTGCATGTGATCAGGCAACAGGTCGGGATGGCGCTGAGCAATGTGAAGCGCTCGCTCGTCACTGAGCTCGATACTTGACTTCAGATAAGGACACGGCAACAGAAGGGTCATATTCTGCAACTAACGTCGATGATTGTGTACAACACTCGCGAAGCATCAAATATCACTATATGATTTTTGAAGTATACCTCTCATCGGTCATAGTGGCAAACCAGGTCTGAATTGCAGGCATATCTACCCGTCGTCGCGCCCTACCGGATCAAATAGGACTTGCCCGCGTAGCCGTCGAGCTTGACGTGCAAACCACCCGTGGCGCTGACCGCACCTTCGATCTGCCCGCTGATCATCTCCAGAACCGGCTGGCCGGCACCGGCGGACAACTCAACCGCCTCATTCACCGCGGCGCGGCCGAAGTTGAGGGCGGTCACCTGCGTGCCCAATCCATCCGGCAGCGCGTGCACCATGACCAGCAGGCCCTTCGACTGCACGTCGGGCACGGCGACCTGGCGCGCGGCGTAGAGGCGGCAGGCCTGGCGCACGGCGAGCAGCTGTCGCAGCTGGCTGACAAAGGAGTCGGGCCGGGCGAGCTGGGCGGGCAGCGATCCGTACAGGGCGCGCGCCCTGGGCAGACCCGCCCGCGACGCAGTCGCAGCCGGGTTGACGTCCATCAGGTCGTACGCACCGCGGTTGATCCAACGCGTGTCGCCGTCGGCCATCAGCGGCGCGACCTGCTCAGGCGGCAGCGGCAGCGCGCCGACCAGGTCCCAGCCCGAAAGGGCAAAAACGCCGGGCTGGAAGGCGTTGTACATGACGAGCAGCAGGTGCAGCCGCTGGATCTGGTGAACGTCTTCATCCGTCAGGCTGTCCAGGTCACTGAAACCGAGCGCGGCCGCGGCGATGCTGGCGGTGGTGCAGGCCACGCCGTTGGTGACGAAACGCAGGTTGTAGGGAGCTTTGGGTCCGCTGAGACGCTCGTACATGACGCTGCGCACGCGCGCACGCAGCGCCAGCCCGTTCATCGTTTCGCCCTGGAAGGTGTAAGAATCCGCGGCGTGGCGTGTCCAGAAGTGGACCAGCTCCAGCGTCAGCTCGTCGTGGTTCTGCAGGGCATGGATCAGCGACGCGGGGTCGATGCCAAAGTCATGCACGGTGCGCAGCATCAAACGCAGGTATTCCGTGTCACCGGTCACCAGCGCGTGCTGGCAGGCCGGCCGCGTGATGAAGTCGTAAGAGAGGTCGGCCCCGCCGTGCGACATCGCCGCGATGTCGTCCACCGTCAGGTTCAGCTCCTGGAAGGTGAAACCGCCCAGCTTGCGCACCATGCCCGCGATCAGCCGGTTGGCCGTCACCGAGAGGGGGTGCCCTTCCGACAGGACAGAGCCGTCTGGTTGTGCCTCCACGCCCAGGAAGCCGTTGGCGTCCAGCCGCAGCATACGTGCCCCGAGCACCCCCAAGGAATGCAGCGCATCGCCGATGATCAGCCGCGCGGCCGCAAAGGAGGGATCCAGCCAGTTCAAACTGGGTTGGCCATCTTTGAAATAGTGGAGGTACACCCAGCGCCGCTCGATGCCGTCAGCCCCGCACACAACGTCCGTGGCACTCCAGTTGCTCTCCTTGACGCCTGGCTCGTAGAAGATGACGCGCGACAGCTCGCCCACGATGTAGCCCCGGGCCTTGAGCTCGGCCACGGCCGGCGGGTTCAGGTTGATCGAGTCCCGGCCGGCAGGGACAGCGGGCAGCAGGGACCAATCCTCCGGCGCGATGGACACCATGTGGTAGATACCGGGGTAGTCGCCGTACGCACGTTCCGCCAGGCGAAAATCGGCGCCCTTGCCGGTGTGGGCGGGAATGATGTCGTCGATGGCCAGGGCGCCGACCGCCTTGGCGTGGCGGCTCATGCTGACGTACTCCTCGGCCGTGCCAAACTGGGGGTCGATCTCCAGGCCGATGCGGTCGAAGTGGCCGTCGATGGTGGGCGTAAACGTACGGTCACGCAGGCCACCCGCCTGCTTCAGCGGCCCGTTGTGAATCGCCTGGATACCGATGCCGGCCAGGGCGCGCCACAGCGCCGCGTCCCCCAGGGTTGCCAGCACCGACTCGTCGTCGCGGGTGATGATGGCGCTGGGATAGGCGGTGAACCACACCGACGCCAGGGCGGTCGCATCACGCGGACGTGCCTCGGCATAGGGCTGGCGCCACTGGCTGCCCTGTCCGGAATAACGCGCGGCCAGCGGGCGCACCGCGTGCAGCAGCGAATGGTCGACCAGCCAGGCAAACTCATCATCATGCGTGTTGGACATAGCACCTTCTCCGAACCTGATTGCCGCCCGCAGCATCGGGCGGTGCGTCCATTATACGTTGGGGCGGTTGTCCGGGCAAGCGCACTGCGGCTCACCCCCGCCCTGCCCACCACTCCAGCCCCGCCGGCGTGCGCTGGAAACCGATGGCCTGCAGAAGCCCCTGGATGCCGGACCCCAGCGTAGGCACCCCATTCCAGGTCGTGATCAACAACCGGTGCGGGGCATTGGGCCGGTGCAGGTAGGCCTCCAGGGCACGGCGAATCACGTCGACCGGCGCGTCCGGCGCCGTGCTGACCCGCTCGCCGTTGTCTTCGGCCAGCAGCACCGCCTGCCCGCGCCACCAGACAACCGTCGTCGACGGCACACGTGCCCAACGCAGCCCTTCCCGCGACAGCTCCCCCATCCAGGCCAACACCGGGTCGGTGGCGTTGACGACGACCACCGCGTCATCCGCTGCCGTGCTGCTCGCGCGCAGCTGCTCGACCGCATCGGGTAACGCGAATTGAACGCCGGCCAGCCCGGCGACGAAATAGCCGCGCCGCACGGCCCCCCGCAGCTCCAACCGCTGCAACGCCGGGTAGGCCAGCCCCCACAGACCCTCGGCACCGGCCACATCCCGGGTGACGACACCGCAACGCCCCAACAGGTGGGCGGCCAGTGCCTCGGCGCGCGCCTCGTCGGTCAATGCCGGCCCCAACACGGCGCTGCGCGCCACCACCGACCAGCGTCCCGGCCAGGCCGGCGCATCCTCTTCTTTCTGCAAACGCGCGCTGACCCGCTGCCTGGCTGCCCGCAGGTGCTGGGGACTGGGCCGACGGCCGATGGGGGGCGGGGTGACGCCCCGCCGCGCCGCCAGGTCGGCCTCCAGGGTGCTCAACGGCGCCCGCGCCCCCGGGCTGCCGGTCGCAAAGTGCTGCACCGTGTCCAGCCCCGCCAGCGTGTCGTTGGTCACGGCGCCCGCCAGCACCAGCTCGATCAGCGCCTGCTGTACGACCGCAGCGGGCCGGCCCAGCCCCGCCTGCACGTCGGCCACGAACGAGGCGCCTTCTTCTTTGAGGAAGGCATACACGGCCTGCGCAGCCTCACCCAGGTGGTCGAGCTGCGCCGGCGTCAAAAACAGGCTGCCCGTGCCGCGCGGGAACAAAGTCACCGCTGCGTGCTGCGGATCGGCGCCGCGCGCCAGCCAGACGGCCTCGCCCCGCTGGCACAGCCCATCGAGCAGCGTGGGGCGGAAGTCGCTGACCCGCGCCGGCAGGACGTCACGCAGCCACACCGGTCCCGCTAGCTCACTGCCCGCCAGCTGCTGGATGACGGTGCGCACACCCTCGGTGCCCAACAGCCGCTGCGTGGGGTGCAGGTGCTGCCAGCGCAGCATAAAACTGGCGCCCGCCGCCAGCGGCACCGGCTGCACTGCCTGGCGCAGCAGGGTAATCGAACGCCGGCGAATCTGCTCCAGGACCTGGCGGTCGACGACCTGCCGCGGCCCGCCTTCGCCGAGATTGGGATCGAAGTACCCCTCGACGATCGTGCGGTCCCGCTGCAGGGTTTCCAGCGCCTGGTCGATCTGCGCCGCTGGCCAGGCGTAGCGGGCCTGGATGGCGGCGCGGGTCACCGGGCCCGCGTGACGCAGGAAGCGGCGGAGCATCGCCAGCTGTGCCTCGGCGTCACCAGCAGCGGCGTCGCGGACTTGCGCCTCCAGCCCGGTAGGTACCCAGCGCAGCTCGGAGCCAGACGCCGCCGGCATGGCCACTTCGGCAATCCGCCCCTGGGATGCCAATCTTTCCAACCAGGCGCGCCCATCGCCCGCGCTGCGCGCCAGGACCTCGGCGGTCGTCAGGTCACCCAACGCCGCCAGGTGCAGGGCCAGCTCTTCCGGGCTGCGCGCCTGGAAACCGGGCGCCAGGTGCTGGGCGCGCGTCGTCGTTTCGGCCACCGCCGCCGGTTCGAGCAGGGCGCTGGGATGGGCACCTTCGAGCAGCGTTGCGAGCAGCTCACTTTGCAGGGTCAAGGCCTGCAGCTGGCGTTCGGCCTTGGGCGCATCCCATTCGTACATGAAGACGCTGACGAAGTTGAAGAGCAGTTCGGACGCAATTGGTGATGGCGTCAGGGAGGCCAGCGGCACCACCTCGATGTCGCCGTGCTGGATGCCGGTCAGCACCTCGGCCAGGTGCGGCATGTCGAGCACGTCACGCAGGCACTCGCGGTAGGTTTCGATGACAATTGGAAACTCGTCGAGCTGGCGCACCACGGCCAGCAGATCACGCGCCTTGAGCCGCTGCAGCCAGAACGGTGTGCGTTTGGCACCTTGAGCCTTGGGCAGCAGCAGGGCGCGGCCGGCATTCATACGAAAGTGCGCACCAAACAAGGCCGAATCGGGCAGCTCGGCCAGGATGCGCTGACGTGCCTCGTCGGCGGTCAGGCCGCGCACCAGCGCCAGCAGACCCAATCCTTCCATCTGCGGAAAACGGAACAGAATGCCATCGTCGTTGGCCTGCGTCTCTGGGTCCACGCCCAGCGTCTCGCGGAAGAGGCTGGTCAGCGCCAGCGCCCAGGCCCCGTTGATGCGCCCGCCAAAGGGGGAATGAATCACCAGGCGCATCTCGCCGATCGCATCCTGGAAGGTTTCGACGACGATCGTGCGGTCGGTGGCGATGAAACCGACCGCCTCGACCTGGCGGCCGATGTAGGCCAGCAGGTTGCGCGCCGAACGTTCGTCCAGCGCGTAATCGGCCCGCAGCCAGGCGGTCAATTCGTCCCACTGCTCGAGATCGGTGGCTGCGATGCGCGCCGCCACGTCACGCCGGAAGCGGCCGATGCGCACTCCCAGCTCGTATGGCCGCCACGGGTAGTCGCCGCGCCAGAACGGCATGCGCGGCATCGCGCCCGACGCATCACCGACGATCACCCGGTCGTCTGCCACTTCGAGCACACGCCAGACCGTGCTGCCCAACAGGAACGTATCACCGGTGCGCGTCTCGAAAACGAACTCCTCGTCGAGCTGGCCAACCCGCGTCTTACCGTCGGCCAGGTAGACGTCGTAGGCGCCGCTGTCGGTGATCGTGCCGGCACCGGTGATGGCCAGCAGGCGCGTGCCCGGCAGTGCGGCCAGCTGGTCGTTGACGCGGTCCCAGGCGATGCGTGCGCGTAAGGCGCTGCTGCCCGGCGCACCACTCTCGTGGTAGCCGCCGCTCAGCATGTCCAGCACGGCACGAAAGACGTTGGTGGGCAGCTCGTG
This sequence comes from uncultured Anaerolineae bacterium, assembly GCA_964642445.1. Classification (GTDB taxonomy): domain Bacteria; phylum Chloroflexota; class Anaerolineae; order SSC4; family Amarolineaceae; genus SSC4. The sequence goes on from CAZXQZ010000030.1 coordinate 23,615, forward strand.
GAAAGGATAGGCCTGGCGCACCAGGTCGTACAGTGCTGGCACCGGCCAGGTCTCGCCCGCCACCATGGCGATGATTTGTTGTGACAGCACGTCGAGTGGGTTCTGCGGCGCATAGGTCGGCTCGACGTCGCCATCGAGCATGCCGCGGGCGATGGCCGCGGCTTCGACCAGGTCCTCGCGGAAGGTGGTGTAGATGTGCCCCACGCTGGTCTGCCCTACCAGGTGACCGGCGCGGCCGACACGCTGCAGGCCCTGGGCCACACTCTTGGGTGACTGCAGCTGCACCACCAGGTCGACTGCGCCAATGTCGATGCCCAGCTCGAGCGAGCTGGTCCCGACCAGGGCTGGCAGTTTGCCCGCTTTGAGGTCTTCTTCGAGCTGGTGCCGTGCCTCACGTGCGATGCTGCCGTGGTGGGCGCGGATGGGGCCGCTGGCGCCGATGGCAAAAATGCCGCGCCCGCGCATCACTCCACCCGGGGCGAGGGCTTCGGTGCTGCCCGGTTCGATCTCTTCGCTCTGCTCGGCTTCGATCTGGGCATTGAGCCGGTCGGCGGTGCGTTCGGCCAGGCGCCGGTTGTTGGTGAAGATCAGCGTGCTGCGGTGGCGCAGGATGTCCTGCAGGACGCGCGGGATGATCGAGGGCCAGATCGAGTCGCCCGGCATGCTGCGAAAATCGGCGACGGGGGTGATGACCTGGAGTTCGAGCGCTTTTTTGTACCCGGTATCGACAACTGTTACAGAACGCGGCGTCATGGCCGGACCCGATTCGCCGGATGCAGCCACGTACCCACCCAGGAAACGCGCCACTTCTGCCAGCGGCTTGATCGTCGCCGACAGCCCGATGCGCTGCACACGCCGGCCCGCCAGGTGCTCCAGGCGTTCCAGGCTGAGCGCCAGGTGGGCGCCGCGTTTGTCACCGCACAGGGTGTGAATCTCGTCGACGATGACCGTTTCGACGGTGCGCAGGATGTAACGTGCCTTGGGGCTGGTGAGCATCAGGTACAACGATTCGGGGGTGGTGATCAGGATGTGCGGCGGATTTTTGATCATGCCGGCGCGCACGGCCTGCGGCGTATCTCCCGTACGCACCGCCACACGCAGCGCCGGCCAGCGCACACCCAGCCGGCGCGCCGCGGCCTGGATGCCCGCCAGCGGCACCTGCAGGTTACGCTCGACGTCGTTGTTGAGTGCTTTGAGCGGGGAGACGTAGAGGATGCGTATGCCGGCGGGAAGAGTTGCCAACTCTTCAAGAGTTGGCAACTCTTCCCGCCCCACGCGGTCGATACCCCACAAAAACGCGGCCAGCGTCTTGCCTGAACCGGTGGGGGCGAGGATCAGCGTATGCTCGCCGCGCTGGATGGGTGGCCAGGCGGCGTGCTGCGGGGCGGTGGGTGCGCCGAAGGTGGCGCGGAACCAGTCCTGGACAGGGGGGGAGAAGGGTATGAGAGAGTCTGACATCTCAGGTTGCTCCTTTGCCGGCGGTGATTACCGTTCACCGAATGGAGCTGCGACCAGCAACCCGTCCCGCCCGCTTTGAGCTCAAGCTCAGGCTGATAGATCAAGGCCGCTGAAGCGG
>CAZXQZ010000030.1:25290-30075 GCA_964642445.1 uncultured Anaerolineae bacterium
AAGGCCGCTGAAGCGGACTGCCCACCCGTCGAGACCGCCCCCAGTCGGCTTGTAGCCGACTTTAGCTATGAGCCTGAACTTTAGTTCAAGGCGGGTTCGACGGGGATCGACGCGGCTGCAAAACGCAAAAACGCAAAACGTCCCCGGCACGGCCCGCAAAATACCAGGACAGTACAAGATCTTACGGGCCGTGCCGGGGACGTAATACACGCTACGCCTCGCCGACGCGGCCGAGCCGGTTGGCGCCAAAGGCCAGCAATGGGAAACTCACCAGGGCCGTGAGCACGAGCACACCGCTGATACCGACCAACCAGGCCAGTCCAACCAGCTGCGGCTGAAATGCGTAGGCCAGGGCGGGCAGGGCCAGGAAACCGAGACCGAGACCGATGTAGATGATTTCTAGAATGAAGGCAATCAGCCCACCCCAACCCGAACTCATGCGCCGCGGGTCGTCCCAGTCGAGTTTGGCCCAGGGCACACTCAGGCCCACACACAGCGCCATGATGCCGGCACCCAGCAGCAGGGTGCCAAACGCACAATAGATGAAAGACAGCAGGCTGAACTGGCGCCAAATCGCCGCGCCCGCCAGCAGAACGACGTTGGTGATGGCAAACGGCACGTACGCGGCCAGGAACTTGCCGCGCAGAACCTCCCACGCACTGATCGGCGCCGCCTTGATGAGCCACCACGACTGGCCTTCCATGCTGATGCCGGTCAGCGCGATCCGGGTGAACACCAGGGCGGCCACGAACAGAACACTGCCGGCAATGCCGATTTCGGTGATCGTCACCGGCAGGGTACCACCGTCGAACTGGTTGAGCAGGGCCGCGATGACGTCCTCGCCGTTGCGGACGCGTGACCCGCTGACGATGTTAAAATAGATGATAGGCACGATGAGAAGCGGTGCCAGGAGCTGGGCAAAGTTGCGCAAATCACGTGGAATGACGCGCCAGTCTTTGAGCGGGATGGTCAGCAGCGCAGGCGCGCTGGCCAGGATTCCGCCGCGCACACCGCGCTTGCGGTCACGCCGTGCGCTGCCGGCACTCTGCATGCGGGTCCAACCGCTGGCATAGATGCGATCCGCCAGGATCACGCACAGGGCAAAAAAGCCGAAGGTGAGTGCCAGGTAGACGACCATGGCGAGCAGTCCATTGCCCAAAGCACCCTGCCCGGCTGCTGCCAGGCCGCGGCCCGCAGCAAAGGTCGGGATGGGCAGGCGTGCCAGGTTTTCGATGCTCTCCAGCAGCACCTCCGGGTTGGATTCGAACGCCTCCAGGCGATCGGTCCACAGGCGGGTGGTCTGGGCCAGCAGGCTGCAGCTCAGACCGAAGATAGCGGCGACGAAACCGAGGACTTCGCGCACACGACGGGCCGGCGCAAAACGGGCAATCAGCATCACGGCCAACGCACCAATGCCGGCGGTCAGCAGAGGGGCACCCAGCAGCGTGAGTATCGTCAGCGGGTAATACCAGAACAGGTATCCCAGCTGCCAGCCGTAGAGCACCATCGCCGGCAGCGCCGTTACAGCGAGCAGGGCATAGTACCAGACAATGCCTTCGAGCAGTTTGCTGATCAGCACGGCACGCCGGTCGACCGGCGCCACCATCAACAGTTCCAGGTCGTTGCTGAAAAAAAGCGAACCCAGGGCAATGCCAAAGGCGCTCACCAGCAGCAGCAGCGTGGCTGCCGTCAGGATCAGGCCCAGCAGAAGTGGTTCGACCGATGCGCTGTCCATGAACTGGACGAACAACGCGCTGCCGTAGCCCACGCTGCCGGCGACGAAGGCCAGGCTGCCGCCTACGAAGACCAGGCCCAGGAGCGAGAGAAGCTTGCGGCTGAGTTTGCGGTGCTGCCAGCCGTTCCAACTCAGCATCCAGCGCAGCTGGAGCAGCATCCAGGTATCGCGAATCATGAGAGACCGTTGGTCAACTCGGCGTAGTCGGCACCGCCGGTCAATGAGAGGAAGATGTCTTCCAACGATCCGCTGGTCCCACCCGCACGCAGCTCGTCCATCGTGCCCACAGCGATGATCTCGCCTTTGTTGATGATCGCCACGCGGTCGCACATGCGCTCGGCGATCTCCAGGATGTGCGTGGAAAAGAAGACGGTCGCACCGCGGTCGGCGATCTGGCGCAGCAGCGACTTGATCAGCCGCGCCGACTTGGGATCGAGGCCCACCGTCGGCTCGTCGAGAAACAGGACCTGGGGGTTGTGTACCAGGGCGCCGGCCAGGGCCATCTTTTGCTGCATGCCGTGGCTGTAACCCTCCAGCAGGTCGCCGGCGGCGTCTTCCAGGTCGAACATCTTGAGCAGCTCGGCGGCACGCTGTTCCACCTGGGCCTTGGGCACGCGATAGAGGCGGCCCATGAAACGCAGGAACTCCCAGGCGTTGAGCTTGCCGTACAGGTTGGGTGTGTCGGGCACGTAGCCGATGCACGCCTTGGCCTGCAGCGCCTGCGCCTGGATGTTGAACCCGCAGATGCGCGCCGTGCCCGCAGTGGGCGCCAGCAGCCCCGTCAGAATCTTGATCGTCGTCGTCTTGCCGGCGCCGTTGGGTCCGAGAAACCCCATGATCTCCCCGGCGCGCACCTGCAAATTGACGTCATGAACCGCCACCAGCTGCCCGTACAGCTTGCGCAAACCGATCGCTTCGATCGTGGGCTGAGCGTTGGTGTCACCGTTCATCGGGGAACCTTGGACTGACGCCAATTGACGCAAATTTGTGAAACCACCAATGGGCGCGAATCGACGCGAATTCCGTATTTCTGTAGAAAGGTAGTCTCGCCGTCACGTGTTGTTATTCTGTAGAAGCTCGTGCAACCTGCATAGTTCACAGAAGTCTCCTCCGAGCACGCAGCATCACCACCTGCCCATTTCGCGCCGATTGGCGATCATTCGTGGTTTTCCCCATTGGCGACGATTGGTGGTTCAGCGTAAGCGGTAATAAGTGGTGCTGAGAGCCAGGCCGAGAAACAGCAGATTGGCGATGCTGAACAGCGGAAAGTAGCCGCGCGTGAACAGCACGACCAGGTTACCAATCAGCACACCCAGCAGAATACCCGCAAAAGCGACGGCCCACAGATAACGACCGCGCCGACGGCCCACGGCGCGGCGCACGATTTCGGCCAGAAAACCGCCGGCAGCCGAGCCGGCAAGGATGGCGATGATCCAGCTGAAAAAGCCCAGACTGGCCAGCAGAATCCCCAGGATAGGCGCTGCGATGGCACAGACGATGAAACCGACACCGAATGCAATCGGATAGTCCAGGGTTTCGGCGTTGAAGTAGACTTTCTGCTGCGTATTGATGCAGTCGCGGCAGCGGTAGCCGACGTCGGTCAGCTGGATGCAGCGTGTGCAGACCGGCCGGCCGCACTTGTTGCAGCGCAGCAGTGTTTCGGTATCGGGATGGTTGACGCAGTACAGGGTTTCGTCGACCGGTGCGGCCGGTGCTGCGGCGGCACCCGCCCGCGTCGCTTGCAGCGCATCCAGCCGTTGGGTGGTGCTGTGCAGAAACGCCGGCAGGTCTGGATCGGCCGCGGGGGTCGGGTCATCGCGTTTGCGCGGCATCTGCATGCGCCGCACCAGCAGGTCGAGGCCGGTGATCGCTTCGGCATTTTTGGGATCGACGCGCAGCGCCTGCTCGAGTACGGCTTTTTTGTCGTCCGGGTTATCGACCACACCGGCCAACCCCAGCCAGGCTTCGACGTTCTCCGGGTCATTTTGCAGGGCTTCTTCGTACAGGCTGCGCGCCTGCAGGGTTTCACCCACGCGGGCGGCGGCCGAGGCTCGGGCCATCAGGTCTTTGGTGGCTACAGATTCCATTTCAACCGTTCCATCAAGGTTCTGAAGAAATAATTGCGGTTGCGCAGGCGTACGAAACGGGCGACGCTGGCGCTGGCGGTGACGATGACTGTGTCCTCGCTGTGCAGGTCCACTTCGAACTGGCCATCGACAGTCAGGATCGCCTGGTGGTCGGTGTAGACCTGCAAATGCACCGTGGCACCTTGCGACAGGACCAGGGCCCGATCGAGGCTCAAATGCGGTGCGATGGGGACGAGTAAAATATTCTTGAGCTCGGGCGGCAGGATGGGGCCCCCCGCGGCCAGGGCATAACCGGTGCAGCCAGTGGCGGTGGCCACGATGACCCCATCGGCGGCATAGGTGGTGATGTAGCCCTCGTCCAGGGAAGTGGCGATGCGCACCATGCGCGCCAGGTTGCCGCGGCTGACGACGACGTCGTTGAGGGCTTCGTAATGGTGATCGTGCGGGTCGGCGGCAGCATTGTGCTGCACGATCACGTCAAGCATCATGCGCTCTTCGAGCCAGTAGTCTCCCCCCAGCAGCTGTTCGAGCGGCGCCTGCCAGGCTTCGGGCTGGATTTCGGCCAGGAAACCGAGACGACCCATTTTGACGCCGATAATGGGCACGCCAAAACGGGCGCCCATACGCGCCGCACGCAGCATCGTGCCGTCACCGCCCAACGTCACCAGCAGATCGAGCTTCTGCGCACGGCTGACAATCTCAGCCTCTTCCCAGCCGGAAACGATCCAGGGCGTAGAACCGTGATCCTCGAGGGCCAGGGCAATCTGTTCCGCCAGCGGAAGCGATTCTGGTTTTTTGGGATGGTAGAGGATCGCGACCTGTTGAAAAGCGGCCGGCATGGTGCCGATGGGTTGCGTGGTTGGTTTGGGTAAGGAGTTGATCACGCGTATCTTGCCTCAGATCGTATTGTATCAGACCACAATCGTCGGGTCAAACACCCTTTAGGTATCGCAGCGACCGTTG
>CAZXQZ010000031.1:0-11954 GCA_964642445.1 uncultured Anaerolineae bacterium
GCGCCAGGAATCAGCGTCGGCTGCTGGCCGGCCTTGATCAGATAGAACGTGGGGGTGCCGCGTACACGGGCCTGCTGTCCCATTTCGAGGCCGGTCTGAACGATACTCGCCATCTCGCCCGAGTCGAGACACTGGTCGAAGGCCCCACTGTCCAGTCCCAGCTCCCTGGCATACCCCTTGAACAGCTCGGCCGCCGTGTTCTGGCCCGACCACTCCGACTGTTTGGTGAACAAAAGGTCGTGCATCTCCCAGAATTTACCCTGCACACCCGCGCACTCGGCCGCTTCACCGGCCTTCGGTGCCTGCGGGTGGATGGCCAGTGGGAAGTGCACGAAGACCACACGTACGTTGCCGGTATCGATCCAGTCGCGTTGAATCTGTGGTTCGACCTGCTGGAAATGCTGGCTGCAGAATGGGCACTGCAAGTCCGAGAATTCCACCATCAGGATCGGCGCGTTGGCGTCACCCCGCGTGTAAAAACCCCCGTAGGTCACACCGGGCCGGTTGGGGTCCGGTGAGAAAATATCGGCCCCGGCGGGCAGCGGTGTCGGTGTGGGTGGCGGTGGGGGTGTCGGCGTTGGTTTGTCACCGCGCTGCACTGCGGCGATAGTGTCCTGGAATACGTTCAGCGGCTGGGCACCCGACACGAACCAGTCGTTGATAAAGAAGGCTGGCGTGCCGGTGACGCCGGCTTCGATACCGGCCTGCAGGTCGGTGTTCACCTTGTCGACGTACTTGCCCGAATCGAGACAGCTGTCGAAGGTGGCTGCATCGAGCCCCAGGGCCGCGGCATACTGCTTGAATAGGTCCGCCGCACCGGCGTTGCCCGACCATTCCTGTTGGCTGGTGAACAGCTTGTCGTGCATCGCCCAGAATTGATTCTGGTCACCGGCACATTCAGCGGCTTCGGCGGCTTTGGCGGCCTGGGGATGGATGCTGTTCAAAGGGAAGTTCTTGAAGACATGTTTGACCAGGCCGGTCTTGATGAACTGCTCATCGAGTTGGGGAGCCGTCTGCGCCACGTGGCGGCCACAGAACGGGCACTGGTAGTCAGAATACTCGAGCAGTGTGATGGGTGCGTTGGCATTGCCGCGGAACCAGTCACCATCCGGCGTTTTGCCTTCTTCGAGCGGGATCGGATTCACAGCCACAGGTGGTTGTGTCGCTGCTTCCTCGCCCTGCTTTGCGGTCGATTCGGACACGGCTGGCGCCGATGTGGCACCCGTATCGTCGGCTGTCTGCGGGGCCGTGGTGGAACAGGCAGCCAACGCCAACATAGCCACCAACAACAGCACAGCCATGCCGCCCAGCCGTTGGTTCGAAATCCTACGATTCATCATCTATCTCCTCCAGAATTGCACCTGTCCCCAATGCGGCACAGGTCGCAAAATCGATGCTTTGCAGCAGGACGGTGGCCGGTCGGCGACACACCGGGCATGAAGCCAGCATGACGTCGCTACTTTACAGATTTATGCCGTCTTGCGCTGTAGGCCTACTTCCGTAGTTCAATCCGGATGGTTCTGCCACGCGTCACATCACGTCGCGTGCATACAGCCGGGCGCGAGATGCCTGGTTGGTGCAGTGGCTGTGTCTGCGCGGCCGGCGACCCTGCGTCACCCGACCGTTTGGGGAGTACGCAGGTAGTTTGGCATTTGTTGCGACCTGTGATAGAGTCGGGGAAGACTCCGCCGTACCGTTGAAAGGAACACCACATGATGACTCAAGTTGCCACCGCGGTTCCTATGGTCGCAGAAGAGGGACGCGCCCTGTGGGTCTCGCGCTTCGACTTTCGCACCGCCGACGATGTGCGGCGTGTGGTTCACCAGGCCGCCGATGCCCATTTCAACCAGATCTGGATGCAGGTGCGGGCCACGGCTGACGCCTTCTACCAGTCGGCGCTGGAGCCGTGGGACGAACGACTGACCGGGACGCTGGGCGGTGTGCCAGCCTGGGATCCACTGGGTTTGATGGTCAACGAAGCGCACGGCGCAGGGTTGGAGGTCCACGCCTGGATCAACGTGTACCCATCGTGGCAGGGCACGTCGCTGCCGCCCGACGGCGTCACCCCGACGCCGATGATCGTGGAATTCACCCAACTGTACGGTGACCAGTGGCGGCAGTGGGACCAGGACGGTCGTCCGATGCCGCTCAGTGAGGGGTATGTGTATGCATCACCCGGTCATTGGGCCGTGGCCGAGCGTGTCGCGGCCGTCGTGCGCGACATCCTGGCCAACTACTACGTCGATGGTATTCACCTCGACCACGTGCGGTATGCGTCATCGAACTATTCCTGGGATCCGATTTCGCTGGCCCGCCTGGCTACGGCGCAGGCGCTCGATTCCGAATTGAACCGCACCGCCTGGCAGCGCGATCAGATCTCCGAGCTGGTCGGCCGGCTGCACGAAGTGATCCGCCGGGTCAAACCGGGTCTCGTGCTGAGTGCGGCGGTGTGGCCTGTTTACAAAGATATTTGGGACTGGTGGCCCAATAACGACGGCTATTCCGCCTACTGCCAGGATTCGATCGGTTGGCTGCACGCCGGCATCTGTGACGTGATTGCACCGATGCTGTATGGGTCGATCCTGGACCCCAACCCGGCATACTTTCGCCTGGTCGTCGAGGAGTATGCGCGCCTGGCACCGGGGCTGCAGGTGTATGCGGGCATCAGTGCCGAAAACATCGATGCCACCGAGATCGTGCAACGCATCGAGGTCGTGCGTGCGGCCGACCTGCCCGGCCAGGCGCTGTTTTCGTCCCGCCTGCTCGATCGTGTCAATGCCTGGGACGCGCTGCGTCAAGGTCCCTACGCCGCCCCAGCACGCATTCCCCGCGCCCTCTCCGCCGTACCTCCGGAGTACAGAGTAGGGGTAGGGTGACCCTACCCCTACTCCCTAATACACTGACAAATAACGATTCAGCTCCCACTGACCCACGGTCAGGCGGTATTCGTTCCACTCCGCCATCTTGGCTTCGACGTAGCGTTCGCACAGGTGGTTGCCCAGCGCGGCCTGGATGACCTCGTCCTGCTGTAACGCCTCGAGGGCTTCGCCCAGCGAGTTGGGCATCGGCTGTGGGCTCCAGCGTTCCATGTCGATCTGGTAGAGGTTTTCTTCGGCCGGGTCGGGGGGTTCCATCCGCTGCTGTACACCGTCCAGGCCCGCCATCAGCATGGCGGCAAATGCCAGGTACGGATTGGCGCTGGGGTCTGGGCTGCGCAGCTCGATGCGCGTCGATGACGGGCGGTCCGGATTGACCCGCGGTACTCGAATCAGTGCGGCACGATTGGTGCGTGCCCAGGACACATACACCGGGGCTTCGAAGCCAGGAACCAGGCGCTTGTAGGAGTTGACCAGCGGCGCGACAACCGCCGAAAACCCCCGTGCGTGCGCCAGCTGGCCGGCGATGAAGTGCTGCGCCACTTCCGACAAACCGTAGCGCCCACTGGCCGAGGCGAAAACATTCTGCCCGCTGCGCAGATCGACCAGGCTTTGGTGGGTGTGCATACCCGAGCCGTTGATGCCCGTGATCGGTTTCGGCATGAAGGTACAGAAGAGCCCATTGCGTTGGGCAATAGCCTTGAGCGTGATGCGCAGGGTGATGGCATTGTCGGCCGTGCGCAGTGCGTGGTCGTAACGCAGATCGATCTCGTGCTGGCCAACCGCCACTTCGTGGTGCGCCGTTTCTACTTCGATGCCCAATGCCGCCAGGGCGTCCACCATCTGGCGGCGCACGTTGTGCGCCAGGTCGGTGCTGACGTCGAAATAGCTGGCACTGTCATGCGGCTGGGTGCTGATCTCGCCCCGCGGGCCGGGTTGAAAGAGGAAGAATTCCACTTCGGGTGCCGTGTAGTAGGCATAACCCATGTCGGCTGCCGCAGCCACCGCCTGCTTGAGCACGTAGCGTGGATCGCCGGTGAACGGGGTGCCGTTTGGCGTGTACACGTCACAGATGACACGCGCCGTGGCCAGGGGCTGCATCTCCCACGGCAGCACGGCAAACGTCGCCAGGTCGGGTACCAGGTACATGTCGCTCTCGGCAATGCGTGCAAAGCCTTCGATCGACGAGCCATCGAACCAGATGCCATGGTCGACAGCCGTCGTCCACTGCGAGACGGGGATCGTGATCTGTTTGACGATGCCCACGATGTCGCTGAACTGTAGATTGATAAAGCGCACGTTCTGCCTGGCGATCAGTTCGTTCACACGTTCCAACTGGGTCGGGTCATGCAGCATTGCAGCGTATCCTCCGGATGACATCGTACACAGTTCAGGGGTGGTCGTCCACGGCCAAAACATCCAGTCCTGGGCAGATCGAGTTGTACAGGTTGCACAACGCCGCATGAAACGCCCGCAGTCTTCGCAGAAATCGGAAGTCTGCCGGCTTAACCAGACAGCAGCTGCCGGACCTTGAACGCGACCTGCAGCATCAAACGAAACTCGGGATCGTCCAGGTCGTGCCCGACGATGGCCGCAATGCGTTCCATGCGGTACAACAACGTATTGCGGTGCACGAAGAGCGCCTCGGCGGTGCGGCTCAGGTTGCCGTGATGGACAAAATAGGCGGCCAGGGTCTCGACCAGGTTGGTTTGCTGGCGTTCGTCGTATGCGGCCAGTGCGCTCAGCGTCTCGTCATAGAACTTGCGCAGGACGTCGGTCCCTTGCAGTGGCAAGAGCAGGCGGAAAAGGCCCATATCCCCGTAATAACTGACCGGTTCGGCGCCCTGGATTTGTTTGCTCAAGAGCAAAGCTTGCGCCGCTTCGTGAATCGATTGGATCAGGCCAGCTGCACCGTCGGCCGAACGGCCCACGCCGATCCGCAGAGGCAGGTGGGGAAACTGGATCGCCAGCCGGTCATAGAGGGCGCGCGCCAGGCGGCGCCCGCGGCGCGCCGGCTTACCCGGCCCCAGGCCGCAGCCGATCAGAATATGACCGGCCGCATCGTCCGGCACCACGAGTGCGGCCACCCGGCGCTCGTGCAGCTCGGTTTCGATCGCCTGGGCACAGCGATGCAGCACACTCATGGAAACGGGCTGGTCCGAACCCAGGTACATGGCTACCTGGCGGCGGTCGAGCTCGTACCCCCACTGCATGGCACGTTGCGCCAGGTTGATGGTTGCAGGATCGGGCGCAGCCAGCAGGTCGCGAATGAACTGGCGCCGGCGTTCGGCATCGCTCTCACCGCTCAACTGGCGGCGGCTGAGCTCAAGCGTGCAGGTGACGGCACCGCGTTCGGCCACCAGGCGCGTCACGTCATCGAGCCGATCGGGCGAGCCAAAGGCCGACAGCAGGCCAAAGTGCTGATCGTTGCTGCGCATCACCACCAGCCAACGCTCGCCCCGGCCCGCCGGCAGTGGGCGGCGCTGCGCCTCTGCGGGCAGGACATCTTTGAGAAGGTCGATCGTGTCCGCCTGCAAACTTTCGAGCAGACCATCCGCAATCATCTCACCGGCGGGCGCCGCGACCGCCAACAGGTCGCCTACGATGTCATGTAGGGCAATGGGACAGTTGGCCTGGCGAGCCACGGCCTGCACGATGTGGCCGAGGGGAGCACCGCTCAACACCAGGTTGGTCAGCTCTTGGGTCACCTGGGTGGCAAAACGCTCCAGCTGCGCCTGGCGATTGACGATGGCGCGAATGACATCCCGCTCCACGTCGAGCAGCCGGTACTCAGGTGGAACTGCCAACAAGGGCATGTCGACCAGCCTGGCTGCGTCGACTGCCGTCTCGGGCACGGCACCCAACACGGCCACGCCGGCGATATGTTTGGGCGCAAGATCGGCAATGACGGCGGCGAGGAGCAGCAGCGGGTCGAGCTGGAGCAGGTCGGCAGGGTCGATGAGGACCAACTCGCCCCCACCCAGGTGCGGTAACGCCGGTGGACTGGGACGCAGGGCCGCCGCCCACATGACGGGTGTCTGCAGGAGGGTATGTCCGTGCAGCACACGTGTGCTACGCGGAAGCGCCAGGCGCAAAAGTTCGGCAATCGTGGTCATGACAGTAAGGAAATTCCTGGCCGATGGCCAGGAATTGAAGCAGGTGGTGACGCCCAGACTTGAACTGGGGACCCAGGAATTATGAGCTCCTTGCTCTACCGACTGAGCTACGTCACCAGGCTCACATGGTGCGGCGGCACAAAGGCACCATGGAAAAGAGGAGGGCACATGCACTCCTCTTTTGGTAGGTAGCGGGGGCAGGATTCGAACCTGCGGCCTTTGGGTTATGAGCCCAACGAGCTGCCACTGCTCCACCCCGCAATAATTGAACTAGCGCAATGTTACCACATCACACAGCTTTGTCAAATAAGCACCTGTCCAGAAACCTCACCGCCCCTAGACACGGAAGCCAGAAGGCTGGCTTCACCCGGATCAACGGCCAAAGAACAGGTCACGCCAGGTTTGCCAGGGCGGTTGAGACGGCGCAGCCACGCTGGATGATGCCGGCGCGGCGGCTGCCGGCGTGGCCTGGGGCGTGGCAGCAGACGCCACCGGCACGACCAACGTGTCGCCGCGGCGCACCAGGCCCAGCTCACGGCGGGCTGCCTCCTCCAGGTACGCATCACTCTGGACCCACTGCAGTTCCTGCTGCAGGCGTTCACCCCGCGCCTGCTCGGCCACCAGGCGCGCTTCCCATTGGTGCAGCTCGGCCTGGGCGGCACGGTATTCCAGATCACGGCCAATGTAGCTGGCGATGAAAAAGAGTAACACCGTGATAATGCCCAGGAACAACAGCTGGGTGGGTGACGCACGCAACCAAACAAACTGCTTTCGCATCCGCCCTGGTCCTCAACCGAGCACAAAACAAAAGGCCAACATCAAGGCTACATCCGAGCCTCGATATTAGCCTTGAATAGGTGCCGAAGGAGGGACTTGAACCCACACGGGCTAATGCCCACTACGCCCTGAACGTAGCGCGTCTGCCAATTCCGCCACTTCGGCCTGTCACTGTGCGCAATAGTACCACTAAGGCGTCGAATTGTCAAGCCGCCTGGCTGCCCCTGTACTGACGCGTTCAGTTGCGATGTACCAGTCACTGGCTGTCCGAAAACGGTCACCTGGCCGGTTGAGTTTGCCGATCGTCACGCCGCGCACCTTGTCATGTACGCCAAAGCTGTAGACGGGGTGGTACAACAAGAGCGCCGGAACTTCCTCGGCGAACAGCTGCTGGAAATCCTTGAACAAGGCTATCCGCTGGGTGACATCGTGTGTGCGCCGGGCCGCCTCCATCGTCTCGTCGGCCGTGCGGTTGTTCCACAAAGCATAATTCTGTCCACCATCAATTTCGGTCGAATGCCAAAGGGGGTACGGATCGGGATCCCCGCTCAACTCCCAACTCACCAGGGCCGCATCATAGTTATGCGTGCCGAGGTGATCGGCGACCAATCCGGCGAAGGTGATCGCCTGCGGGACCATACGCACACCAATGGCCGCCCACTGGCGGGCGATGATCTGGCCGAGGCCCATCTGGTCGGCCGCGTCGGTGGTGAGCATGGCGAACGCCAGTGGTACACCGTCTTTGTCACGCACGCCGTCGCCGTCACTATCGATCCAGCCGGCGCTGTCGAGTAAGGCACGCGCCTGGTCGGGATCGTACGCGTACTGGGTCACCGTCGGATCATACGCCCAGCTGTCCGGCTGCACGGGGCTGTGAGCGATCACGCCTTGCCCTTGCAGCGCATCATCCACCAGCTTCTGGCGGTCAAGGGCCAGCAGCAGTGCTTTACGGACCGCAGGGTCCTGCATGAACGGCACATTGGCACTGTTCTGGTTGAGATAGATGAGGGTATAGCCTGGCAGGGCCGATGAATAGAGATTGAGATTTCGCAGACGCAGGGTGCTGCGCATGTCGTCGGGGAAAATGTGGCCGATGGCATTGACCTCACCCCGCTCGAATGCGGCGAAAAGGCGCCCTATGTCGGGATAAAAACGAAACTCCATGGCCCCGAGATAGGGCAGGGGCCCGCGGTAGAACGGATTAGGCTCCAGGCGCGCATGTTCGGCATCGATCTGGACCAGTTGCCAGGGCCCAGTACCGACCGGGCGTGCGTTGAGTTGGGCGTTGTTGAGCTCACCCACCTGGTAGCGCGACCAGAGGTGCGCCGGCAGGATACCGATCGTCGTATGGTCCAGAAAGGGGGTAAAGGGCTCATTGAGGGTGAAACGGACGGTGTAATCGTCGACTTTCTCGACCGTGACCGATTGCCATAACGACGACAGCCAGGGTGCCCAACTGAACTCCGGGCTCTGCATTGTGCCAATCGTAAAGACAACATCGTCGGCGGTGAAAGGTGCCCCATCGTGCCAGCGCACATCATCGCGCAAGTAGAAGGTGTACGTTCGCCCGTCGTCACTGACTTCCCAACGGGTCGCCAGGTCAGGCACGACCGCGCCGCGTTCATCCAGCGTTGTTAGCCCGTTGAACAGCAGAGACACCAAATCCCGGTCGACCTCATTGAAGTGACCGAGAAGCGGGTTCAGGTACTGTGGATTACCGGCTACCCCTTCGATGTACGTACCACCGCGGGCCGGGACAAAAGACGACGGGAAGTTGTAAGCCGTGTAGGACAGAAGCGCGCCCAGGAGCACGATGCCCAGGACAGCAATTACTGCCTGCCAGCGAACGTATTTGCCCACGAATGGCTCATCCGCTGGCCCACACGGTCAGCATAGAAACCAGGAAGAAGATCACGGACACAACGATGGTTGCGTTGAAGAGTGTCTTCTCGACGCCGCGGCGCGTTTTGTATACGCCACCATCGCCCCCAAAGATGCCACCCAGACCGGCACCTTTGTTACCCTGCAGCAGAACCAGGGCGGTCAGCGTAATGGATAGAATGATTTGTACAATGAACAGATACGTCTGCACGTGCTGTTACCTCCAGGACATCTCGCACAAGGGTGTGATTATACCATCCGGCTAAACGACTGGCAAAATCGCGCGCAACCCTTGTCAAATGGTAATCTTTACTTCTCGTGCACCTTATAGTATACTTTCTTCGACCCTGGAAAGACAGCCTGCCGGGCCACGCTCGTTTCACCTGCGCCGGGGGACCTGCTCCTGGTCTAACCTGCCCCTTGGCAAACGTCGAAGACTGCGATGCCGCGGATCCGTCAGCAAACTACCGGCCGGTGTGCAGGGGCATTCCAGTTGAGGATAGGATGGCCGAGGTTGCGGTAGAACTGCGTGACGTAACAAAACGATTTTTCGGCTCAGCGGGCAAAACCAGCGAGATCGTGGCGGTGGATGACGTGTCCATGCAGATCCTTGATGGGGAGTTTTTTGCCCTGTTGGGGCCGAGCGGCTGTGGTAAGACGACCACCTTACGCATGATCGCCGGCCTCGATTTGCCGACGCACGGGCAAATATTCATCCATGGGCACGAAATGGGCCAACTGCCACCGTTTCAACGCCCCGTCAATACGGTATTTCAGAGTTACGCACTCTTTCCCCACATGACAGTCGCCCAGAATGTGGCGTTTGGCCTGGAAATGCGACGCCTGCCCCGCGCAGACATCGATCGCCGCGTGCAGGCCGTGCTCGACCTGGTACGGCTGCCGGCGATGGCCGAGCGTAAACCCAAACAGCTCTCGGGTGGCCAGCAGCAGCGCGTCGCCCTGGCCCGCGCCCTGGTCAATGAGCCCGAAGTCCTGCTGCTGGACGAACCCCTCGGGGCCCTCGATCAGAAACTGCGCAAAGAAATGCAGCTCGAGCTCAAGGCCCTGCAGGCGCGGGTGGGCATCACGTTCGTGTTCGTGACCCACGACCAGGAAGAAGCCTTGACCATGGCCGACCGTATTGCGGTCATGAACCACGGCAAGGTTCTGCAGATTGGCACGCCGGTGGAGATCTACGAGCGCCCCAACTGCCACTTTGTGGCCGACTTCATTGGCGAGTCGAATTTCCTCACCGGGCGCGTGATTGCCGTCGACGGCCATTTCTGCACGGTGGACGTGCCCGACCATGGCACGGTATTGGGCCAGGTGGGGCCTGGTGTGCACATTGGCGACGAAGTGCTGGTGTCGGTACGCCCAGAGAAGATACGCCTGTTCGATAAACATCCCGAACGGCGCGTCAATACCTATCCCGTCACCGTGGAAATGGTGGCCTACATCGGATCGGACACGCGGATCATTGTGCGTACGGCGCAGGGGCGCCGCCTCGACGTCTGGGAACAAAACATGATTTCTACGCTGGACGTGCAGGCCTATTATGCACCCGGCGACCAGGCCTTCATGAGCTGGCGGGCCGAAAATGCCCTGGTGCTCAAGGACTGACCGGTGTTGACCACTGCCATGCAGCGCATGCGCCGCAGCCGCGGCGGTCAGGTGATGACCCTGATCTTTCCGGCCCTGTTTTGGCTGCTTCTGTTCTTCGTTGTGCCCTTGATCATCGTTTTCATCTACAGCTTCTTGACCCGCGGCACGTACGGACAGGTGCTGTGGCAGTTCAACCTGGGTAACTACCTGCGTGTGTTCGATCCCCTGTACCTGCGTATTTTCCTGCGCTCGATCTACCTGGCACTGCTGACGACGCTGGTGAGCCTGTTGTTTGGATACCCCCTCGGCTATTTCATCGCACGGCGGACGCGTCGCTGGCGCAACATCCTGCTGCTGCTGCTGGTCATCCCTTTCTGGACCAACTTTTTGGTGCGAACCTACGCCTGGCGGGTGATTCTCAGCAGTGACGGTGTGATCAACAACCTGCTGATGAGTCTTGGATTGACCACCGAGCCTGTCCAGCTCCTGTTTACCGATACGGCCGTATTGATCGGCATGGTGTACAGCTTTTTGCCCGAAATGGTCCTGCCCATCTACGCCGCCGTCGAGCGCCTCGATTTTGCCCTGGTCGAAGCTGCGCACGACCTCTACGCCAGCGACGCACAGGCGTTTCGTCGCGTCATCCTGCCGCTCACCATGCCCGGCGTGCTGGCGGGATCGATCCTGGTCTTCATCCCAGCCCTGGGTGCTTTTGTCACACCCGACTTGCTGGGTGGTGCCAAAACCGTCATGCTGGGCAACTTGATTCAGCAGCAGTTTCTCACGGCCCGCGACTGGCCGTTTGGCTCGGCCCTCTCCTTCGTGCTGATGACGGTGATGCTGATTGGCACGTTGATCTATTTCCGCCGGGGCGGTCGTACCCTATGAACGCCGGACAGTGGGTGCGACGCACCATCCACCCCTTGCTGACCCTCAACGCATGGGTGATGTATCTGTTCATGTACGCACCCATTGTGATGCTGATCCTGTTTTCTTTCAACGCCTCGCGTTATCTGTCGACCTGGGATGGATTTTCACTGCACTGGTACCAGGTTCTCTTCGAGGACCGTGCGATTGGCCTGGCCCTACGCAACAGCCTGATCGTAGCCGCTGTATCGACCCTGGTGGCGACCGTCATCGGCACGATGGCCGCGTTGGCCATGGAACGGTACGCCTTCTGGGGCAAAATCTCGTTCGATGCCCTGCTCTACCTGCCGATCATCATTCCCGAAATTGCCATGGCCGTGATGCTCCTGCTCTTTTTTGCCCTGGCGCGCGTGCGCCTGGGCCTGGGGACCGTGATCATTGCCCACGTGGCATTTTCGGTTGCCTACGTGGCTGTCATCGTCCGCGCACGCATTGCGGGGCTGGACCGTGCGCTCGAAGAGGCAGCCCAAGACCTGTATGCCAACGAATGGCAGACGTTCCGCCGCGTGACACTGCCGCTGATCATGCCCGGTATCCTGGGTGGTGCACTGCTGGCATTTACGCTCTCGCTGGACGATTTTGTCATTACGTTTTTCACCAACGGACCCGGCACCACGACCCTGCCCGTCCAGGTATACGGCATGATCAAAACCGGCATCACGCCGGAAATCAACGCACTGTCGGCACTGATGCTTCTGGCTTCGATCGTGCTGGTGGTGGCCTCACTGGCGCTGCAGCGCCGCTCTTGAGCACGAAGACACGAAGTAGCGCGAAG